>NZ_CP045490.1 GCF_009392895.1 Natronorubrum aibiense | reverse complement strand
ACTATACCCTTCAACTATACTCCTCTCCCCTGTCGAAACTATGTACTATGGATTTCGACGTTTTCAGTGTGTTTAAAGACAAAATGGCCCACAGTTGCCAGCCGACAAACTCTCAGTACGAGTTCTGATACGCGTCACTGAGACGCTATCGGTATCATCTATATGTGGATTGTATAGTCACTTGCTGTCACTGTTTGCTATAGCTATATATTCAAGCTATACTCTCGAGCTATACTTTCGAACGTTATTGACTAGGGAGCTGCCCCCTGATCCCCCGGCGCTCGCACAGCCAGGATCGAACGGTAACTGGCAGTCGTTGCTCGCGGGCTCGCCTGCGCTCGAGTCACAAGCCCTCGAATGGGTGATCGGTACTGACGGCTTCAGTCGAGCGATCGGGCACCGCGTACGCTCTCGGCGATGTGATCGAGCCGCTTCATCTCGAGGACGGCGAAGTCGGGATCGACGGTTGAGACGATCTTCTCGTAGTCGCGGATCGGTCGGTGCTGGTCACCCGTCCCGTCGTTTTCGTGGAGATGGAGGACGCGGATGTGGTCGCCGAATCGGTCGTTGAACGCCTGCCACTCGTAGCCGCTCACCTTCGCGTGGCCGACATCGAGGGTGACGCCGAGGATTTCTGGCGGACAGTCGACGGCCTCGAGGTACGTTTCGAGGTCGTCAGGCGAGGTTGTGTGGCGCTCCGTCGTCTCGGACCACGGCTGGTTCTCGAGACAGAGCGCCACGCCGACGTCTTCGGCATAGGTCGCACACTCGGTGAGTGAGCGGATGGCGTTGTCGTAGGCCTGCTCTTTGACGGCCTCGCGGTAGCGTCGCGGCACGGAACCTCCGTGGACGACGACGGCACCGGCCCCCGCGGCCACGGCGGCTTCGAGGGTGGCTTTCACTTGCTCGACGCCGGCCCGGCGCGAGCGCTCGTTGAAACTCCCCATGTTCCAGTCGCGAAACGGCGCGTGGTAGCTGAGGGTCACGCCATACGACTCGGCTAACTCTCCAATCCGTTCAGGCGAGGGCGGGTCGGGCTGGGTACAGAGGTACTCGTGTTTCAACTCGAGGTGATCGAGGCCAAGATCAGTGATCCGCTCGAGGAACGCCTCGACGGAGGGTTCGAAGCGGATGTCGGTCGCGGCGCCGACCATCACTGCTCACCTCGAGCGCGGTAGACATACTCCCCGCCGACCAGCGCATGGGAGACGGTCGGCGTCGGGTCGGGGTCGACGACGACGAGATCCGCCCGTGCCGCCGGTTCGATGCGCCCGCGGTCAGTGAGTCCGGCGGCGTCGGCAGGGTTTGCGGTAACGCGGGCAACCCGTTTGGGGAGCGGTTCGCCGGTCTCGACAAACGGCGCGGCGAGCAGCGACGGTGGGTGGTAGTCCGCACAGAGGATGTCGACGACATCGGCGTCGATCGCTTCGCGGGTTCCGAGGTTCCCCCACTGGCTGCCGCCGCGGACGAGGTTCGGCGCGCCCATCGCGACCGTGAGCCCTTCGTCGACTGCGGCCCGGGCTGCCTCGAGCGTGATGGGGTACTCGCTGATCGAGATTCCTTGCTCGGCGAGCCCTTCGACCTCGGTCGGGTTTTCGTCGTCGTGGGAAGCAACGACAACGTCCGCCGCCGTCGACTGGTCGACGATCCGCTCGATCCGATCCTCGAGGGTCTCGGCGTCGACCGCTGCGCGCTCATCACGGAGACGCGTCGCGTCCTTGATCGAGAGTTCTTCCTGATTTTCGTAGTACTCCATGAACCGATCAGCATCGCGGAACTGTCCCTTGCCGGGGACATGGCACATGACCGACGCGATGTCGGCGTGGCCTGCCTCGAGAACGCGGGAGACGGCATCAACGGCGTCAGATTCGGTGATCTCACACCGTGCGTGGACGCGGTGATCGACGAGTAGCGAGGATGAATCGGCGAGGAGTTCGGTCAGTTCGGTAGCGAGATCGGTCGAGCGGTGCTCTTCGGGAGAATCTTCGAAGGCGATAGCGTGGAACTTCGTCGTCACGCCCGCCGCGAGGTTGGCCCGGTCAGCCGCCGAGAAGGCCATCGGCGTCTCGACGCGCGCACTCGAGCGTGGGTAGAGCTGGCGCTCAACGTCGTCGCCGTGAACGTCGATCAACCCGGGGAGCACGTACTCGCCATCGGCGTCGATCGTGACGTCGACGCCCGCGGTCTCGACGTCGTCCCCGATAGCCGTGATCCGCCCGTCGTCGACTCTCACCAAACCGTCGATAACGGTGTCGGGCGTGACGATCCGCGCGTTCTCGATCGCAATGGTCCCGGCTTCGAGTCGGTCCTCGGCCCCGGACTCGATCGCGCTCATGCGATCACCTCTCCGCGAAACTCCGCAGCGGGAACGACGCGCTCGAGCGTGCCGTCGTCGAAGACTGCAACCCGGTCGGCGACCGACTCGACGACGTCCCGGTTGTGGAAGACGCCGATGATAGTCGTGTCGTCGAGATACTCGTCGAGAACATCGAGCGCCAGTGCCCGTGTCTCGGGGTCGAGCGCGCTCGTCGGCTCATCGAGTAACAACAGGCGGGGGTTCGGGGCGATCGCCCGTGCCAGGTTAACCCGCTGGCGCTCCCCGCCACTAAACGTTGCGGGGTAGGCGTCGAGTAGATCCGAGGGAAGTGCGAGCGCCTCGAGCAGTTCCCGGGCGCGCGCTCGAGCGGCCTCTCGTTCGAGGTCTCCTTCCCACAGCGGCCGGGCGACCACGTCGACGGCCGGGACTCGGGGAATCTCCTCGAGGAACTGGGAGGCGTAGCCGAGTTCGCGCTCCCGAAGCGCCAAGATATCCCGCTCGGGACAGGTCGCGACGTCGACCGGACCATCGAGCGCCTCGAAGGTGACGCTGCCCGCCGTCGGTTCGTAAGTCCGGTAGAGACACTTGAGCAGTGATGACTTGCCGCTGCCGCTCTCGCCGACGATGGCGAGGAAATCGCCGTCCGATACGGAGAAGGACACGTCCTCGAAGGCGGTGACGTGCTTGCCACCGACGACGTGCATCTCGAAGGTCTTGTACAGCTGCTCGACTGTGAGTATCGTCATTTATATCACCGAGTTGATGAGCTTCTGGGTGTATTCGTGGTGAGGGTCCTCCATGATCCGATCCGTCAGGCCGCCCTCAACGACGCGCCCGTGGCGCATCACGAGGGTTCGATCGGCCAGTAGCCGAATCACGCCGAGGTCGTGGGAGACGACGATCGTCGCGACGCCCTTCTCGCGCTGGACGCGCCGGAACGTATCGAGCACCTGTGCTTGGACGCTCACGTCGAGTCCCGTCGTCGGCTCGTCGAGGACGATCACGTCAGGGTTGTTCGCCAATGCGCGGGCGATCTGAACGCGCCGTTGCATCCCGCCGCTGTAGGTCGTTGTCGGGTCGTCGACGCGCTCAGTCGGGATCTCGGTGCGCTCGAACAACTCGAAGACGCGCTCGCGGATCTCCTCGTAGTTGCGCCAGCCCGCAGACAGCAGTTTCTCCGCGACGTTGCCGCCGCCGGTGAACTCGAGGTTCAATCCGTCGCGGACGTGCTGGTGGACCATCCCGACGTCGTGATCGCGGAGCCGTCGTCGGGTCTCGTAGTCGGTCTCGAGCAGATTCCCATCGTGGTTCGCGTAGGTGACCGCGCCGGCGGTGGCGTCGGCGTCGAGCGCGAGGATTTCCGCGAGGCTCGACTTGCCGCTGCCGCTTTCCCCGACGATGCCGAGGACTTCCCCTTCCCTGACGTCGAGGTCGACCGACGCGCAGGCGACGACGCTGCCGCAGACGGGACACTGGTTCGTCCCCGCCTCGTCACCGGTGTGGGAGACGCACTCGCCACAGGGCTCGCCGTAGAGCTTCTTTACACCCTTGGCGGCGTACAGCGTCATTCGTCGTCACCCCCATCGAGCGCTTCTGTTCCCGGTCCCCAGGCGACGCCCTCGGCCTCGAGGTGGTGGTCTTTCGGCAGGTCCGGGTCGGTGACGCGTTTCGCACAGAAACTGGTGTCGTTGCAGACGGCGACGTGCTCGCCGTCGTCGGTCTCGAGTTCCGTCAGAAAGGTGTCCTCGCTGCCACAGACGTTGCAGGCTCCCTCGAAGCGTTCGACCTGGAACGGCCGGTCTTCGAACGCGAGCGGTTCGACATCGGTGTGGGGTGGCACCGCGTAGATGCGCGCTTCGCGGCCGGCCGCGAGCAAGTAGAGCGTGTCGGCGTTATCGAGTTTCGGGACGTCCCAGCGCGGGATCGGCGAGGGATCCATGAGGTAGCGATCGTTGACCATCACCGGGTAGCGCGCCGAGATCTGGATCTCGTCCCACTCCACGACGTTCTCGTACAGCGCCACCCACATCTTCCCGTAGTTTTTGTGGGCGTGGCGCGTCCGGTTGCGGTCGTCGCTGCCGTCAACCCGTCGGAGCGGATCGGTCTGTGGGACCTGCAAGACGAGAAGCTGCTCGTCGGTCATGACTTCTTCGGGAATCCGGTGGCGGGTCTGGATTACCGACGCGTCGGTCGTATCCGTCGTCGTCCCGACGTCAGCGGTCGTCTCCGCGAGTCGGCGGATGTTCGCGGCGTTGACGCTCTCGTCGCTGCCCTGATCGATGACTTTGAACGTGTCCTCGGGGCCCAGCAGCGACAACGAGACCTGAATGCCGCCGGTCCCCCATCCCCTGGCGAGGGGCATCGCCCGTGACGCGAACGGAACTTGATGCCCCGGAATCGCGACCGCCTCGAGGATGCCGCGGCGGACTTCGCGTTTGGTGTGCTCGTCGAGGTAGGCGTAGTTGTAACCCTCGAGTCCGGCCGATTCTACGGCCGACAGCGCATCGTCGAGCGACTCCGCGTTGACTGCGGAACCGGCGTCGGCGTCAGTCATCGGCGCTCACCTCCGGTGTCTCGGCTGCGTTACTCGAGTCGGCGGTACCCCGATTCGTTCTGATCGCCCGGATGCGATCGAGGATGCTCTGGAAGGTCACGTAGTGTGGGAGTTTGAGGTGTTCGATGAAGCCAAAGGAGTCGATGCCGTCGATCGCATCGAGGACGAATTCGCCGTCTTCGGCGGGTTCGTCGCCGCCGAGTTGGATCGAGGCGTCGAGGATCGTCATGCCGATGGCCTTGCGTTCGTTGCGGCCGTAGACCAGCCCGTAGCCGAAGGCGAACTGCGGATCGTCGCGTTTGGCGTAGACGGGGACGACGGCCTCGCTCTCGGTTACGCGCGTGGTCGTGACTGTCACCTCGTCGCCAGTGTATGGGTGTTCGACGACGACGGGGAGTTCGCCGGTACGAACCTCGGCGAGTGTCGGATGGACCTGTCCGTAGCCCCGCAACGCGGTGTAGGAGAGTGCCGTCACCGCGCCGGTTTCCCCGCGGGCGAGTTCCTGGAGAACGCCCGATCGGGGTAGCGGGAACGTAACCGGCTGGCGGGTCGTGTCGTATGGTTCGTCATCCGCTTTCCCTGTTTCCGCCTCCGCCTCAGCTTCGGGCGCGTTCCCGGCAGCAACGGTCTCCTCGCTGCCGTCGGCCTCGGCGACCAGTCCCTCCTCGCGGAGGATATCCATCACGTTGCGCAGAGTCTGTGGCTCCTCCTCGGAGAGCTCCCACGCCTCGGTGGGGTCGTCGCCGTCGTCCTCGAGGAGGCCAAAGTCGAGCAATCGCTGGGTGTAGTCTTTCGTCGCACCGAGAATCTGTCCGCCCGGTACGTCCTTGTACGCCGGCGACACCCGCCGGGTCGCGACCATCGTGTTGGTCGCTGTCGGCACGCTGCCGTCCCAGCGCTCGAGCGTCGACCGATACGCCCGCAGGAGAAACGCCGCCTCGACGGTGTCGCCCTGTGCCTGCTTGACCGCGAGGGCGGCGAGGCGGGGCGCGTACAGGCCGGCCTCGCTCATCACCTGGTCGATCACCCGCGAGAGCTGTTCGTCCAGTTGGTCGACCGAGAGCGGGTCCGTCTCGCCGTCGACGCGCCGACTCTCGAACAGTTCCTCTGCCCGCCGGATGACTTCTTCGCCGGCTTTGACCGCAACGTACCCCATCTAGGCCACCTCCAGATCGATCGATCGCGGAAGCGCAGCGAGGCGATCCTCAGTCGTCAACACGACGTCGATCCCGCGGGGGAACGCCCGCTGGGCGTCGGCGATCGCCTCGAGTTCCGCCGCTGGAAGGCCGCCGATCGCAAACGTTCGGGTTCCGGGAACGCCCGGTCCGGAGACCGTGACGGCCACGTCGTCGGCCGTGGGCTCGGTCTCGATCGAGTCGACGCGGTAGACGACGGTCGCCCCGTCGCTCGGCTCCTTGAGCGATCCGTGCTGGGCCTCACGGACGCGGCCGTCAGTCGATCCGGCGATGTGAACGACGTCGGCATCGGGGAGGGCCGCTTCGACGAGCCGACCAGCACCGGCGAAGGCTTCACAGACTGCGTCGTCCTCGGTGTGGAGGCTCACTTCGTGGTCGACGAGCGTCGCGAGCACGGCGTGGTCGGCCGGCGTCGTCGGCGTTCGCTCGATCGTTCCCGGTCGCGCCATCGCGTCCAGAAGCGCACGGAAGATCTGTTGGGTGTCCCGAACGGGATCGATGCCGAGCGCTCTCATAGCTCGTCCTCCATCGACTCGAACTCGACGGTCGTCTCCCGACTCGTCGCCCACGCGCGGGCTCGCTCCTCGTCTCGGTTCGCCACAGCCGCCTCAAGTGCGTTCTCGATCTCCGCGGTCAGTGCGTGACCGCCGGCGACGGCGGCGTCGACAATCGCCCCTGCGAGTGCGATCCGTTCGTTTTTTCCGGGGACCATCGCGAACCCGCGTGCGCCTTCGAGGTCGACCTCTGCGACGGTGACGAGCACCTCGCCGAGGTTGAACGGCCGATTCTCGACCGGCTCGATGACGCGTTGCATCACGAGCTGTGGGGTCGGCGCTTGCAAGAGCTCGAGGTCCGGACCCGCCGCCAGCACCTCATCGGCGAACCCAGCGAGGGTCTCCCCGTCAGCGAGGGCGATCATCTCGAATCGATCCGACCGATCGTGTACGGAAGTCATGTTTCGAGTGGGTCAACCCGTATTTCCCGGTTAAGCGTTCGCTGGGTACTCTCCGTGCGCTCGGACGGGACGGGGAAGAATCACCGCTTTCGTGACTGGCGTCTGGACTGGTCCGGACGGTACATCTCGGTCGGCATCACACGCACGTTAGATGTCGTTGGCTCAGGACGACTCGAGTCATGGGATGTGTGGTCTCCTACGGAAGGACGAAACTGTAGCGTGGTCGCTCGAGTTTGCGACTGGCTGATACTGGTGGGGAATGGCGTGGGAGGTGATTAATCGCTCTGCTGGCTCACATCCCACGAGAGTATGCCGACGAATGCCAGTCCGAAGAGCGCACCGAGGGCGAGGGTCGGAAAGGCGATAGCGTAGCCGCCTCGGTCGAGCGCGAGCCCGAAGACGACAGGCGAGACGATCGTCGTCGAAAACCCCACGAGCGACTGGACCGAGAGCGCCGAGCCGACTGCCTCGTCGGGGACGACTTCGGTCACGAGCGTCGAGGTCGGCGCACTGTCGAGCGCGAGAACAAGCCCGTACACGAGCGTGACAGCTACGAGCACCGCCGTCGGCAAGTTGTCGAGCAGGCCGAACACAGCACTCAAAACGGTACTCGAACCCAATCCGATTGCGAGGATCTGCGGCCGACCGATTCGGTCGCTGAACCACCCTCCTGCGACGTTTCCGACGCCGCCGGCGATAATCATTGCGCCGACGACCAGACCGGGACCGAGCGTCGAGTCGCTGACCACAAACGCCGGCGTTGCGACGAGAAACGCGAGCAACCAGCTTCGGACCCCGAACAGTTCCCAGTTGTGCCACGCGTAGATGCCGATCGCGGCGAGATACGTCCGATTGCGGAGGAGCGCCCAGTCGAAGCCAGTCCGGTGATCGTGAGTACGATCCGGTGCATCGCGTGTCGAGGCGAGGACGAGTGGGGCGACGAACAGCGCTCCGACACTCGTCGCGGCAATCGCAAGCCGCCAGTTCATTACCTCGAGGGCTGCCGTGGCGAACACGAACGAGAGGCCGCTCCCGAGTTCGAACGTGCCGATGTATATTCCGAGGGCACGACCACGGATACGTTCCGGAAACCAGTCGCTGAGAAAGCGCATCCCCGGAACGTAGACGCCCGCCACGAACAGCCCCGAGCAAAACCGCAACACCGTTGCAAGGAACACGCCGTCGGCGAACACGGCGAAGGCGAGACTCGGCACTGCGGTGCCAGTTGCACCGACCGCGATTACCCACCGCGGGGAGTACCGATCGGCGAGCCACCCGGCAGGGACAATCGCCACGAGGTAGCCAACTTGAAAGGCGCCGAAAACGAGTCCAGCCTGCATCCCGCTCAGTCCCCACGCGTCGACGACCTGCGGGAGGACGGCCGAATAGTTAAACCAGATCAGAACAGACAGAAATAGCGCGGTCGACGTCACCACCAGCACGCGGCGGCGTTCACGCGTCTGCTGGTGACCGCCCTCATCCACACATTCGACGCTCACGGATCAGTCGGTCTCCAACGCGTCGGCATCGTCGGGGGCGTACTTCGAAAGGAAGGTTTCGAGGTCGCGGAAGTCCTCGAGGCGGGCGGCGAGCGTCTCGTGGTCCCACTGCCACCACTCCGTGGCCTCGAGGCGGGCGGCGACGTTCTCGGGGAAGCGCCGGCGGACTGGTTTGGCGGGGACACCGGCAACGATGGTGTACGGAGGGACGTCGTCGACGACGACCGCGCCGGCAGCGACGACTGCTCCGTTACCGATGGTCGTTCCCGGAAGGACCGTCGCGCTGTGACCGATCCAGACATCGTGTCCGATCTCGACCGGCTGGTCTGCTCGCCACTCGAAGATCGCGTCGTCATCCTGTCCGAGGTCGTACATCGACGCTCGGTACGTGAAGTGGTGGGCCGTCGGTCGGTCGATCGGGTGGTTCGTCGGACCGAGACGAACGTCCGAAGCGACGTTGCCGAATCTGCCAATCGTGGTGTAATCGAGCTGTACGCGCTCCATAAGGTACGTGTAGTCGCCGATGTCGGAGACGTTGACTCGCGTGTGTGGGCGAATTTCCGTCCACTGGCCAAGCGTGCTGTCGGTGATGGTAACCGGTTCGTGGAGCGTCGGCTGGGCTGAGAGTTCGTGAACCCGTGGACCGCCGTGGGCGTCGACTTTGTACCGATTGTCACGTTGGTCGAATTTTGGTGCAGTCATGTGATCACCGTCGGTTCGTCGTCGACTCGACGATCTTCCGGGGTGCCGTTCGGAACGCCTCGAGGAGTCCGATCTGTTCGACGTCGTCATCCTCGCGGAGATACGAGCGGAGTCGCTGGCTGAGCAGTTCGACTGAACCCGCCACGAAGACGATGACGATGATACAGGCCATCATATTCGTATAATTAAACGTCTGGCGCTGAATTTCCAGGATCAACCCGAGCCCACCCGCACCGATGACACCCAGCGTGATCGCCACGCGGACATTGTGCTCGAAGTCGAAGGCGATCCAGGCCAGATACTGGCGGAACACCTGACTCAACATTCCGAAGGAGACGACTTGTGATTTGTTCGCCCCCGTACTTCTGATCCCTTCGATGGGCCCGTCCTCGATCTCCTCGAGTTCGTCCGTGAAGAGTCGACCGAGATAGCCGACGGTGTCGACAGCGATCGCGAGCGTTCCGGTAAAGGGCGACACCCCGCCGAGGGGGATGAAGATGAGTGCCCAGACGATAGCCGGAATGGCCCGAATCATCGCCATAATCGAGCGAAACAGGAAGTTGAACGGGTAGGGAATCACGCGCTCGCTCGCGAGGACGCCCAACAAGAGCGCACCCGGCAGGCCGATAACTGTCCCAGCAAACGCGATCGAGACGGTTACCACGGCCGCTCCGAAGAGGTTCTCGCCGACGATGAACGCCCAGTACGCGCTCAGATCGATGAAGGGGATGCCGAAGTACGACGTCGGCGGGAAGTACCCATAGAGCGCTTCTACGAACTGCGGGTAGTACTCGATGAGCTGGCCGAGCGAGAACTCCGACATCCGGAGCGAAACCCACATCAGGATCGAAAGGACGACGACACCGACGACCAGCCAGAGCCTACGGATTGTTTTTCGACGTTTGAGATCCTGCAACTTGCGCTCCACCGGGCGATCACCACAGGACTCGAGCCCCAGATACCTGCGAAGACGCCGTCCGAGCGGAACCGAATCCGAACTCATACCGTCACCTCGGGGTCGATCTGTACAGCCGGCTCTTGCATCTCGTATCGGTCGGCGAGCCCGACTGTCTCGACGTCTCCGTAGAGGTCGTTGATCAGTTCGGGCGTAAGTTCGCTCCGTTTGACGTCGAACAGCAGGCCACCATCGCGGAGGCCAATAAATCGTTCCCCGAAGTGTGCGGCCACGTTGACCTGATGGAGGCTGACAAGCGCGGACACGTCGTGGACGTCCGCAGCACGTTTCAGATACTCCATTACGGTCTCTGCACTCGAGGGGTCGAGACTGGCGACCGGTTCGTCCGCCAGCAGTAGGGTTGGGTTCTGGACCAGTGCACGTGCGATCCCGACGCGTTGCTGTTGGCCGCCGCTCATTTGGGACACCAGCTGGTGAGCTTCCTCGAGGAGTCCGACGGTCTCCAGCGCCTCGAGTGCGCGAAGTTTGTCGTCACGGTCGTTCCACTGGAAGAGACTTCGAATCGTCGTCGACCGATCGAGCGCGCCCGTCAACGCGTTGTTGTACGCGGAGAGTCCTTCGACGAGGTTGTGTTGTTGAAATACCATTCCCGTCTTCGAATCGCAGTCCTGTACCGAGTTCCCGTCGAGGGTGATCGAGCCCTCGGTCGGCTCAGTTAGCCCGTTGACACACCGAAGCAACGTCGATTTTCCCGCTCCGGACTCGCCGAGCAAAACGACGAACTCGTCTTCGATCTCGAACGAGACGTTCTCAAGTGCGGTCACGTCTCCGTACCGTTTCGTTAGATTTTCTATCGTTAGCGTACTCATGTGAATGATCTCTGGTAGTGTCGCTGCCCGTCGGTGGTCTCAAGTGAGGGTGACAGCAACCCTGGTTGGCGATTCAGTTACCGAGTTCGATATCGAGTGCATCGAGACGCTCGATGACTGGTTCGTAGTGATCGAGGCCGGTATCCTCGAGCGTCGTAAACGGAAGTGAGCCCTCGTAGTCGTCGGGAACGTACGGCTCCATCTTTTGCTCGTTGGCGTTGTGCAGGGCCTCTTCGATGGTGTCTTTCATATCTGATTCCCAGCTCTTTCGGGCGTAGAACGGTTGTTTCGGGATGGGGAACGACCACCAGATTGGCTTTACCAGCGGCTCTTCGGTCCCCGCTTCGTCGACGTAGGCGTCTTCCTCTCTGACCTCCTGTGGGATGTCTTCCGCGGCGACCGACTCCATGCCGTTCCCGCTCCAGGTACAGCAGGCATCGGCTCGTCCGTTTTTCAGGTCCTTGAGCGCCTGATCGTGGTTGGACCACTCGCCCTCGAAGTCGACGGGATCTCCGTCCGGTGCCTCACCAATGTCGAGACCTGCTTCCATCAGGGTGTAGGTCGCGAAAATAGAGCCACTCGTCGAGAGTCTATCGGCGAACGCGACTTTCTTCCCTTTCAGATCGGTTCGCTTTTCAATGCCAGAATCCGGTTGCGTAAGCATCATCGAAAAATAAAACGCCGTTCCGCCGGTGACCGCCGTACCCATGACGTCGAAGATCTCGGGTTTCGAAATTAGACCGACGTCTTCGAGGCCGATCTCGGCCTGTTCGCTCTCGAGAGCCGTCCGAACGGCCGAGTAATCGGTTGGAACCCGCAGATCGACCGCGAGACCGTCGATCTCGCCCTCGAGATAGTTTTTCATCGGCGTATACTCTTCCTCGACGTCGGTCGGGTTATCGGGCGTGAGGAGGATGGTGACAGTCTCACCGTTTCCGCCCGTCGAACCGAGTACGTCGCTACACCCGGCGAGTCCGGTCAGTGTCGCAGCGCCTGCAGTGCCTGTGATGAACTGGCGACGCCCCAGTCGGCTGGCGTTCGTATTCGGTTCCGGGTTCGAAGTCGATTCCTCGGATGCATCGGTGGTCATATCTGCCATCGGTCTGGGGTTGGACAGACAGTGGATAACCGTTGTCTGCGTAGACTCTGGATCGTCACAACCCGAAAATCCGATGCAGGAGTTGATCACCAGCCGTTTTTGCAAGTCCGGACTAGTACTGACCTGTTCGGCTAGTCGGCGGTAACCGCCAGCGGGGTCACGCCCTGCTTTCGCCGGCTACGCACTCGTTCCCATCGTCAGGTGCTCGAGTTCGATCCCGACGTGTAACTGGACGGCGATTTCCGCGGTGTCGACCCAGTAGTAGATCGCCCGCTCAAGCGCTCGCGTGATCGAAACCAGGTAGCCGTAGACGTCGGTGTCGTAAGCGGTCACCAGCTCGAACAGTTCGTTTATGTTTCGGTGGACGCGTTCCTCGGCGGCGTAGAGGCTGTCGATACTGTCGAGATCGCAGTCGAAGAGGATCGCCCTGACGTACTCGTTGATCCGTTCGCCGGTCTCGAACACCTCGAGCAGTCGCTCCTCGATAACCCCGCTGGCGTTGACTGCCGTGTCTTCGACCACGTCGGAGACGAAACAGGCTCTATCGCCGACCAGTTCGAGATTGCGGGCGATCGTTGCGAACTCGGCTGCCACCCTGTTTCCCGGCCACTCCGTCGAGAGGGTAAAAGACTTGAGTTCGTTGAGCAGCGCGGACGTCCGCTCGTTCGTCAGCGGCTCGAGTTGCCCCGCAGTTCGCTCCGGGGTCTCCCCGACGAACGTCGCGCGAGCGGCGGCGTACTGCTCGTTCGTCACCTGCTCGATCCCCTCGAGTAACTCGAGGATGATCTGCCCGTTCTCGGTTGTATCCGTCCCGTAGAGACTCGAGACGGCGGGCGCCTCCTCGAAGAGCCGTTCCTGATCGACGACGTAGGCCTTCTTGACGAGGTCGCGCCCTTTCAGTTCTTGGAGGAGTTCGGAGACGTAGTGTTCCGAGAGGTCGAGGTCGTCGGCGAGCGCCGACTTCGTCTCGAGGGCTGTTCGGTCGATCGCCTCGACGATCTGTGCGAGCGTCGCTTCACGGCCATGTCGCGACTGGTGGATACACCACTGTACCGATTGGCGGGACATAATTGCCTGTTGGCCGGTCTCCCGGATAGCTGTGTACAACAGATAGTACGGACTGGTCCGGAGATGAAAGCGGCATCGAGCGCTCGAGTGCCCACCAGGCGTGTCGGGTCCGACCAGTAGCGCTATATTCCAATATAGGTCCCTCATAGCAGCAATCAAGCATAGACCATTCGAGGCCCGCGTATGGAAACGCGAAAGGTACAACTCTCCGGTGGAACGACGTACACCGTCTCGCTGCCGAAACAGTGGGCTGAAGAACACGGGGTCGAGGCGGGCTCGATCCTTCACGTCGATCCCAACGAGGACGGAACGTTACTCGTCAGTTCCACACACAAAGCGGACGACGAACTGGTCGCGACGGTGCCAGTCGAGTCACGATCGCTCGACGAACTCGTCCGAACCGTCGAGGCGCTGTATCTGGTCGGCTACGATCGTATCTGCCTCCGTGATCCGACGGGGAATATGGCCGGCGTCGCACACGAATTCACCAGACGAACGTCTTTGAGCGGCCTCGAAGTGCTCGAGGCGACCGAGACGAAGATCGTCTTCCATAACCTGATCGAGGCACGGAACGTCTCGATTCGAAAGAACACGATCCGCCTCAATCTCATCGTCTTGAGCATGTACCGGGACGCGATCGACGCGGTCGTCGACGGTGACGAGTCGCTCGCACGAAGCGTGATCGATCGCGACGACGAAGCCGACAAAATGTTCGCCATGATTTCCCGTCACTTCCGGCGCTCGCTCTCGAACCTTCAGGAGGTCCAACAGCTCGGCTTCACCAGAGACGAACTATTCGAGTACTACTATGTCGCCAGACAGCTCGAGCGCGTCGGCGACCACGCAGAAAAGATCGCTCGTCTGGTCACGAGACACGCCCCCGACCTGTCGCCCGAGCTCGTCGACACGATCGGCGGGATGGCGGATCGCTCGCGAGCCGTCTTCGAGCGCTCGACTGAAACCGTCCTCTCGAATGCACCACTCGAGACCGCCTATCAGGCGCTGGACGACCGGACCAAACTCGTAGCCGACCTCGAGGCGATCGATCGCGACCTTTACGAGCACGATTCGGCGGGGAATGCGTATCTGGCGGGGCTATTGCTCGATAGTATCAAACGAACGGCGGAGTACGGTGCGAACATCGCTGAGATGGGGATCCAACGCGAGCGACGAACGTGCAGCGCCACTGAATGAGGGTGTGGGAAAGAGCGCCGTCTCGCCGTCGTCACGGTCGAACTGCTCGAGTCTCGAGACGGATTTGCTCGCTTGCTGGTCGTTTCTCCAGAAGATATCGCAGCATATGGTGTAACCAGCGTGATCCTCAGTCGCAGGACGAAACCGTGAGTTCCACAACCGTATCACGGCGTGAACGATGAGTTGTCCGATTCGTGCGGTCCTCGGTCGCGACTCGAGACTTGTGTACCGCGTTTCCTCCGTGTGTTGGTCGTGGCCTTGAGTCGCTTACCGCTTTACGGTCACCGGCTGGTCGGCGACGATGAACGGTTCACTGTCCCCGTCGGCGAACGCCAGACCGCCACACTTGCCGCGACAGACTCGCCAAGACGGCAGGTCGGGGATGTCGTAGTCCGCTGGGTCACGGTAGGTCCCCGCGATTTCCCACTCTCGAGCGCGCATTCAGCGATCCCCCGCGAGTGTGTATTTGATGGGCTCTCTGAGCGTCGGTTCGGCTGCCAATTTCATATCGATGGCACGCATGTTCAGATGTCTCCGTTAATGATGTCCGCAACCCGCTCGCGGTCGAACAACTTCGCATCATCGGGTATTTGTCCGAATCCGGGGAAGTTGCCGAACTGCTCCGGATAGAGTTGCTTTGCGACTGCCTCTGTCTGGAAGAGGTTCGTAATCGGTCCCTGCGTATTGTTGCCACCGCGGTACACGTCATCGTTCTGTACCGCTGTTAGCTGACTTCCAAGGGGGTGCTCTCGCATCGGATCGATCACCTGATCGATGAACGCTTCGCGAGAATCGGTCCCGAGGATTCCGTTATGGATCATCAGGATGTCCGGATCGGCTTCCAGAAGCGTCTCGTAGTCGACCTGCGCATACGACGTGTCTTCGGGAACGATGCCCTCCATGGCGTTTTTTACCTCGAGGTCGATGTACTGTTTCTTTCCGTAGCCGGGATCGATGTGGTACGCGCCGAACTCGTCGTTCTGTACCATTTCGGGTCCGGTGGCGACGAGGCCGACGGCCGGACGCTCTGCGTCCGACGGAAGCTCAGCCTGCAGGTCGTTGATGAACTCGTCGTGGAACTCACTGAATGCCGCATAGCGGTCTTCACGCTGGAACACCTTCGAGACGTTTTCGAAGATTTCGTACAGCGACAGGAACGGATAGTCTCGCTCCTCGCCGATCCGTCGGCGAGCGTAGTGGCCGAAAAACGGCCCGATGTTCTGTGCGATTTCGTCGACGTCCTCGGGCGAGAGCAGCCACTGCGACATGTACTCGGGGTCCATCAGGTGGACGTCACAGTCAATCTCGTAGAACCACTCTTTATCGGCCTCGTAGTCCTCGTTCACTTCAATTTCCGAAAGCGAGTCGACGTCGACATCGACGCCCGGCAACTCGTCGTAGAATTCGAACGGATACTGGCCGATATTGTAGACCGCTTTCAGACGATCGCCGACACCGAGAGCCACGCCCATGTCCGCGTGGGTGACACGGTAGGACATATACGACTGTGGAACCGAATCGAATTCGACGTCGCCCATCGGCGGCATCGTCACCGTATATGATCCGTTTCCATGGCCGGCTGTTTCAGCTCCCTCATTCCGGTCTGCGAGATCCGAACAGCCAGCAAGGGCAGCGCCGCCGATAGCCGCGCCGTACTTTAGCGTGTCTCTGCGCGTCGGTCCAGTCGTCGTATTCGTGTGGTCGTCCGCCATTGTTATATCTCTCCGTTAATAATGTCAGCAACTCGTTCGCGGTCGAACAGCTCCGTATCGCTCGTTACGTCACCGAACACGTCGGGATACATCTGTTTGGCAGCCCGTTCGGTCAAAAACAGGTTCTGTATCGGTCCCTGATAGAGGTAGCCGCCACGGTACACTCGCCCGTTCTCGACGGCCCGAAGTTTACCTCCGACGGGATGATCCTCCATATACGCAAGGACAGTATCGCGGAACTCCGACGCGGATTTTCGCTCGTGTCCTCGAATGAGAATAACGTCCGGATCGACTTCCAGCAGGTGTTCGTAATCGAGTTTTCCGCGGATCGTGGTGCTCAGGTTCTCGATGTCGGTTCCAGCTAGCACGTCACCAACGCCGAGATCGAGCCACTGTTTCTTGCTCGTTCCCTTATCGACGAGCCGGTACGGTGAGAACGCCTCTGGTTCGGTACTTCCCTCGAACGTGAGAAAGACGTTGGGACGCTGATCCGGCGCGGGGAGCTGTGTCTGAATATCGGCGATGAACTCGTCGTGGAACTCCGCGAACGCCTCGAAACGGTCTCGCTGTTGGAAGACTTCTGCGACCTTCTCGAACGCCTCGTAGAGCGTGTAGTAGCGGTAATCGCTGTGCCAGTTATCAGACCGTCGGAAGATCAGATTGCCCACGAACGGCCCGACGTTTCTGGCAATCTCGTCGATATCGGACTGGTCCCAGTCGAACCAGTTGATGAGCATCTCCGGATCATAGAGGTGAACGTCGCTGTCGAGTTCGTAGAACTGTTCTTTGGTTCTGACTTCGGGATTTGCCTCGAGTTGCTCGCGGTCGACGCTTACGCCCGGAAGTTCGTCGTAGACGGACGTGTAGTACCGAGGGGCGTGACCGATACCCGTTATTCCGTCTGCCTGGCCGAGTGCGACGGCCATATCTGCGTATCCACCGGTGTATGCGACCCACGTCTCTGGAACCGACTCGAACGTAACCTCACCGACGGGCTCCATCGAGACGGTATACGGACCGCCTTCGGTGGTGCCGTCTGTTGCTGCCGGTGCCGATTCCGAATCGCCCACGCAGCCGGCAAGCAGCCCCCCGCTGACGACTGCGCCGCCGTATTTGATCGTGTCTCTGCGCGTCGGTGTTCGCGTCGTCTCCGCGTTCGTGTCGCTGGGATGCATCTTCAGAACTCACCGCTGACGATGTTGGCCACTCGCTCGTGATCGAACAGCTGCTCGTCGTCGTCGAATTCGGGATAGCTATCTCCCGTCTCGTAGCGCGGCCACTCTCCGAACTGCTCGGGGTACACTTGTTTGGCGGTCATCTCGAGTTGCAACAGGGTCTGGAGCGGCCCTTGGAACGACTGCCCCGATGCGTAGAAACGATCGTTCCGGATGGCGGTCAACTCTTGTCCGAGTGGATCGTTCTCGATCGCGTCGACGACGGCTTCCCAGTCGTAAAACGGCGTGACAGCAAAGTTGTGGAGGATGACGTCCGGGTCAATTTCGAACATTCCCTCGAAGTCGTAGCCGGCTTCGTAGTTCTCAGCATACGTCCGATCGCTGTTTGCAAACGCATCGCGTGCGCCCAGCGGACGCGTGTGTGCTTTCCCGAAGCCCGGCCCCGAGATCCGATACGGGTGGAACGTATCGTCGTAGTACGTGACGAGCCCCACCGTCGGGCGCTCGTTCTCCGGTGGAAGATTTGCGCGAATCGTCGCGTACAAATCCTCGTACTCCGCCTGTAATGCTTCGAAGCGATCTTCCTCTTGGAACACCGCTGCGACCTTCTCGGTGAGTTCCCAAATCGTGTAGTACCGATACCCGTCGGCCCACTTCTCGGTTGGACTCGCGTGCTGACGGCTGTATCGGTTCCCGAACCATGGGCCGACGTTATCGCGTATTTCGTCGGTGTCCGTCTTGTCCCAGCCATCGAACGTCGACGCCCAGGCCGGGTCCATCAGGTGGACGTCACTGTCGAGTTCGTAGAGAACTTCTTTGTCGAACGATCCGTTCGAAAACAGTTCCGTTAGCCCGTTGACGTCGAAATCGACGCCGTCGAACGGCTCGAAAAAGTACGAGAGCGTCTGCCCGTAGCCGTCTGGGAACCCGAGGGAGTTGAGGGCATCGTCGTGACCCAGTGCGACGAGCATATCCGCGTAGTGTGGACTGTAAGCCATCACGTTCGACGGGATCTCGTCGAAGGTAACCTCTCCGACCGGAGACAGTTCGACCGAGTACGACTCCGTGGCCGATGGGGCTGTCGTCTCGTTCTGCCCGGCCAGATCCGAACAGCCCGCAAGGGCAAGGCTCGCTGCGAGTATCCCGCCGTACTTTAGCGTGTCTCTTCGCGTCGATACTTCGTGCCTCGATTCTTCACTTGGCATATCTTTAGGCTCGCCTAAAAACTAATAAACACTCCGATTCTTAGGCAGGCCTAAAAACGTCGTCAGCCGCGCCGTAAGCGGCGCGCTCGACGAACTCTTCGGACAGATCGTCGATTTCGCCGGCCTGCACACTCCTCAGATTGGCGTACAGACCGTCCGCTGCGAGTAACTCTCCGTGTTTCCCACGTTCGACGATCTGTCCATCCCCGAGCACGAGGATGGTGTCGGCGTCCTTGATCGTTGAGAGGCGGTGAGCGATAACCACTGTCGTTCGGTCAGCCGTGAGACGATCTAGAGATCGCTGGATGAGATACTCGGTTTCCGTGTCGACGCTGGCAGTTGCCTCGTCTAGCAGATGATGACCGGATCTTGGATTTCGAGGTCGGTCTCTCCCCCCTCGATGTCGGTCACTACTCGGCCTCCACGCTGTCTGTTTGGTGGATGGCCTCGCTGTCGGTATTCGAACCAGCGTCGTAGCGGGCGCGCAGCGGGTGGATTCGCGGTCCATGCTCGGTTAGTTCGACATCGGCGTCGATACGGAACACCTCTCCGAGCAACGCTTCGGTGACGACCTCCTCGGGCGTTCCTCGAGCCCGTATCTGGCCGTTCTCGAGCGCAACCATGTGGTCTGCGAGCCAGGCCGCCTGTTCGATGTCGTGGAGCACGACGACGACCGTAACCTCGCGCTCCTCTCGAAGACGGTCGACGACCTCCAGTACCCGAAGTTGGTGGTGAAGATCGAGGAACGTCGTCGGCTCGTCGAGGAGCAGGACGTCGGTATCTTGGGCCAGGACCATCGCGATCCACGCGAGCTGTTTTTGCCCACCGCTCAGACTGCCGACCGCACGCTCGCGGAGGTGGTCACAGCCTGCAAGCTCGATCGCGCGCTCGACTGCCCGCCGATCCGCTTCGGTGATGCTCTCGAAAAAGCCCCGATGCGGGTAGCGGCCGTGCAAGACGAGGTCTTCGACAGTGATACTCGACGGCGACGTGCTCTCCTGCGAGAGCAACCCGAGCTTCCGGGCAAGCGCTTTCGTGTTCATTGTCTGTACGTCGTCCCCGCAGAGCAGTACCGAACCGTCGTGAGGGGCCAGTTGATTGGCCAACCCCTTCAAAAGCGTGCTCTTCCCCGAACCGTTCGGGCCGACGAGTGCGGTGACCGCACCCGGTTCGGCGACGATGGACTCGCCATCGATGACCGACTCGTCCGAACTCGAGTACCGTAACACGAGTTCCGAACCGACGAGCGTGCTCGTACCCGACCCCTCAACCGCGTCCGACGGTTCAGCGACGCCCGTTTCTCTCGATCCGCTGGTCCGTCTTGTGGCCGTGGTATCGTTCCCCATCTAGATTTCACCCATGTTCTCTTGCTTTCGCATCAGATAGAGGAAGTACGGGCCGCCGAGGAGACCGGTTACGATCCCAACGGGTATCTGTGTCGGATTCAACGCGAGTCGCGCACCCACATCGGCACCGACCATCAACGCCGGACCGACGAACAGACAACCGATAATCAGCTTCTTCGAGTCGCTACCGACGAGGTTTCGTACCATGTGTGGCACGATGAGGCCGACAAAGCCGACGATGCCGGCGACGGCGATGCTCGCCGCTGCCGCGAGGACCGCAACACCCGACAGCGCGAACCGAACTTTCTCGATCGACATCCCCAGCGATTTTGCCGTCTGTTCGCCCAGCAGGAGAACGTTCATCTGGCGCGAACCGGCGATGGAGAGGAGAACAACCACAATCGTCCACGGGAGCACAAGTCGGACTTGTTCCCAGTCGGTCCCGGTCAGCGATCCAGTAGTCCACGCAATGGCTGACTGAACGACGCCGATGTCGTCCGCGAAGAAGAACAGCGCTGTCTGCAGCGAGCCGAAAACCGTTCCGACGATGACGCCGGCGAGTACCAGTCGAACCGGCGATGTCCCGTTCTTCCAGGCGATCGCGTAGACGATAAGAAACGCAACGGCACCCCCGAGAGCGGCGATCAGCGGGAGGAACGCTGTCAGCCCCCCGAACACGACGAGCGTCAACAAGATCATGAGCCCCGCACCGGAGGAGACACCGAGGATGAACGGACTCGCGAGTTCGTTCCGAGTCACGGCCTGGAAAATCGCCCCGGAGACGCCGAGATTCATCCCGACGAGGACCGCAACGAACACCCGCGGGAGCCGAATGTTCCAGACAATGAGGCTGTTGGTACTCATTTCGGGCATCGCTTCGCCCAGTAAGAACGCGTCCCAGGCCTGCGGATTGAACACCACGTTCGGATTGAATACGGCGCGCCACGCCTCGGCAAACGTCATCGAGTAGGCGCCGTAGCTCACCTGAATCAGCCCACCGACAACCACGATAGCGAGGCAGCCGAGTATCACCGTCGCGAGCTTCGGATCGAAGAGCCACCCGAACCGCGTCTCGTTTCGCGCCGACGTCGCAGTCCGGTCCGTTCCGATGTTCGATCGTTTCCCACTCATCGTGTGTCGAGTTCGAACTGTGGTCTCTCGCTGACGTACTCCCGAATCACGTCGTCGTCGATACCGTCTAGAAGCGTTTCGTCTTCGATTGCTTCGACGACCGACGCTGGGTCGAGGCGTGCTGCGAGCGTCTCGTGTCCCGCCGGTATTCTCGAGTCGATTTCGTCGGGCGTCACGTACGACGATAGCGAATCATCAATAACCGCCGTCCGAACCCGCCGGAACCGCTCCGAGTCGGGAGCAACCGGTGCATCCTCGGCGTAGTATTCGTCGAACCAGTCGATCCACGTCTCGCGCTCAGTCCACTCGTCGTCGAGTTCGGCCTGCCGGCGCACCCAGTCGACGCCTTTGGCAACCTCGTCCCACCAACCGTTCTCGACTCGGACATCGGCAATAAGGCGGTTAGCCACCCGCGCACCCCGGCCGGCGGCCATAATCGCCTGCGTATCTGCCTCATCGGAAGGGGAGGCGACGTACAGACCCTCGATCGGCGTTGTCCCGTCGTGGTCGGCGTACGCGGTATCGAACGTTTCGTGTTCCTCGCCGCCGTGTTCGTACGTCTCGAACATCGCTTCGTCGTCGTCCAGCCCGCGCATGTACTCGCCGTCGTACCGCGTCGCTGCGACGACCCGCCGGGCGGTGACGGGATCGCCTTCCTGCGTTTCGACGACGAATCCGTTACCGTCATCGACGTGTTTGACTGTCTCAACGAGGTCGGAAACGATTTTACAGCCCGTGGTCTCAGCGTGTTCGTGCAACAGCTCGTACAGCGTTTCGATATCAATGCCCGCGGGGAATCCGAGATAGTTCTCCAGATAGGCACAGCGCTGGATCGAGGATCGACCACGGTCGAAAATAACCGTCTCGAGGCCCTCGCGGGCGGTGAACACGCCTGCAGCGCAGCCTGCCGGACCACCGCCGACGATGACGACATCGCAGTCGTACTCGGTGGTGTCCTGTGTTTCTGGTAGCGGACACATCTTTAGCTGTCTCCGTTGATTATGTCCGCGATCCGCTGACGGTCGAACAGCTGTTCCTCTTCCGGAACCTCGAGCGGTGCATCGAGATCGAGTGCACCGAACTCCCCGGGATACAGTGATCGGGCGGTTACCTCGGTGTTTAAGAGGTTGACGAGCGGTCCCTGTTCGCCTTCAGCACCAGGGTAGACGCGACCGTTCTGTACCGCCGTCAATCGGCATCCAGTCGGATCGTTCTCCATCGGGGCAATAAACTGTTCACGGAACGCCTCAGAATCGAATGCACCGTCGCCATCGAACGTCGTCGAGCCTGTGGTGATCCCCCAGTGAACGCAGATGATGTCCGGATCGACCGAAAGCATCGTCTCGTAGTCCGTCTCACCGTGCTGTCCGGTCTCGACGCCTTCGAAGGCGTTGACCGCACCGAGGTCACGGTAGGATTTTTTCTCGTAACCGGGGTCGTCGAGGTCGAGTACGTAAAATGTCCCTTTCTGCGGCTCGGAACCGCTGTTAATCAACGCTACCGAGGGACGGTCCTCTGTGGGCGGCACGCGGGGTTGGACCTCTGATTGGACCGCTTCGTGGAGGGTGAGCCACGCGTCGGCACGCTCGCGTTCGTCGAAAACTGTCCCCAGTATTTCCAGCGTCTCGAGCATCGATGGCGCGTTCTCGGGGTAGCCCATGTCGTGTTGCCAGTCGGATTCCGTCCGGCGGTTGTGACAGCCGAAAAACGGGGCGACGTTCGACTCGATCTCCTCGGTGTCAGACTCGTCCCAGTTATCATCCCAGGCCTCGACCATATTTGGGTCGAGAAGGAAGGCATCCGGATCGAGTTCGTAGAACACCTCCTTTGAGTACCCGCTGCTTTGCCACAGTGCCGGCCAGTCGGGATCGAGGTCAAGGCCGAACGGTTCGTAGAACAGTTCCGGCGCATCGATCCGGTTCGTTCGCAGTTTCTCGCCGTGGCCGAGGGAGATGACCATATCTGCCCACCCCATGTTGTAGGTCGTAACGGACTCGGGTACGCGCTCGAATTCCCGACAGCCGACCGGGAAGAGACACGCCTCGTAGGCGCCTCCTGTCGACTCTGTTGCTTTCTCACCCTCCTCATCGAGCAAGTCCGAACACCCAGCTAATGCCACACTGCCGATGAGTGTCCCACCGTGTTTCAGATATCTTCGCCGAGTTGTTGCTTCGATTTCCCCAAACTTGTCGACCATACTGCTTTAGGCCAACCTAAAACATAAAATCGTTCCGGTTTTTAGGCTAACCTAATTAATTGGCTACATTAGCGAGGACCACCGCATCGCGGACACATCGGTGGTCCCGCTTCGGAAAGAGAGAGTCCGCAGTGAGGACACTCGTTGCTGGGGGGAGAAGCGATCTCCCTGACAACGTCGTCAGTTCGTTCGCGGATCGACTCGATCGTCCCGACTTCCTCAGGAGCGGGATCTACCGGCCCTCCGTCGATCGCAAAGCGGACTCTGTCAATGAGAAACTGTTCGGCATCGTCGTCCGCGGCCGAATTCACATCCGGTATCGACACGTCCGAGTCCGATCGGGCGAGCAAGCCGAACGCCTCGGCTGCTCGTCCCCGCACGTAGGGACTCTCGTCGTCCAACCGATCGGTCAAGGCAGTGACGCCCTCGGACAACGCGTCCGGATACGCACAGCCGATCGCGACGAGCGTCGTACAGAGGTGATACCGCACGAGTTCGTTCGGGTCAGCCAGCCGTTCGCTCACGGACGTCACGTGATGGCGAAGGCGATCTGGATTGCCAAGCGCCACGCACTCGAGCGCTTTTGCCAACTTCTCTCTTACTTCTGGTTCGTCGAACGACAGGCCGATTCGCAGGTCCGCGAGCACCTCGGGTGAGGCGACCTCTGGCCGTTCCAGTGCCACGTAACCGAGTGCCTCCGCCGACCGGGCGCGCACGTAGTAGAACTCGTTCTCGTCGGCCAATCGGTCGGCAAGCGGTGAGACGGCCGACGAGACCGAATCCGGTTCAGCCTCGGCGAGTTCGACGAACAGTTTTGCGGTCGTTAGACGGATCGATCGCTCCTCGTCGGTAAGAAACCGCGTGAGCGTCTCGAGTACGGGCTCGAGTGCAGCTGGTTGCTGTTCGGCGAGCCGTCGTAGCGTCTGCAGCACTGTTTTTCTCGTCTCGATGTCGTGCGTTCCGAATCGCTCGAGACACGTCTCAGCTTCCTCGACGGCGCCGCTATCGAGGAGGGCCTCAAGTCGGTCGATCGACGGTGGCTGTGTCGAATTGTCCATAGGTTCGTGGGGATGTATCGGTAGACTCTGAGCCACCAAATGATAAAATCCACCGTCGAAGACAGCGCTCGTCCAATAGCGTCTCGTGAATGGTGCCGTGAGAAATCCACTCTCTGAACCGAATTCGAGTTTCGATGGAGCCACCTATCCCCCCACTCGAGTAACAGGCACGTATGAGTCTACCGACAGTCTGCTACCGGTGCAAGCGGCGGTATCGGGACGATTATCGGGCACGATGTGCGTGTGGCGAACCGGTCTGGTTCGATCACGAGTCGACGGCGTTCGATCTCTCGAGTCACCGGGACGAGACGGGAATGTGGCGGCACGCGGAACTCCTGCCGATCGACGTACCTGACGGAATCGCCACTGCCGCTGGAGACACGCCGCTGATCCGAAGCCGACGACTGGATGAGGTCGCCGGCTGCCGCGTGTACGTCAAAGACGAGGGAGAAAACCCGACCGGCTCGTACAAAGATCGCGGGAGTGCCGTCGCCGTCCCCCAGGCGATTCAGCAGGGCACCGACGTCGTCGGGACGGTCTCCTACGGTAATATGGCGCTGAGTACCGCGGCCCACGCCGCTAGCCTCGGCTGTGAGTGTGTCGTCCTCGTCCCAGCCGACATTTCGCCGGGTCGGCTGGAACTCATCGCCCAGTACGGGCCGACGATTCTACGCGTCGAGGGGGACTACAGCAAGCTGTACGACGAGGCACTGCAACTGACTCGCGACCTACCGATCTCGTTTCTGCTCAGTGACGCTCCGGGACGGATTAGCGGCTACAAAACCGCACTGTTCGAGATTTACGACTCGTTGTATCCCGAGATCCCCGACGCGATTGCCCTTCCCGCGAGCTCGGGCGGGTTCGCCAGCGGCGTCTGGCGGGGCATTTTGGACCTTCAACACGCCGGTGTGATCGACTCTCCACCACGACTGTATCTGATCCAGACGGCCGCCTCGGATCCGATTACCCGCGCGTACACAGCTGATCAGGACGAGGTTTCGGCGCTCGCACCCGACGCCGTCGGGGAGACGATCGCCCACTCGATCGGGAACCCCGACCCACCCAGCGGTACCCGGGCGCTGACCGCAGTCGGGGAGACGGGCGGCGCAGTGTGTTCGGTCACCGACGACGAGATCCGAGACGCAACACGGCAGTTCGCGCAGCGCGGTGGCTTCTGTGTCGAACCGGCGTCGGCGACGCCGCTTGCAGGCGTCCGCCACCTCACTCGCCGTGGCGAGATTGACGAGGACGAGACAGTCGTACTCCTGCCGACCGGAACCGGATTCAAGGAGTTGGGTACCGGAACGGCGTCCATCCAGACTGAGACCGTCTCCCGAACCGCGCTGTCGTCGCGCCTCGAGTCGCTGCTCTCGAGTTGAACAGTCGACTGTCGCGATTGTCGTCCAGTACACCGTCACACCTACGTCTTACCTTTGACAGCGAGAGATCCCCGCCCTTTCCGTGAGGGACGAGCGTTCCGATACCAGTCGGAAAAAGACCGAACAGGGCGGGCATGAATCGCATAAACTCTGGCGGACTCCATTGAATCGCCATACAGCGTCGGAATTAGTGGGCCACGTACTGTTTGATGTTATATATGTGGTTCATTATTTACAATATCTAAAAGAATAGGGGTGGATAGCCGATTGGTAGTTGGTCTTCTCTTGGCTTCACCTCTCAGATCTATCTAGAATTTCATCAACCTTTCCAATCAATGCGTCGACGGGCGTGGTGAGCCAGTCTTTTCCAGCTGCATCGTAGAGGTTCAGATAATTTTCGTGGAGTGTACTATTTGTAGCGACGAGATCTCCAGAGAGGATAGAATCAAGGTCATCGTTACCCTCAAAGTCGGTTACTGTTCCGCCCGCCTCTCGGACGATCAATGCTCCAGGTGCGACGTCTACTTCCTTGAGATCAGCAACGGAGCATGTGTCAAACTGGCCATCGGCAACAAACGCGATATCCGGTGCGGCCGCTCCGCTCAGTCGTGTCCCTATCGAGTCCGCAAAGAGGTATCTCCAGAGACCCATATAACCGAAATCGTCGGCAGTGTCTTTGCTATAGAACCCGACCCCGTGAAGCGCATCTGAGAAGGTGTCTGTCTCAGTGACTATGAGTTGTTCTGGCTCAGAATCCTCATCTACAAGGTCAAAGCCATCACTCTCAAATTTGTACGCACCTTTGTCTTTGACGGCCACCCAAACCTCGTCTCGAAGCGAATAGTACGTTACACCAGCATACAGCTCTCCGGGATACTCTGCATCGGTTTCATCTTCCTCGCCATCATTTTTTATGACAGCGATGTTGACACCGAAATGTGGAATCTCTTGGATAAAGTTCGTCGTCCCGTCGAGGGGATCAAGCATCCAGAGATAATTGTACTCTCCCTCACCGCCGCCTTGCTCTTCGCCATATATGGCGTGGCCTTCCTCTTCGAAGTCATCACCGAGTTCGTTTTCAATGGTCTCGCGAAGGAGTGTTTCCGCTTCCGTGTCAACCTCTGTAAGAAGATTCTGAGGGTCTTTTTCCTCTGACTGTTCGATGGAACCAAAGTAATTTTGATGGAGTTGTGCCGCTTGGCCCGCTGCTTTGACGGCAATCCGAAGATATCGGTCATCAATTGGCAGCTGCCCCTCAAGATCTTTGACGATTCCTTCCTCTTCCTCGTCATCGCCGTTGTGTGAATCGCCGAAGGCGGTATTAGCTCCTATTGCTCCGGCGCCGAGGGCCGCTCCCGCCACTCCAGTTGTCTTGAGGAACCGGCGACGAGCATTGCTTATAATGCTGCGCTCCGTTTCGGAGTCGCTTTCAGGTCGTGACATGATCCATCACGAGTGGATCACACACCCATTGATATTTGTTATTGAATATATATTATAAATATATTCGATAGTAAAAAATTAATATTTTCAACACTTAATATTTTTAGTATATTATTTTCTTTACTTTGAGTATAATAGAAATCTTCTCACGGTGTTGGTTACACTCTTTCTCAGGCGAATTGACCGATAAGTGGGTGTGCGAACTGAACACTGCAATTTCTATCAGGTATCGGTGATGTTCGTTGAATCGTGCTGCATCCAGCAGCAAAGCAATTACTGGTCCAGGTTACTCGGCATGATCATCATCGATCTGTTCGAGGAACCGACGTATCTCATCGAAATCTCATTCCTCGCCTTACCTCGTCTTCGGACTTATCGAACTTGACGAACTTCTTATTTTGCCTTGTTGCAGGTCCAGTTAGCAGGTCCTTCAGTCCCTCTGAATGTTTTTCGTGAGGACGACCACGAAGGGTCGGTGTCACCACGTTCTCCCGCAAGGGACATTCCCAAAGAACGGCGCACAAACCGAGTACCGTCCACCGTGGCGGCAATACTTCCTCCAGCAAGTCATAGATCGGCTGAGACTCCCGCGAGGGAAACCGCGTCGTTTACGGCGCGGAGGATGTCATTCGTTTTCGAAGACGTCTCCAACCTCTTCTGCGAGTTCGCTCGCTTCGATGTGGGCATACATTTCCGACGTGGTCCGCGGATCAGCGTGGCGAAGTGCTCGCTGGGCTGCCGCCGGTCCGCGTTCACGATAGACCGCTTCGCCGACGCCACGGCGCGCGCCGTGGGGTTTTAGATACTCGCCGTCGACCTCGAGGTCGACCTCGTCACAGAGTCGCTTCAGGACCGACCGCCCACCGTTCGTCGAGAGTGACGGCGGCACGATGTCGTGGCTGCGACACAACTCGAGTGGCTCGCCTGCGGACGGATCGACGTCATCAGGCAACACACCATAGAGCGAGGGGGCATGACTCGTCACGAACACTGGCCACTCCGGCGACGATGGCTCGAGCGCTGTTTCGAGGCGCTCGAGCGGGCCGTGACACTGTGCAGGGAGCTGTGCTTCTTCGAACTGCTGGTTCTTCCCGAGGACGAGCAGTTGATTGTTCTCGAGGTCGACGTCCTGCCAGCGGAGGCCGTTACGCCGCTCATCACGTGGATCTGCGAGGATCTCTCCGCCGCGAACGCCGGAGTACGCCAGTACGTAGCTGAGCGCGCGATCGCGAAGTTCCTCGAGTGCACCAGTGCCTCGTTCGTCGACGGCCCGATGTGCACGGTCGTCGACGTAGCGAAGCAACGCCTGTCGATCGTCGACCGACCAGAACTGCTGGTCGCCGCTTTTGTTCGTCGGCCGCGGGGGGAGTTCGTCGAGCGCGATCCCTTTTTGTGCGGGGTTTTCCTCGAGGTAGTCCCACCGGACGCAGTACGACAGGTACGACGAGACGTAGTCGTAGTAGGTCCAGGCGGTGGCTGCAGTAATGCCGCCGTCGACAGTTCGGCTTTTCCCGGCGTCAACGCGCCGGGAGAGATACTGCGCGTAGCTCGCCATCGTTCGCTTGTCGATCTCTTCGACCGTTTCGATGTCGCGTTGCTCGAGTCGCTGTCGCCACTGGGTGAGGACGCGCTCGAGTGCGTCGCGATAGTTGCCAGCCTTGTTGCCCGACTCGAGAAAGTCGTCGATGGTGGTCTCGAGCGGGTGTCCTCCGGGCGTAGCCGCCGAATTGCTCGGATCCATTGGTTCGGATGTCCGTACAGTGTCGGGGTAGATAAATTCACTGTACATTACTGGACTAACGCACAGTGGCTGTGGAAAACGCCAATTCGACCGATTTCGATCTTCTCGAGGGATCTAGATCAATGTCCTGGTTTATATAAACTATATATTGATATAGGAAATTCTTGAGCTCGAAAGATGAAACGACAGGGCGTTTAACGGGGCTACAATGCATTATTTCAGCCGAATTGGGGATTTCATACGACTCAAGAAACCCCCTACAGTCCGAGTAATGTTTCATATCTCTCTATCTCGTTCCTACGAAAAGAGAAACAGCACTGCCTCTCATGACGGCGGGTTCACTCGGAAACTGTAGCGTGTCTTAATCGATTCCTGTCTGCTTCTTTAACAGCGTACTCGATTAAGAGACGTCATCCGAGGTGATGTGGAACTATAAATCATATAAGGACTAACGGATAGTCTATCGACCATTCACTCTTTTGACTTCGATGTTGCCGTTATTTATGATAATTTCGATACGACATGGTCATACGTCATGTTTGGTCCGTATGTATCCATGCCCGGTATACCGTTCAGGATCGAACAGCGCACGGATGTCTCCGTCGTCATCACACGTTGATAGTGCGACGAGGAGTTTAAGTCGAGCTTTGTGGGCTGAGAGGTTGGATGCGAATACGGCGCCCGCCTCTTTGAGCGTCTTCCCACCGCCGTCGGAGCCGTAGACATCGGAGACGATACCGTTCCGGCACCGCGTCGTAACGACAACTGTAACGCCCATTTCGATTGCATCTTTGACGGCGGCAGCCATATTTCCCGGGACGTTTCCCAGTCCGAGTGCGTCAACGACAATGCCGTCAATGCCACGATCGACCGCATCTCGAATTCTATCGCCGCTCGTGTCCGTCGACGTCGGGACGACAGTGACAGTCGCCGTCAGTTCTCGAGTGGGGATTGTCCGCGATAGGCTTTCGGGACGACGGTAGAACCAGAACCCGTCCGGTGTCCGTTCTGCGACGGGCCCGTAGTTTCCCGAATCGTAGGCGTTGGGATTGCTGCTATGGCGCTTCGTCACCGGTCGCGCTGCATGGAGTAGATCATTAAAAAAGACGTAGACTCCATCCCGGATGTACTCGTGACTCGCTGCATTGAGGGCGCCACGGACGTTCGCCGGTCCGTCGGGACTAACTTGATCGTGCGCTCGCTGGGCTCCCGTGAGAACGACGGGTACGTCCTTCTCTAGGACGAGATCGAGATAATAAGCCGTCTCCTCAATCGTATCAGTTCCATGGAAGACGACGATGCCGTCTACATCGTTGGCCACAGTCCGAATTCGGTGGGCCAGCGACTCAAGATCTTCGAGCGTCAGTTCCGAACTCGGAGTCTGCGTCAACTGGTCCAGTTCGACGTCAACGTGCTCAAAAACATCCGAATAGGATCGCGCAAGTTCCTGTACCGATTCGGTCGGAACGGCTCCATCTGGTCCCGACGTACACGCAATTGTCCCACCGGTCGCGATGGCATGAATGGTTGGCATATACGATACTGTACGGAGGATATGTATACCGTTTGTGATCGCTCGCACTCTGCTCCAGATGGATCCGAATGAAGTTGAGAGAGAAGAAACGGGGACGACGCGTCAGAACCCGAAGGTCACGAACGCGAATACCAAACAGAGGTATGCGGCGACGATGCCAACCGCAGTGAGTGGAATCGACGCGAGGTAGTCATACGTCCCGTTGCCACGTGTCGCGGCGGAGCGCTCCCCGTTTTCGATCCCTTCTACGTTGACCTTGCCGTTGTCGATGGCTTCGGCCGTCGGCATGATTTCTGGGAGGTTCTTGCGGCGCGCGTCGAACTTGTTCAGCGCGATAATAACGATGGCGGTGAGAACGACAGACAGTGGGAGCAACACCATCACAGAGGTAAGTCCAACCGCGTACAGAAGCAGTGCAATAACCGTCACGCCGGCTGCAGTCATCGCAAACGGTACCTGGGTGTTCACGTGGTCAATGTGGTCGGACCCAGCAAAGATTGACGACATGACTGTAGTGTCACTAATCGGCGAGACGTGATCGCCCCAGATCGCGCCGCCGAACAGGACGCCCATCAGAACTGGGAGGATCGACAGACCGACCAGTTCGTATCCCAGCGGAATCGCAAGCGGGGTTAGGATTGCCATAGTGCCCCAGGACGTTCCTGTAGTGAACGCGATGAACATTGCAGCCACGAAGATTATGAGCGGTAGGAACGAACCGGGAACGCCACTGTTGACCATCATGTCGACGATATACTCCGCTGTCCCAACCTGTTCGGCGGCGTGACCGATGCTCCAGGCGAGGACGATGATCGCAGCTGCGATCATCATCGTCTTGAACCCGTTGATTACGGTGTCGCTGGCTTCCTCTAAATCCATCGTCCCGAAGCCAACCGCACCGAGCATCCCGACGGCCATGAACGCGAACGAGCCGTACAAGAGACCGAGTGCGACGTCGGTCTCTTGGAACGCGGTTGCGACGTCAACACCTGGCTGGTGACCGCCGCCAAGCCACCACATCGAGACGATACCCACGATCAACAGTGTTAGAATCGGAGCGAAGAAGTTGATTAAGGTAGGGTTCTTTTCGCTTGGTTCGCCGACGTCGGTTGTGATATCGGACAGCGGCGTCGCGTCGTCGCGGTGGGTCTTCTTTTCGGCTCGCGATCGCCACTCGGCATCCAACATAGGGCCATAGAACCGCTGAGTGATCGAAATAAACCCAACCATAAAGAACGCTAGGAAACAGTAGATATTCCACGGAATACTCTGGAGGAAGAGCCCAAACGCGGTGATCCCGACTTCCTCAGCGGTAAACTGCGCAGCCTCGAAGCCGACGATAATCATCGAGACCTGGTATCCGATCCAGTTCGATACCGGACCGAACGTCGTCACCGGTGAGGTCGTCGAATCTAGCACGTAGGCGTGCATCTCTCGAGATGTGTTGTTCTCTTCGGAGAGTTCTCGAGTCGCGTTGCCCGTCACGATTGTACTCGTATACGAGTCGAAGAAAATGAAAATCCCAATGAGCCATGTTAGGATCTGCGAGTCCCGTGCCGTGTTCACCCGATGGCCGATCCAGTTCTGGAGCGCGATGATTCCGCCTGATTTGTAAATGAACGCGGCACCAGCGCCCATGAACATAATCAAGATCAGAAACTTGGTGTCAAATGGTGATCTGACGACTTCGACGATCCAGTCCATTGACAACGCTGTTGCTGCGATCGGATTCCAGTCGGCGATCATCAACGCACCGATCCATACCCCGGCGAACAGCGACACGAGCACTTGCCGCGTATACATCGCGAGTGAAATTGCGAGAAGCGGCGGTGCCAGTGCCAATGCTGCAACCGGAAGCGATTCGTATGACATACACACTCAACGTGTAGGCTACACTATTTTAATCTTTTGAATGAATGTCGGGAAAGCGATCAGATGGATACAGGAAGCGCTATTCTCTGTAGGATGTTTAACCATCGATGCCAGAAAGACCGATACGTACGAAATTCAAGTCTCGATTACAGGCATATCAAAGGATTGATTATCGGTATTCGGTCGATCTCGAGGTCGGTTACAGGAGCCCCTGTGAGACTAGTTCCCTCTCGAAGTCTGGCACGACTCGCTGCAGAATATCGGGGAATTCTTGATGGAGGTCGGTGTCTTCAATCCGATAAGCTGGGCCGGAAATGGTGAATCCCCCGATAATGTTTCCGTCAGGGTCCTTGGCGATGACACCGGCGACGCGCTTACCCGGTATCGACTCTTGATCGTTGATTGCATAACCCCGTTCCCGAATGCGGTCAAGTTCAGCTTTGAGTTCCGACCGCGACGTGATCGTCTCCTCGGTAAGTTCTGGGAGCCCCCACCGGTCAACGATCTCGTTGACGCGGGACTCCGGCAACCGGGCGAGAATAGCTTTCCCAATCGCTGTAGTGTGCATGTACTCATAGTTGTTAAGACGAGAACTTGGCTTGGCGGAACTGCCGACCGAATCGAACAATGTCACGATGCGGCCGTTCTCCTCAATCCCGAAATCGGATTCCTCGTTTGACTGTTCAGCGAGTTCGATAACGTACTTTCCCGCCAGCTCGTACACCTTGCTGCGGTTCCGAACATACATTCCAATGTGATAGAATCGCGTCCCGAGTCGGTATTCATTGCCGTCGGAGATAACGTAGCCGTGTTGTGAAAGTGTATAGAGATGTTTGTAGACGGTGCTCTTGGACAGTTCTGTCGTCGCTGCGAGTTCTGCAGGCGTCGCCCCGTCAAGTTCCTGAATCGTTTCGATTACCGTCAACGATGTGTCCGTCGTCGTCAACAGCTGGCTTTCATCTGTCATCATTCATTTCTTATCGACTATTCACCTAAATCTATGTATTATAGAACCAGCAGCTCACCCATAGAAACACCATTCCGTGAATTGAAGATATACGGCTTTTCATAACTAATGAAAAAGAATATGGTTGAACGTTCCCTTAAGCCAATTCCATGTATCGTATAATAACTCTTAGACCGGTCCAAGTAACCCTGTAAGGGGCGATCACACAGACAGCGGACTGTTCTGATCCACGAATACGGTGAGAGAACAGTTTCGAAGATGTAGCCAACCACTTTCTATTATTTTCTCATATATTTGTATTTGTGATGGACAAGTATGAATTTTTGGCGACTCGAGAAGTGGTTGACGTTACCCCGAACAGGGTACACTCTAATCTATGATACATAGAATACGGTTGGCCACACAACCATCAGCATCGGTCCGAAGACTCTGTCATGATATATAGCCGTGTATTTTACACTCATACGAATGTATAGACAGCACCGAACGGTCCAATACGAAACAGCGGGTCATTTGAACGACCGATATAGAACAACACGTGAGTGAAGACGTTTCCATAGGGTATGAGTTTACCCCGAAGTCTCGACAGCCGGCACAGCGTGAGCCCGTGAGATCCTCTCATTATTGCTGACGACTCGGCGAAGTTCTTCGTAGGGATTGCGTCCCTGCTGGCGCCATATCGCCAGCAGGGACAAGATCGTCTCGTGAACGAACATACCTCGATCGTTACGAAGTGTTCCGATGATTTTCCAGAGAACGACTGGTTCACGAAGTGCGTTCTCAGCTGCATTGTTCGTCGGGGCGACCGCTGGCTCACCGATGAAGGTGAGCCAGTGGTCGATTCCGCCTTTGATCTTCCTGGGAAGTGTTGCCACTGATTCGTCGTCAACTGACCGCTCAACGAGCGATTTGCACTGGGATTCGACGAGGCACAGCTGAATACCTGCTCCTCTATCGATTCTATTCCCCCCGTATCTAGTGACCCTTCGTTGCAGGTGGCGCTATCAAAACAGGTGTATAACAGTCCAACTCAACAGAGGTGGCTCCGAAGGGATGTGTTTCAAACGGTGTTGTGACCGACGCTCGCCCAGAAGCAACCGACAGCACAGCGCAGGTGGATCGTTACGAGATACAAATTGAAGTTTAAGATAGTATATTAATACAGTTCTTACACACCAATATCGGATTTGTTCATCACATTATAGATCGAGGAATATTGAATTTCAATTCTCGAAATGGTTGGTTCTAGATGCGGTATAGCGTTGTTATACATCGAATCTGCTAATAGACAAATAACATAACTCTATGCAGAATGGTTGGTGAATATGAATTTACGGAATAGTGATTAACAGCATACGCGGATGCAGTAACCTTTCATACTTGGCCGCGAGTTATCGCCTATGGACCACGAGACGCTCAGACAGGCGTTAGAAAACGCCGATCTCACCGCCTACGAGGCCGAAACGTATCTAGCGCTGATCAACTACGGTCGCCTCCCGGCTGTTGATGTCGCAAAGAAGTCCGACGTCCCGAAGTCACAGGTGTACGATACGCTCCGGTCACTGGAGTCGAAAGGGTTCGTCAACACGATCGATCAGGATCGATTACATGCAGAGCCTGCAGATCCCGTCGACATCCTTACTCACTTGCGCGAACGGGGCGAACTGTTTACTGATGCTGCCGAGGAACTCGAAGACCGCTGGGAGCAACCGGATCTCAACGACCACCGGGTGGGCGTGGTCAAGCACGCTGATACGGTCCTTGAACACGTTCGAACGCAGATTCGAGAAACCGACATTGCCGTTGAAATCGCGCTGACTGCCGATCAGTTCGAATCGCTACGGGCAGCCCTCTACTCGGCTGCTGAACGGGGTGTTATCGTCCATATCGCCATCTATTATGAATCCGGTCTGACCGAGCGAAGTAACGCGTGGGACCTTTCAAAGCCAAACCTCGAAGTGCGAATCGTCAAGATTCCCGGCCCGTTCATCGCCGTGCTCGACCGGAGTCGAACGTATTTCGCGCCGAACTCGCGGTCCACAGAGAGCTACGGTATCCTGATCAATGACAATATCCTCTCGTTTATCAACCACTGGTACTATCAAACCTGCCTCTGGTACTCGTGGGAACCGTTGGAACCAAGTCAGGAACTCCCGAAGTCGTATATTAGCCTCAAGGAATTTATCAGAGACATCTCCTCGCTGCACCACGACGGTGGGACTATCGCTGTAACCATCTCAGGCATCGACGTGGCGGCCGATGAGTTCCGAACAGTCACGGGGACAGTCACGGACATCTACTATCCTGACGTAATCGCTGACGACTCACCATCGCTCGAACAGCTCTCGACCTACGCGGTGGTGAGGATCGATACTGGCGACGAGATACTCACTGTCGGTGGCTGGGGAGCAGTGTTCGAGGATATCGAAGCACAGAAAATCACGGTAGAGGCGATCTCGCTCGACGGCGTCGGTCAGTCGTAGCTTGTCTCGATAGTGAGTCCGACTGTCTGGTTCCCGACGTGTACCGAGTATTCCCCGGGCTCTGTCTGTCTGACGCCGTTGTCGTCCACTCGACCCAGTTCGGCCGCGTCGACCTCGATTTCGACCGTCACTCGCTGGCCGCTGTCGAGCGAGACCCGCTCGAAACCACGGAGCTCACGGACCGGCGTGATACGCGAACTCGCGTGGTCAGTGACGTACACCTGTACAACGTCGCTTCCCGCTCGGTCGCCGACATTTTCGACCGGCACTCGAACCGTCGTCGTGTCGTGTGGTCCGATGGTAGACTCGGCCATGCTCACATTGCCGTACTCGAAGTCGGTGTAACTGAGTCCGTGGCCGAACTCGAACAGTGGATCGTACGACGAGGGGTGTTCTTCCTGCCCGATAGGTGTGGGGTGTGGAAAGTGATTGAACCGTGTCTGCAGGTGCCCCTCGGATTTCGGAATCGAGATTGGCAATCGGCCGCTGGGGTCGTTCTCGCCGAAGAGCGTCTCGGCAACCGCATGACCACCCATCGTCCCCGGGTAGTACGCCATGAGGAGCGCCGGCACGTGCTCGGCCATCCAGTCGACGATGAGCGGTCGGCCCGTAATCAACACGCCAACAACGGGTGTCCCCGTCTCGTGGATCGCTTCCACGAGCTCGCGCTGGGCGTCCGGAAGATGGAGGGTGTGTCGGTTTGGGAACTCATCGGGTTCGGTTCCGGTGTCGACAGTCGGGCCGAACTCGTGGAGATACCACGGTTCGCCAACAGCAACGACGGCGATGTCCGCGTCTTCGGCTGCCTCAACGGCCGCATCTATATCGAGCGCGTCATTCATTGTCGACCCCTGTTCGTAGACGACATTGCCGGAGGTGGCTGCTTCGATTCCCTCGCGGATCGTCACGACGTCGGTGCCTTCGGGATCGGGAACACTCCAGCCACCGAGCTGGTGGACTACGTTATCCGCGTTTGGCCCGGCGACGAGGACGTCCGAGTCCTCGTCAAGCGGCAGGAGGGCGTCATTTTTCAGGAGCGTCATCGCGTCACGTGCCACATCGAGGGATGCCTCGCGGTGGGCGTCGGCACCGACCACGTCACGTGCCTCGTTCGGGTCGACGAAGGGGTCCTCGAAGAGCCCCAACCGGAACTTCTGCTCGAGGACACGCTCGACGCTGTCGTCGACGACGGCTTCGGCCACTTCGCCGTCCTCGACGAGCGAGACGAGATGATCGGCGTGTTCGATCGCATCGACAGACGCGATGTCGAGACCGGCTTTGCGGGTCTGGCGGACGGAGTCGCGATGGTCAGCAGTTATCATGTGATCTTCGTCGAGCATCTTCACGCCGCCCCAATCGGAGACCACGGTGCCGTCGAAATCCAACGTTTCACGGAGCAGTTCTGTCAGATAGCGCTGCGATCCGTGTGCGGGTTCCCCGTCGACAGCGTTGTAACAGGGCATCACCGACTCGACGTCCTCGTCCAAGACGTCGAGAAACGACGGCAAGAAGACGTTTCGCAACAGGTACTCTGACACTTCGACTGGAGCGGCGTCTTCGCCACGCGCAGGTTCGCTGTAGGCCGGGAAATGTTTCGCCGTCGCAATGACCGACGACGAGTCCTCGATCCCGTCGCCCTGATAGCCACGAACCTTCGCAGCCGCCAATTTCGCGCAGAGATACGGACTTTCGCCGAACGTTTCGAACGTGCGTCCCCACCGTGGGTCACGGGCCACGTCACAGGTCGGCGAGTAGTTTTGGTGTGCGCCGCTCCGGCGTACCTCGGTGGCTGTGATGCTGGCACCCTGCTCGATTAAGTCGACATCCCATGTCGCTCCGGCGCCGAGACCGTTGGGGAACGCTGTCCCTTCGGCGACGTAGGCATGACCGTGGACGGCGTCGACGTTGAACAACAGGGGAATACCGAGCCGTGTCTCCGAGAGCGCGGCTTCTTGAAGTCGGTTGACGTTCTCGACGATCTCGTCCAATCGCATGTCCATGGCCCCGCCCCATCCGAACGATGCGACGGCCCCGACGTTGTGTTCTGTGACTTCCTTTTCGACGTCGTCGATATCTTTGAACTCCTCGAGGTGGCCCGCCCACGTCCCGACAAGTTGCCTGGCCTTCTCCTCGAGCGTCATTCTATCGAGCAGGTCGGTAACACGTTTCGTGATCGAGACAGTCGAATCTCTGTAAAGTGGTTGCGTATCGCTAGACTGCATCGTGAGAACGATTCAACTATGTGCATTTATACTTTTGCATGATAGTGATCCCAAACTCTGTACTTGCGGTGAGGGCAGAGTTGCTCGAGGGAAGGCAACGACGCTGACTCACTCTGACGTTCCGGACCAGTTTACGTTATCACTCACCAATAGCTGGTGTGGTACAGTTGGGCGTGTGTTTGTTCCTCAATACCAAAACATTTAATATGGGTAGAATTACAGTGGAGTTGTACGCAATGTCACGAACTACTGATGGCTATCGCGATATGATTAGCCGACGGCAACTAGTCAAACTAACTGGCGTTTCTGGAGCAGCAGCCCTCGCCGGGTGTCTCGGCGGCGAGTCGTCCAGTGCCACTACTCTCACGGGCGCCACCAACGAAGGGGTCCCGTCGAATATGCACCTGAACCCGATGGCGACCCAGAATTACGACTGGACCGCAGGCAACCACATCTTCGAGCGCTTTGCGGCTTACAACTTCAGTACACAGGAGTTTGAGTTGGCCGGGCTAGAGGACTGGTCGTTCGAAGACGAGACGGTCACGCTGACGCTGCGTGATGACCTCAAGTGGGACACCGGCGACGACGTTACGGCGGGCGACGTCATCACGCAGTTCAGGCTGATGGAAAAGACCAATGCCACGCTGTGGGACTTCACCGACAGCGTTGAAGAGGGTGAGACAGACAAGACGGTCGTCATCAACCTCTCGCGCCCGTCAAATCCGGAGATTATCAAGCATACGCTTGCTAATGGCGATCTCCGTATTCATGGGTATCAGCCTGTTTACAATGAGTTTCTGGACCAAGATGCATCAGCTATCCAGCAATTCGAGTGGGAAGACGATATTCACGGCAACGGTCCATTCACGTTCGAATCCAAGAACGACCAAGCTTGGACCCTTACGCGCAACGAGCACTTCTACAACGCCGACGCCATCGATTTCGACACATACGAACTTCTGAGCCGACAGGAGAACACCGCACTCCAGCAAGGGTTGATGGGCGGCGAGCTCGACGTCGTCTCGAGCCTGTTTGTGCCACCGACCATCGTCGAGAGCTTCCCGGACCATGTCGAAGAGGTCACCCTTCCGGCGAACTGGGGATACGGAGTCATCTTCAATCACGACGACGAGGACTTCGGCAACCGAAATGTTCGCCAGGCGGTCGCACACGTTATCAACCGTCAGCAGGTTGCCGATAACGCCGGACCACGCACGAAGAATCCGGCTCCGAAAGTCACCGGCATTGCGCCGGCCGATCAAGAAACTTGGCTCGGTGACGACTACGACCGTTTCGAAAGTTACGGTCCGGATGCCACACAGTCCGAGGCGGCTGCCGAACTGCTCCGTGACGCCGGCTACTCGAGGTCGGACGGGACGTGGCGCGACGGCGATGGGAACACTCTCGGTGGAAGCTACGTGACCCCGGCGGGGTGGACCGACTGGACGACTGCAACCAACACCGTCGTCGATCAGCTGAACTCCTTCGGTTTCGACTTCGAAATAAACTCGCTACCGAGTGGTGACTTCTACGGTGCGTACACCAACTCCGATTTCGCGGTGGGCGCGTTCTACTGGCTACCCGGTGGCGCTCGCTCGTCGTTCCCGTACTTCCCGCTTCGGTGGCAACTCAACATCCCAGACGTCGACGGCGGACACAATTTCGAGGAAGGCGAATATACTGTCCCGGCGATGGATGATTCGGGCGAGATGACATTGAATCCGTTCGAAGAGATTCGCAGCGTTGCAACGATGCAGGACGACGCTCAGGTTTCCGAGACGATAACACGGGTCGCGTGGCACAACAACCAGAATCTCCCGATTCTCGGCATCGTCGCGAAGCAAGACCAGTCATGGCTCACCAGCGACGAGTGGGACGTCGCGCCGGCCGAGGACTCCGCTCGCGGTATCAAGTGGCCCTCGCATTGGCTCCCCAAGCAAGGCCAGTTGAACCCGATCAATCAGTAACACGAGGAAAGGAAGTACACAATGGTCAACTACTACGTACGCCGAACGGCTCGGGTATTCGCCACCATATTCATGGTTGCGTCACTGACGTTCGTCCTGATACGGCTCCTTCCAGGCGGTCCGTACACGCTGTTACGCGCCCAGTTGCTCAGACAGGGCGTGCCGGCCTCGGAAGTCGACGCTCGAATCGCTAACCTACAGAATATCCGTCCAGACGCGCCTCTCTGGCAGCAGTACCTCGACTACATGATGGCTCTCGCCCAGGGTAACCTCGGGGAGTCGATTTCGCTCAACGAACCAGTCGTTTCGATCCTCGCCAGTTCAGCCCCGTGGACCGTGTTCGTCGTGCTTGTCTCGACGATACTCGTGTTCGTCATTGGTATCTTTCTCGGGGCGCTACAGGCGTACTGGGAAGGCTCCCGATTCGATAAGCTGTTTTCGGGGATCTCGATTACCCTGATGTCGGTACCGTTCTACGTCGTCGCCGTCTTGGCGCTGTACATCTTCGCCTACCAGCTCGGCTGGTTGCCCACTGCGGGGACAGTCGGAAACGGGGTCGAACGGCAACTCAGCATCCCGTTCGTCCTTAGCGCTTTGGAACACAGCGTGCTGCCCATCTTCTCGTACACGCTGGGAGCAATCGGTGGACAGGCGCTCGCGATGCGCGGGAACAGCATTCAGGTGCTCGGCAACGACTACGTGCAGGTGGCTCGCCTTCGAGGCCTCTCGGACCGTCGTATCGCGACCCGATACGTCGCCCGGAACGCCATCTTACCGATGTACACGGGATTCCTCCTCCTGCTTGGCTTCCGGCTCGGCGGGACCGTTATTCTGGAGCAGATCTTCTCCTACACCGGTCTGGGGTACTACCTCATCACCGCACTGAACGCGAACGACTACCCGCTAATGATGGGTACTTTCCTCGTCATCACCGTGGCGCTCGTTCTCGGCGTCTACATCGCGGACTTGACGTACAGCAAAATTGACCCACGCATCAGCGCAGGTGATTCGGATGAAGCCTACTGAGACGAACGGGGTTGACTGGCGAAGCGAGAGCACGTCGGCACCGGACGTGACGACGCGTGAGCGACTCCGTGAGGTGTACGACGAGCGGATTCATACCCCACTGCTCGTCGCGTGGGCCGACTGGCGAACGCGACTAGGTTTTCTTATCCTCGGCGGATATCTCCTGATTGCGCTTGTCGCGGTGCTGGGGCTCTGGAGAGAACCGTCGACGAGTCAAGCGCCCCGCTACCTCATGCTGTTCGAGAACATGAACTATCCGCTCGGCACGACTGCTTCCGGGACGGATCTCGCCGCGCTCATCATCCATTCGACGCCCGACATCCTGCTGATGATTACCGCCGGTGCGGTGTGGGCGACGGCTGTCGCCGTCGTGATCGGGACCGTCGCCGGCTACAAGGGCGGCCGCGTCGACAGGGCGCTGATGTCGTTTTCAGACCTCGTCATGGCGATCCCTGGCCTGCCGCTCGTGATTATTCTCGCGGTGACACTCAATCCACAGAATCCCATCCTACTGGGCATCGTTATTAATATCAGCTACTGGGCCGGTCTCGGTCGGTCGCTTCGCTCGCAGGTGCTTACTATTCGCGAAAACGACTACGTCGAGGCGTCCCGAACGATGGGCGTCAACACCCCGCAAATCATCATGAAGGATATCATCCCCAACCTGATGCCCTACGTGACGGTCAACTTCGTGTTCGCCGCGCGCTATGTCATGTTCGCCTCCGTGGGACTGTACTTCCTCGGGGTGTTGCCGTATTCGACGCAGAACTGGGGTGTGACTCTCAACCTCGCCTACAGCGGCGGGGCGCTTTTCTCGTGGAGTGCGGCCCACTGGCTGCTGGCTCCGATGGTCGCAATCATGGGCCTCTCGCTGGGTCTCATCCTGCTCAGCCAGGGACTCGACCGGGTGTTCAATCCTCGAGTCCGGACTCGGATGTCCGGTACGTCCAGTTCGACGGCGAACGACAACGACGACGATCGTGTGACGGAGGTACTCTAGATGACACCAGATATCACAGCACAACGACGGCACGGTGATCCGATGGCGGCGACCGATCCGATACTCGAGATGCGCAACGCCAAAGTCACGTACGACGACGGCGAGACGTTCGTCTTAGACGACGTGAGTATGGCCATCGAGCGCAACGAGGTGGTCGGTGTCGTCGGCGAGAGCGGGAGCGGGAAGTCGATGTTCGCCTCGGCGATGCTCGACGCGATTCCCGACCCTGGACGGCTCTCCGGCGAAATCCTCTACCACAAAGCCGACGGGACGACGATCGACATTCTGGAGCTCAGCCAAGAGGAACTTCGACAGTTCCGATGGGAGGAAATCGCCATGGTGTTCCAGGGGGCGATGAGTTCGTTCAACCCGACGATGAAAGTCGGTGGTCACTTCCGTGAGACGCTGAAAGCACACGACGCCCACGTGACCGAGGGTATGGAGTTCGCTCGAGAACTGCTGGCTGACTTGTATCTCGATCCCGATCGAGTTCTCGACTCGTATCCACACGAACTCTCAGGTGGAATGCAACAGCGCGCACTCATCGCCCTCTCGCTCGTGCTGGAACCGAACGTCCTCGTGATGGACGAACCGACGGCCGCGCTGGACCTGCTGATGCAACGGTCGATTCTGATGCTCCTGCAGGAGTTACAGGAGAAGTACGACCTGACGATGGTGTTCATCACCCACGACCTGCCGCTCGTCGCCGCGTTGGCCGACCGGATGGCCGTAATGTACGCCTTCGATCTCATCGAAGTCGCCCCCCGAGACCAACTCATCGGTAACTCGGGACATCCCTACACGCGCGCGCTACTCAACTCGACGCCGAACCTCGACGCCCCACTCGAGGAGATGCGTGCGATCGACGGCCAAAGTCCGGCACCAGTCAACGTGCCGTCGGGCTGTTCGTACGCCCCACGCTGTCCGCTCGCGACCGACGAGTGTCGGTCCGACGATCCGGCGTTCTACGAAACCGGACCCAGCCACAGCACGGCTTGTCACCACTGGGAACAGGCAAGAGAGACGATCGAACTGAACTTCGACGCCATCGACACCGAACCGCTCGAGGCTGACACGGAGGATGACGCATGAGCCAGTCAAATACCCGCGCCAAACCGAACAGCAGAGACGCCGATGCACCGCTCGTCTCGCTCGAAAACGTCGAAGTCCACTTCGAGAAGGATCAAGGACTGTTCGACTTCTTCGAGGAGCCGGACGTCGTCAAAGCGGTCGACGGTATCTCGATCGACATCGAGGAGAATGACGTTCTCGCACTTGTCGGCGAAAGCGGGTGTGGAAAGTCGACGCTGGGTAAGACAACTATCGGGCTGCAACGGCCCACTGGCGGGACCGTCCGTTACCGCGGGCAAGACATCTGGGCGGCCAAGGACCAGACCGGTGAGATCGACATTCCGTTCAGCGAAATCCGATCGTCACTCCAAATCATCCATCAGGACCCGGGGAGTTCGCTGAACCCGAACCAGCGAATCGTCGACATCCTCGCACAGCCCATCAAACAGACGCACCCTGACATCGGCCTCAGTGAGCGACGAGAGCGAATCTACTCACTGCTCGAGCGCGTCGGGATGAACCCGGCGGCTGATTTCGCCGACCGATATCCCCACCAGCTCAGTGGCGGGGAACAACAGCGCGTTGCACTCTCCCGTGCGCTGTTAATGAATCCTGACCTTATCCTTGCCGACGAGGCGATCAGTGCGCTTGACGTCTCCCTGCGCGTCGAGATGATGGACCTGATGTTGGACCTGCAGGCAGACTTCGACACGTCGTTCGTGTTCATCTCACACGACCTCTCGAACGCACGTTACTTCGCCGAACACGGAGACGGGCGCATCGGCGTGATGTACCTCGGCGAAATCGTCGAAGTGGGGCCGGCCGAGCGACTCATCGAGGACCCCGGTCACCCCTACACGAACGTGCTGCGATGGGCGACCCCCGACCTCGCGCTTCACGCGACTGGCGCGACCGAACCGCCGATGCGGAGGATCGACATCCCCGATCCGGTGAATCCGCCGTCTGGCTGCCGGTTCCACACCCGGTGTCCGGAGGCACGCGAGGCGTGTCGGGAGTCCTGTCCCACCATGGATGGGGAGCGGGGCGCCCACCGAACCGCTTGCTTCCGCACGCAACCGGATCACGAGTACTGGGACAGCGCGCCGCTTGACGACTGAGCGGGACCGGACGCCATCTTTTTTAGTTCGTCAATGGCTAGAGTTAGTATGGATTCGCATCCAGAGACACTCATCGTGACCGGTGCGCTCGGCGGAGCCGGACGCTGGATCGTTGACCGACTCGCCGAGGAACCGTACACCATCGTCGCCGTCGACCGCGACCTGCCGACGGGGACGCCCCCGGACGGTGTCGACTTCCGGGCGGTCGACCTCGTAGACGCCGGCGAGACCACCGACCTCGTGCTATCGGTCGACCCGGACGCCATCGTCCACCTCGCGGCGATTCCAGATCCACTCGACCACGCCGGCGAGCGTGTCTACCGCAACAACGTCCTGAGTACGTACAACGTGCTAAACGCGGCGGGTCGGGTCGGCGCGGACGTGACGTGGACCTCCAGCGAATCCGCCTACGGCTTCCCTTTCGCCGAGTCGGTGCGGACACCTGACGTACTCCCTATCGAGGAGCACCATCCGCTACGTCCGGCCGACCCCTATGGCCTCTCGAAGGTCAGCGGCGAGGAAACGGCAAAGACCGTCGTCCGGCGTGACGGTATCTCTGTCTGCTCGATTCGGCCCTCGTGGGTCCAGTACCCCGGCGAATACTTCGTCACCGAACTCCGCGAGGCGTTCGACATAGACGTCCTTGCCGCAGACCCCGAGGGTGCCGTCGGCGGCGGCCCCGGAAACTACTGGTCGTACGTCGACGTCCGTGATCTTGCCGACCAGATTGCCCGGTCGCTGACCATCGATATCGACGGCCATGAAGCCGTCCACTGCCACGCCCAAGACAACTACCTCGGCGAGGAGACGACCGACCTGTTCGCGGCGTTGCTCGGCGAGGTGCCCGAACCCTGTTCGCTCTCTGGCGAAGAGTCCGCGTTCTCAATGGCAAAAGCCCGGGATCTGCTCGGTTGGACGCCAAGTCACGACTGGCGCAGCGAGTCAGCAGTCGACGGACCCGACTTCGGCGCACCTTGATCGGGCCGTCAGTAGACTCGTACTCGCCGCCGACAGGGTGGCTGGCGTGGAGTACACGACGTTAGAGAACCGGTACAGTAGCGAGTCGCATAGGGCGTGGCTGTATGAGTTTCGGCAGCAAGGACCTGTGGATGCTCGACGAAGCTGCGTTTCGGGACATCATTAACCGGGCCGACCACGTCGCTACGACGAGTACCACCGCCGTCCGACTCGTCGATAGACGGACCGTGTGTGCAGAAGATAGACACTCGTTCACTCGGTGACGAGCGTCGTGTAGCCGTTGAAGTTGAGGATGACCTGCTGTGCGAAGTCGCCGAAGATGGCTTTTCCGGTGGGTGACCGAGCGGAACCGACGATGAATACGTGGTCACAGTCGTGTTCGAGGGCCGTCTCGAGGACGTGCTGAGCCCGCGTCTTTTCCGAGTCGACGGCGACCGTGATTTGCGGGTCAGCACTTGTCTCCGACAGTACCGATTGGGCGAATGCCGTCGCGTCGGCCTGGGCACCCTCAATGATAACTGAATGGTCGTAATCAACGTGTTCGACCCGCTCAACCGATTCGAGGGAGTCCACATGTGCATCGTATTCGGCTTCGTCGAGGTGCCACAGGATGACGAGTTCGCTGTCATCCTTGGCTACCCAATCCGCTGCTTCTGCGAGGAGATCGCGATGTGTCTCCGTCTCTCTGAGGCTTACTAATCCGCGTTCCATATGAGTACAAACTCCCACGCTCAGGGTATAAAGCTGCCGTTCAGTGATATACTGGCCAAGAAGCGATGTCGTGGGAGCTATCGAAGTGGGTGTTATGGTCTTCTTCCGGCGTTGATCGGGACATTAATGACCACTCGAACGGATGAAAATGTATGACAATTAGCGAAGCCTTCATGGACGCAGTCTGCGAGCAGCGAAATAACATACCGCTGCTGCTCGCGGTCGTCATCGTGATGGGGCTACTACTCGCATTCTCGTTTCTCTTTCTCCAACCCGGTACCGCCGCGTACGTCATCGCACTCGTGGACCTGATACTTGTCGTCGGATGTCTCGTCACATTCGGCGGTACGTATTGGTACTGTACGAAGCGGGCAATGAACGACTGATACTGCTGGACAACAGTCAGTAAACGCCCGATCGCACGAGAACGGTCGTCGCCGGAGGCGACGAGCCGTGAGACGCGATCGGTGCGTGAATCATTTTGTCCGGCAGTATGAGAATCAGTACTGACGGGAAGATGAATGCCGTGCCGGCCCTGAACCGAGAAGACCGTTGAGTACAAGCTGTAGCTGCCACTGAAACGAGTTACACATCGATTTCACAGCCGCCATGCGATCTGGTTTGTATTGTCTTTCAGTGGCTACTATATTCTCCGACTGCTCGGCGTTGAACGATCTCATCAAGGGATCTGGAAATACATTGGTTAATTGATAATATTCCAGACCCGCCGCCGAATTCGCTGTCTCGAGTCGCTATTAATAAATATACTGTTACTATTGGTGGCTACTGGTATTGGGAACAACGCACAAGAGTACTTAACTCATAGTTGGTTCTCGAGGGCGCAGTATTCGGACGGCGAGACACCGATCCAGCTGCTGCGCTCCTGCACTGATTGACCGAGAAAAACGATCTCCTCGAGACAGTATTTCTCGTCGATAGTTACGGATATCTGGTTTCTTCATTTCGATTAGGATCGAGCGGTCAGGTCGATTACGCCGACCGATTTCTCATTGAGAAGTAGTTTTATACGTTGCAGATGAAAAGTGACTATTTCCACAACTTTCGGATAGGTGATCGAACGACCGTCGGAGATTGTATTGGGATAAATATACACTACTGCAACACACCTTGTCAGAAATAGTCACTATACAGATAGACGTCAGTGGCGGTGCTAAACCAGACCGTGCCGGAGTGACGATTCGATATTCTCCGTGTCAGCTTTTCCACCGATCGCTGGCTGTTGTGATGGATCTCCGTGATTAATCCAATCCGTTTTAGTTGTTACCGAGGCGATCGGTCCGATCCCGTTCGATCTGACGCTTCGAAAGCCGGACACGTGTTCGTTCGAGACATCCGAGACGGATGGCGAAGTCGCAATCGCGTTCATTCAGGAGACTGTTGACGCGTTCGTTGCTGATTGGGGTGGCTCGGACGCTTCCGACAATGTCGTGGAACCGGCGGGAACGAACACCTCGTCTCCAGTCACGGCGAGTCCAGAGTGTACTTCGTTGATTCCGGGGAGCGAGCGCGACCAGTACCTCTCCTCTGTTCTGACGTCGGTCGCGGAGACTGTCCCATGTTGTCAGCGACCCAGGCCGTCCCGTCGAATTGAGTCTTCAGCTATCGCTTTCTCCGTCGACAAATCGCAGCCAATCCCAGTCGACGCCTTGTGTCGACCGGAAGCCAATACTCATTTCGTTCTCGATGCCATCTGTCACACTTGTGCTAACGGTGCCGAGCACAGTGCCGTCGAGGTCTTGGATACGGAACGCAACCCCGTTAGAACTGTCGGCAACAAATTGACAGTCGACAGTTTTGCCGACCAAATTAGGAAGTCTCGAGTTCTTGTCAAGGACCTCAGTACCACTCCCCGTCTCTCGAGCGATCCGAATTCCTCCTTTCGGATCAACAATGAGCCGCCATCCGGGGGTCTTTGTGGACCACACGTCGTCTTCCATCCCGAAAATAATCCAGGGCTGAGAGGTGTCCGAGGCGGGACGCATAAGTACCGAGACTACGCGTCCATCTTCGGGGTAGTTCGAGAGCCTCTCCCCAGGTAGCCCCTGATTAGGGAAGGAACGGATATTCGAGCTGCCGCTTTGCCGAATACCCTGACTCGAGTCCTCGTGTAAAGCTGCACTCGAGGAGACGCTAGCATTGCCGCTTCCGTCACGCGTCCATGGACCTAACTGACCGCCGCTGTCGTAGTTTTCGAAGTCGTCGATCAGCAGCGTGGCCAGTTCGTCGGGTTCGTCACTCTCGTTACCGGGTTCGTCACTCTCGTTACCGGGTTCGTCACTCTCATTGCTAGAGTCGAAATCATCTGAGTCGCTCGTTACGCTGTCCGGTTCACTGTCGGTTCCAGTGTCGTTCTCGTTGTTCTCGTCGGTCCCATTGTCCTGTTGGCTCGCTTCGCTTTCGTCGTCTCTTGTTCCGATACGGTCCCCGCACCCAGCCAGCGTAACAGCGAACGCCGCTCCGGCACCTTCAAGTATCGCGCGTCGTCGCATAGGTAGGTATTCTCTGAGGTTCGAATAACAGTATCGAATTCCAGAGTGTATGGAACGATAGCTGATTATGAGGTTGTACTCGTGACGGTGCTGCTGTCTTTTGTCTCGATCCTTCTCGAAAAGGTCTGGGTGATGCTCTCGGAAGCGTTCGATCCCTCGTGGTAGCATCGGAGTGGGCCTTTCTGATCGCACGGTCGAAAATGTATTTCAGATCTCATTCTGGGTCATCGAGGAAACTCACCCCTTGGGCGGGGAGGAGTCGCAGAAGCCTCGATGGCGAACTTCGGCGGCTATGACGCGTACGCCGTGACCGCCGCCGGCCGTATCCCATCCTTTCGTATGACTGCCAAATCGGGACTATGATGGAGCGACAACCAATGATCAGATTACGAACCCACAATGGAGATATCCGTCTCGAGGAATACGGTGCGATCGGGGCTACCGGCTCTTATACGTCGATGCACTACGCGCGCTTGCCCTGTTCACCAGATGGTCACAACTGCGAGCGCAGTTTTCGGTCGGCGTACCGCATCGATCCACTCCTGCTTTTACTAATGTTCGTCAGTTCCAAATCATGAATTTAGGAATGATCGTAGTCCGTCTGGTTGCTGGTCTCTTGCTGATTCTCGCAAACGCATTCTTCGTTGCCATCGAGTTCGCACTAACCCGGGCTCGGCAGTTTACTGAGGTGGAGTTTGTTGACGGCAATCCCGCACTCGAGCGGGCGTGGGAGATGACCGACAACCTCGAGCTCTATCTGACCACGTGCCAGGTCGGCATTACAGCCTCGAGCATCGCGGTCGGGATCATCGCCGAACCCGCGCTCGCAGCCATTTTCGAGCCCCTCTTCGCGAACACGGCGCTGGCCGCGATCGGCAGCGGCGGAATCCTCGCGTTTCTCATCATCAATCTCGTTCACCTGACACACGGTGAACAGACGCCGACGTATTTGGGTGTCGAACGATCGCGGATGGTCTGTCGATACGGAGCAACACCATTGTATTGGTTCCATTGGCTGATCTCGCCGGTGATCACTCTCGGCGACGGGATTGCGAAACTGACGCTCAAACTCTTCGGAATCGAGATGACCGGTGCCTGGCTCGAAACCGAAGAAGACGTCATCGAGTCGCGGGCCGATCTCCGGAACAGACTCGGATCGGTCCTCGAGGAGGGAGATCTCACCGACGAACGCCGTGAGGAGGTGATGAACGCGTTCCAGATCGGAGAGCAACCTATTCGAGAGATTATGGTCGGATCCGATGAGATCGTCGCACTATCGACAGAGGACGACGCCGAGGAAAACCTTCGGAAGATGGAGGAGCGGCCGCAGACACGGTATCCGCTGGTCGGAAACGAACTGACCGACTTTCGGGGCATTCTCTATACGCCGGTCCTCGTTAGATACCGCGAACAATTGACTAACGGTGATCTCGATTTCGCCGAACTGGCGGAACCACCGATGACACTCTCCCCCGACGCAGATGTCAGCGATGCGGTCGACCAGTTCCAGGCAGAGAATCACGAACTCGCACTGGTGATCGAAGATGGCGAGGTAGTCGGACTCATTACTGTGACCGACTTGCTCGAGGCAGTGATGGGTGAACTCGAGGATCCGATTCACCGAAAGCAGTTGGAAACAGCTGATCGTTGATCGTCTCCCAGTCGGCTGCGAACCGTCTGCCGAATCACAACATATTGATTATTCATACAGAACCCTACAACACCCTCACAACTCGGAGTTGGCCCCTGAAGAAATTGATTCGACAGAGTCGGATGCTCTTATCGCGGTGGAAATACAGACGGATAGTAGTAGAGATCGCGGTCCGACCGAGTGCGGCCCGACTGGGGATATTTGAGCGACAGGTGGCAAACCGGCCACGGCCCATGGTCCGAATGACAGCTGCTGTCGGCGCACCCACGTCGACGAAGTTCGAGGATGGCAATGTGATCGATGATGGTTTCGAGGTGTGTGACTCCAGTCAATAAACCCTCCCAATGATATTCCGATTAAGTAACAGGGTACGTCTCGAGCCACTCAAAAAACTTTGAGTAGAGCCAGCGACATAATGTCACAAATCAGGTAATTTTATCAAATCGGCATGCGTAATTCGACTGTGAGCATTCCTGTCGAGAACATCAGTTGCCTTTGCAGGGTAGAGAGGACAGATAACGATGGCTGAAACGACTCATAATTCGGGCGTTAGATCGTGGATCGACCAACATCGTCTCATCTCATTTCTGTTAATCACGTACACGTTTACGTGGATCATTCAGGGAGCACTCGCAGCCAGTGGTATGGAAGCGTCGTGGACCCACTCGATTCTCATCGGGTTCGGTGGATTCGGTCCCCCTGTTGGGGCTGCCGTGGTTCTCTGGGCGAGTGGTGGTGACCTCCGCAAGTGGATCGGGCAGTTCTTCCACTGGCGTATTGGCATCAAGTGGTGGTTGATCGCACTTGGACTGCCCCTCGTCATCTTGACCATGGGCGTTATCCTGTTCATCGCACTTGGCGGGCCGATCGATCCCAGTTCGCTCCCGTTCCCGGGTATCTATCTCTTCGCGTTGGTGTGGGGAACCATCTGGGGCGGTGGTCAAGAGGATCTCGGCTGGCGTGGATTCATGCTTCCACTCCTTCAGGAGAAGTACAGCGCACTGGTTTCGAGTCTGCTAATTGGCGTTGCATGGGCCGGCTGGCACCTCCCGCTGTTTCTTAATGCGACGACGACCCACGGTGGGTGGCCCCTCTCGCAGCAACTGCTCTGGGTAGTCTCGATTTTGGCTGGATCGGTTCTCTGGACGTGGATGTACAATAGTACGGGTGGGAGCGTCCTCGCCGTCGCCGTGTTCCATGCCGGCGTCAACGCGATGGGTATCTTTCACCCGGCCGACATGGAAGCGATGGCACCCGGTGGGATCCCAGACGAGTGGTTGAGCCTGTTGGCGGAACTGACGGGCGCAGCTCCGCTCGTTCTCGTTGCAATCCTCTTGATCGTCGTGTACGGACCTGACCGGCTCGCGAATCGGGATATTCCCGGCTGTGAGGCTGTCGGACTCGACTCGAGGCAGCGTGATCACTGATCACGATTATTATCTGCCCGAAAGCTGCGGATTGTCCGGCGTCTCCGTGCCATCAGATCAGTAACACGTCACAGGCTGCCTCGACGTACAGCCGTGGAGTTCGTCTTGCAAGAGGTGGAAAACGCGTCCTCAAGAGCACGCTCGGCGCCGTCTAATACGCCGGGGTTATGGCCGGCGAGAACGCGCTCGAAGCGATCGCTTTCTCGAAAGTCAGTCACACGCTCGCCGACGTGAAAGGCAATACCTGTGCGTCCGAACGTAGTGTGTACAAAATCCGTCGCAGAGCGGCCGTCGCAACGACGACCAGCCTGCCAACCCGACGCTGGGACCGTTCAGTCCGTCCGATTCGATGGTTGGACGACAATCCTTTTTCTTTCCCGACACCTCTGTTGAGTTGTACCTAATGGCAGGGCTCGTTCCGGAATTCGTCACGATGGCCGTTGTACTGACGCTCGCCCAGCAACTTGAGCAGATCGTTAGTCTCGGGATTTTTCTCCTCGGTACGGTGCTGGCACTGCTCAGTGCGCTGGCGTGGCGACGGGAACGCGACTATCGCATGGCCGTCGTCGCCGTCGGCTATCTCATGTTCGCGATCTACGGGTTCGTCGTCTTTCTTGAGTACTACCTCCTGCCGTATTTCTCCGTGCGGACCGTCGAGTTATTAGAACACGGCGCCGCGGCGCTCATTCTGGTTGGGTTGCTCGCGTTCTTCGTCGCGTTGAGTCGGGATTGACCATGGTGGACTCCGACCCCGACGTGGACCCGGCGCTGGAACTACAATCGCGGCGAATAATCTACCAGCACGTCCGCGACAATCCCGGGATTCACTTTCGGGCCCTCCTCGAGGCTCTCGAATACGCGCAGGGAACGCTGCAGTACCACCTCCGCTGGCTGGTAGCCCACGGCTTGCTCGAGGAGTCGGACGACGGGAAGTACACTCGGTACTACCCGGCAGAGGAGTTCGACGCGGTCGATCAAGCCGTAATGAACGCGCTGCGACGCGAGTACGCCCGCCGGATCGTCGCCCACCTCGCTGTCGAAGGGGCGTTGTCGACCGCCGATCTGAGCGATCGTCTCAAGCGGTCGCCGTCGACGGTGTCGTGGCATCTCTCGAAACTCGAGGACGCGGATCTCGTGACCAAGGAACGGCAGGGTCGAAGCGTCGAATACGAACTGCGCGACCCAGAGCGCGTGCAGTACCTCTATACCGTTCATCGGCGGACGTTCACGGATCGAGTCGTCGACCGGCTGTTCGACCTGTGGGATAGCTACTGATCTACTGGTTCGTCGTTGTGGGTGTCGACAGCCGCCCGCTGGCTACCAGCAGGCGCAACAGCAGGACATAGCCGAGGAACGCGATCGCTGGGCCGAAGACTGGTCGGATCAGCCCCGCGACGTCAGTTCCGATGGCGGCAGCGTGGACCGTCGCGAACGCGAAGCCGCCGTAGGCGAACGCGTGGACGACTCGCGGTCCCCAGGGTCGGTCGAACCGCTGTGCGTCGAGAAAGCCAAGCACCGCGACGACGAGCACCTGCAGCGCTCCGACGCCGACCACGACGCCGGCGAGCAGGTAGGTCGTCGAGTACGCGGGTTGAGGCGCTGATCCAGTGACGATGAACCAGGTGTCGAGGACGCCAAGGACGCTGTGAAGGAGCGTCACGAGCATCGCGAACACCGATACTTCGATGTGGATTTTGCGGGCGAGTCGGTAGAACGGGCCGAACGACCGGGCAGTGTAGAGGATTCCCGTCAGGACTGCGAGATACAGCGCGGGGTAGGCGACGAGTGCTGCGCCACGGTCGAGATACCAAATAATCTCCATCACGAGCCCCCCGTCGTTTCGACGATGTCCGGACAGCCGTCGCCATCCTGAAAGCCGTTCGTCGTCTCCGGTCGTGTCGGACACTGGTCCGCGTTGTCACGAACCCCATCGCCATCATAATCGTTCGGTGCCTGTCTCGTTGGTACTGTCGAGTCGACGAGGTCTGCCTGTTCGCGGTCGACCGCTTGCGCCTCGCGAACGTCGGCGACCCCCCACAGCACCGGGACTGTAACAACCAGTAGCACGATCGCGATGACCGTGATTGTTCCGCTATGCGACGTGTTCATCGAATCCCTCCGTCGTCCGAAAGACGCCGTCGTGAACGATGAACGCCTCGAGGCCCGGCCACGCCGCTGCGCGCTCAAGCGCGTCCGAGAGTGGTAGTGCGGCGAGCGTCGTCGCGAGCGCGTCGGCTTCCATACAGTCGTGCTGTGCGACGACGGTGACCGACTCGTGGCGTGCGCCGAGTCGCTCCGTCGTCGGATCGTAGACGTGGTCGACACCGTCGCGCTCCCGACGATAGCCCCCGGAGGTGGCGACGTTCCAGTCGGTCTCGAGGACTTTGAGCGGACGCGAATCCCCGTAGGGACTCTCGACGGCGACCAGCCCGGTCGGCGGCGACATATCGCCACCGCCGCTGACGAATCCGCGTCGACCCGGCCCCACTGCGGCGGCGGCCACGCGGTCGACGATGTAGCCTTTCGCGAGGCCATTGAGGTCGAGTTCTGTCTCGGTGACGACGCGGTTGCCGTCGACGCGCACCGACCCCGTTTTGAACGTCGCAGAAATCGATTCCCGGTCGCCGCGGAGGTATGCCTTCAGGTCGTGTTCGACCGCCCCCTGACGAATGTCGAAGATGCCGTCGGTGTGCTTGCCGTACTCGAGACCGCGCCGAACTAGGCGAGCGACGTGCTCGTTCTCGACGCGTCCGGTCCGGTTGAGACGCGCGACTGCGCTTTCCGGATCGAACGCGTCGAGTTCGGCCTCGAGCGACAGTGCGGTCTCCCGGGCGAGCTCAGCCGCGACATCGGCACGGTAGCCCGTCATCCGAATCACGAAGTCGGTATCACAGCACCGAAACTCCAGTCTGACGTCACCGAGTCGCGTGCGGGCGGCAGTGAGGGTGTCCGCTAAGCTCATCGCTAGTCGTCATCCTCATCTTCGTGTTCCTCGTGTTCTTCGTACTCGTCGTCCTCGTGTTCATCGTCGCCTTGCGTCCCGACCGCCGGTGTGAAGTCTTCGTTTGGCGTCGGCGCGTCGCTCGCAACTGTCGGGTTCTCGTCGGTCAGTGAATCGACGCCGAGTCCGAGCCCGGGGGCTGCCAGCGCGAGTGCGACGACACCGGTCAACACTGCGCCAGCGAGCGTAAGCGAAACGAGTCTATTCGTCGGGAGTGGAGATTTCATGGGACAGGTGCAGGTAGTTTACGGCCTTATCTATCGTTTCGCGTCCATCAATCGAATGTTCGTCCAACCGTCGAATCGTCCGGGTCGATCGCTGATCACCTACTCACTGTGACCGCAGCGTTTGGGATGCTCGAACTATACGACCGTCCTTATTCCTCAACAGACACTATCGGCTACACACGTTCCGCTTCAACTCTTTCGTAATACTACGAGTACAGCGAGATACCACTTTTTCAAGTGAAGTTTCTTGGTTAGCAAGGGAGTGGGCTTCGTCCGATCTGATCGAGTCGTCATAAACTACACGGGAGATGCCAGAAAACGCCGGATCTCAATCAGACGCTCGTCCCAACGGCGAATAGAACTATCAGGTCTGTTGAAATCCTCTTCTCCACACATCAACTCTCGTGAAACTACTGCTGACGACAGCTACATAATGGCCGCGAACAGCTCTTTCACTCCATTCCTGTTTTTGAATTTGAACCGGTCGTTGGCTCTTCGATTGGCGATTCCCAGAGCAAGATCACAACCGAGCCGACGATCAGTATCACACCTGCTGCCGAGAGTGCGATCAACGGCGACACAACATCCGAAATCACGCCGCTCCCGAGTTGAAACGGAATAACGGTTACTGCACTTACCATCGCCATCGCGCTCAATACAGTTGCACGACCGAGCGTTTCGATACGGTCGTTCACGTACTGTCCAGCAAACACTCGCGTCGGTTCAACAGATGCCCAGCCGACGAACAACGCGACGAGCGCTATCGGGGGCACGAACACCATCGCTGCTAATAGACCACCGACGAGGAGCGGGATTACGACAAACCACCGACGCAGTCCAACCCACTCTTGAATGAACCCGATACGGTAGCTGATCGCTGCCGAGACGAGATTGATCGCTGCGTAGTACACTCCGAGCAGCGTTTCGACGTTGCCGGTTGAAATAGCGAGTGTGTATGGACTCTCTTGACCGGGAACAGGAAGTGAGAGTGTGAGACTCATGTTCAGGCCGGTCACGACGGACTCGAAGATCGGCTGGAGAAAGATGAACACGAGATAGGTAACGGCCGAGAACAGCACGAAGTAGTAGACGATGAACGACCGGAGACGACGCTGGCCGACAGCCTGCGTAACGACACCCCACGCCTCTCGGATACTCATCTCGCTCGAATCGCTTTCCTCGTATGTTGCCGGTTCATCCAGTGTCACGATCACGAGCAGCCCTAACCCGGTGAACAGCGCAGCCGCGAGAAACGGGTACGTAAGGTCGAATCCGCCGAGATACCCGCCAACGAGTGACGCACCGACACCGGCCGTCAAGGCAATCGATTGTCCACGTCCACGAACGTGAGTAAACTCGTCGCTCGCAGACATGTCCGTGAGCGTTTCGTACACCCATGCATCTTCCGTTCCCGAGCGGAAGTTATAGCCAAGCGACCAACAGATGAACAAAAAGGCAAACGCAAGAAACGAAGATGCGAACGCGATACCAACTAACGTCGCCGTAATGAGTGCCGATCCAACGAGGAGGCTATTTCGACGACCGATCCGGTCGCCGACGTATCCCGTCGGCACCTCTCCGAGAACCGTCGTCAGGTTGTAGAGCGCTTCGATGATGACGATATGAGTAAACGAGAGTCCCTGTGAGAGAAAGTAGAGGTACATGATCGGCCGATAAAACTCAACCGCTTCCGTCGCTTTGTAGAGGTAATATTTGAAGACTGTTCCAGAAATCGCCATATTCCAAAAGTCACGCCACGCAACCCTAACGGCTTTGATATACATCGACGCCAGCCGCTTCTTCATTCAGATAAAAACGCCCATCAAAGACTGTAATAGGCTCCGAACACACTGTATTGGCGGGTAAACGACTAACGGGTCAGGTGACCCGTGGAACTCTCGCTGTTTTCTTTAGAACAAATCGGCCAGAAGTGGGCGGACCTCCTTACCGCCCAATTTATTCAGATCTGTGGGAAGTGTTCTATGGACACCGTTTAGTTAGCGTGGTTTGAGAAGCGAGCAGCATGGCCAAACTACAAAATCCATTAGAAGTAATCACTCACTTTTGGTACAGAGAGTTGATCAAGCGCGGTATCGATCGCCGTTACCAACTCGTTGAGTGAGTCGAAAAACTCGTTGCTGAGCGCTGTTTGTAACTGTCGCCATCAGTCTTTGACAGGATTTAATTCCGGCGAATACGCTGCGAGGTCCGTGACGACTGACGCTCGAAAGTACGGCACGCTGTCCAGAACCACGATCAAGTCGTCTTCAAATTTGTTTCATAATATAAAAATGATCTGTTTGTGTGTTAGCAGTAACATACTCTTCGAATCGAGAGAAAGCGATCACCGAGGACGGTGATCCCGCCCAACAGACACGCCAATCGCGTTGCCCGGACAATTCGACGGATGGCTGCGTGTCGCGCGGATCGCCGAACGTCGTACCACTCGGCTAGTTCAGTCTGCGGAACGCCGCTTTTGTACGCTATTGCCGCTAAGAGTCGTCGTGTTGGCTTCTTACCCTCCATGTTGTCGAGGGAATCTTACACTTCCTCGACAGCGGTCTTGTCGAGATAATCCACTGCGTTCAGCAACGATCTTTGAGCAGAAAATTCTAACGGCCACTATAGCTCTACGACCTGCACGAATCCCAAACCAGCCTAACTAGACACTGTCATTGATGCTTACTCTCTATTACTCTGTCATCGTTTTCCATCCAGTCAATTACAATAGTATGCTTGTAATACAATCGCCGATGATGGAACGCTATTCGATCGAGATGATTTACACACATATGGGTGTAATACCGTCGCGAGATGGTATCACGACATGGAGATTTCGAGCTCGAACTCGTTTGCGACACCGAGTAGGATATTTGGAATCTCCTTTTCGAATCGATCATCAGTGAGTCGGTTGGCTGGACTGGCAACGCTAAATGCCCCGACAACGCGGGTATCGGAGCCGTTTACGGGGACACCGACGGCCTTGATCCCATCGAGTTGCTCTTCATAATTGAACGCGATTCCTCTCTCGCGAATCGTGTCGAGTTGGTCCAAGAGAGTCTCCTCATCAGTGATGGTGTTTTCCGTCGCTGCAGGAAGGCCTCGCTGCTCAATAACCTCCATGACTGTACTGCGTGGCAGTTTTGACAGAATAGCCTTTCCAGACGCGGTTTGATGGAGATCGAACTGTTTGCCGACGGTCGAATACGTCCAAACTGCGTGTTTGCCTGACGACGTGTGAATGTAGACGCCACGTCCGTTTTCTTCGACAGCAAACACCGCCCGACAGTCGGTTTCTTCTGCCAGTTGATCGGTATACGATGCCGCGACTCTGTAGGCTTTTTTCCTGTTCCGAACGTAGTCGCCGTGATCGAGAAACCGAAGGCTGAGGTAATACTCGTCACCCCGTTTAACCGCATATCCGTTCGACAGCAACGTCGACAGGTGTGAATGGACTGTACTCGGTGCGAGCTCGAGTTCATCGGCCAGTTCCGTCACTCGCCCACCATCCAATTCCCGAAGCTTCTCTACGACCTCGAGCGAGATGGTGGTCGTCTGTAGTTCCCGACTGTCTGTGTGATCCATATGACTTCCGTAGCAGGCCATCTATATAAAATTCTCCTCCTGCGAATAGACCTCGATTTCGTCTTTCGATGGCCGATCAGAACAGCGAGAGACCGTCTCAACGACACGGAGATCTGAATCCAATCTCGAAAGAGAACTAACCACGTGCCGGATTCGACGGTATCGGAAACCGGTGGTTGATGGCGAAAGACGAGTTGCAGCGTTCGCGTTTCTTCGAATATAGTATGAACTCTTGAATGCAACCCTGAAACATATCCGAACGAAACTGTAACTCGAGAATCAAGCAGCCGTAACACGGAGTGGTCGAGTGATTAGCACCCTATATAAAATTCGTCTGTTCGGAATGGTCCACCGGCTGGTCTCGGCCGGTGCGTTCGTGCTACATCTGCTCGTCAACGATACTGGGTTTCACTCTATTCCAAGCATCTCACGCGCCTCAGTTGGAGACGCAATCGGGCGCTCTAATTCTTCTGCGATTCGGGCAGTCCGACGGACGAGTTGTGCGTTGCTCTCCGCCAACTCGTTTTTTCGATAGTAGATGTTGTCTTCCATGCCGACCCGTACGTGTCCGCCGAGTGTAATTGCCATCGTCGTCAGCGGAAGCTGGTGGCGACCAACCGCAAGCGCTTGCCACTCGACGGGGTCCGGAAGGTTGTCCACGAGATTGATCAGATTCCGTGGATGGGCGGGTGTCCCGGTCTGCATGCCCAAAATGAGTGTACACCAGTACGGTGCATCGAGCAGGTCTTCGTCGATGAGATGCTGCATCTCCGGAATGTGACCCGGATTGAAGATTTCGAGTTCCGGCTTGACACCTGCCTCTCGCATCTGATCGGCGTACTCCTCGTTTTGCTCGCGCGGATTGATCGCCGTTCGCGTCTGTCCGAAATTCATCGGTCCGATATCGACGGTCGCCATATCCGGTCGCGGCTCGGTCTCGAGGATCGGTGCGATCCGTTCCTCTCTAGAGTAGATGCCGCCGCCGCCGGTGGTAAAGTTGACGAGAATGTCATCGCAGTACTCGTCGATGGCGTCTCGTATCGCCTGGTATCGTTCGAGGTCTTTGGTCGTTTCACCGTCGTCGGTTCGGGCGTGAATATGCACGATCGATGCCCCTGCTGCTTCACAGTCACGGACGTCTCGAGCGATCTCTTCCGGCTCGAGTGGGAGGTTCGGATTTGCCTCTTTGCCGTGATGGCCGCCGGTCGTTGCAACGCTGATGATCAGCTTTCTGTCGAAGTAGTCCTGATAGCCACTGTATGGCATACGTCTCAGGTCTGCGCTCTTGTATATATACGTTCCGGTCCGATGAAGATCGACGCATGACGCAGATCCCTGAACTGCCAGTAGAGACCTGCTGTCAGCCACTGGCGACGGATGATGACGAGACGGCGATTGACGAGTGACCACCACAGCTGTAATCGACGGTAAATTTTTATACTAGAATGGGCGTCTTCCATATATGCGTTCGAATAGCACAGCAGTAGTTACTGGTGGCGGCCGTGGTATTGGACAAGCGATCGCTGTCAAATTAGCGAGAGACGGGGCCGATATTGTCCTCGCAGGAATCGATGAAGGCGGAATGGAAGAGACAGTATCGCTCATCGAAGCGGAGGGTCAGCGGGCAATCGATCGGTATACGGATCTCAAACACTACGAGAGCGTCCAGTCGAGCATCGACACCGCACTCGAGGAGTTCGAGACCATCGATATTCTGGTGAATAATGCGGGTATCGCTGGTCCAACCGCATCCTGCGAGGAGATCTCCGTCGAAGAGTGGGACGACACGATCGACGTCAACCTTCGCGGGCCGTTCTTTGCCTGCAAGGAGGTGCTTCCGGTGATGAAAGCGCAACAGTACGGCCGAATCGTCAACGTAGCCTCCGTTACGGGTAAGCGCCCACTCGAGCAACGAACGCCGTATGCGGCGACGAAGATGGGACTAATCGGGTTTACACGAACACTCGCAGCGGAAGTCGGTGAGTACGATATCAACGTCAACGCGATCTGTCCGGGATCGGTTGACGGGCCGCGTATCAGACGAGTGTTTGAGCAAAAGGCGGAGTCGACCGGTCAATCCTACGAAGACGTTCGCCAAGCTGCGGAGGCAGAAAGTCCGCGCGGTGAACTGGTCGAGCGGGAAGATATCGCCGAGTTAGCAGCGTTTCTCTGCTCCGACGAGTCCGAGCGAATTACCGGACAGGATCTCAATGTCTCCGCTGGGAAGGTCATGTACTGAGCCAGTTCGAAGCCGTCCGTCCGTCGACGCTGGAACCTGACTCGACTGAAGCTAAACGAGCGGTTACAGACCCTCATAGACAATCACCCGAAATTATTTATACTACCGCCATAGACAGAGTAACGGAGAAGCATGGTGAAGCATAACACCGGACAGACTAGACGGGATTTTGTAAAAACTACGGCCGCTGGGAGTGCCGCGGCTGGACTAGCAGGACTTGCAGGGTGCGTTGGAAGCGGTGACGATGGCCCAGAAGCCGTCGGCTCGGTCGCGAACCTCGAGAACTCATACTGGCTGTCGTGGGAAAAGGGGTACGAAGAGGCGTGTGAAGCGTTTGGCTACGAGACGAACCTACAGACGAATGGAGGAAACGTCGACCAGCAACAATCACAGTTCGATACCGCGGTTTCGAATATGGCCGATATGATCGTCGGCCAGACGTACACGAACGCAGCAGCGATCTCGCTTGCGGAGACGTGTGTTCAGGGTGGTGTGCCGACGGTCCTCGCCGTAACGATTGCAGACTGGTATACTCCACTCGACGCCGGACCCGAGTACGTGCAGTTTTTCACTCCACACTTCGTCAATCACGCCTACACTTCTGCAAAGGTACTATTCGAAGAAATGGGTGGTGAGGGGTCATTCGTCCACATCGAAGGCAACCGTGGCACGGCCCCGAACACCGGTCGGAACGCCGGACTCGAGTTGGCTCTCGAAGAGTATCCCGACATCGAGCGGCTCGAGCCGGTGCTCCAAGGGAACTTCATCCGAACGGACGCCCGAGACGCGATGTCCGATCTCATTTCGACGCACGGAGACGACATCGACGGGTTCTTCGGACAGAACGATGACGTCGCGATCGGCGGATTACAGCGACTCGAGGAGAGCGGCTATGACGTGCCGGTCGTCGGAATCGACGCGACTGAACCGGCGTTAGAACGCATTCGAGAGGGCCGGATGGTTGGCAGCGTCTCCGGAATGGGGCCCTGGCAGGCAGGCTGGTCGGTTGCCAAAGCCCACGACTTTATCGAGGGCTACGAACTGACCGACGCGGAACGAATGATGTCGTTCAACGCACCACTGGTCGTCAACGATCCGGACGAGTGGCGCGACCGACTTGGTGACGAAATCGAACTCCCCATCATCGAAGTCGATCAGTACGAAGCGGACGTCTTCGACGGCGAAACGCCGTACGACTGGACATTGATGTCGAAAGCGGAAGCCGGCGAGGACGCGTGGGACCCACAGATCGGAATGAGCCCGATGGGACGTGCGGATATCGAAGAACTGCTTGACTGGGATGAAGACGACAGACATGACGATTATTCGCTGCCAGACGTCTACGACGATGACGATGAACTGTCCACTGTGGAGGCGCTGTACGATGAGCGTTTCAACAGTAACCCACTCCAGTAACCATGAGTGAGAAAAGCATGGATATGGGATCAACGAACGCCGTCGACACTGATCCACCGACCGCTCAGGAAACGAGCCTGCGCGTCGAAAGCGTCTCGAAATCGTTTCGACACGTCGATGCGCTGACCGACGTCTCCCTCGAACTCGAAGCAGGCGAAGTCGTCGGACTCGTTGGCGAGAACGGCGCTGGCAAGAGTACGCTCCTCAACATTCTCACGGGGGTATTGGACCCTGACGAAGGGAAGCTGTACAGAGACGGACACCCGGTTGAGTTCGTCGGTCCACAGGACGCCGCATCGTACGGTGTCTCGCTGGTTCATCAGGAACAGGACGTCATCACGCATTTCAGAGGGTACGAGAACCTCTTTTTAGGACGGGAGCGAGAATCAATGGGACTGTTGCGAATGGACGAGATGAGCGCCGATGCTCAGTCGTTCGTCGACGATCTCGGTATCGACATCGACGTCGACAAGTTCGTAAAAAATTACTCGTTCAACGAGCGACAGATGCTCGAGATCGCGAAGGCGTTTCACGTCTCGAGCAAAGCGGACAACCCGGTTATCCTCCTCGACGAACCGACTGCGGGTCTCGAAGAAGACGGTCGTGAACTCCTGTTCGACCTGATCGACGACCTCCGGGACGAAGCGACCTTCGTGTTCGTCTCCCACGAACTCGACGAGGTCCTCGAGATCACGGATCGGATTTACGTGCTGAAAGACGGGGAGTTGGTCGATGAGTACGAAACCGACGAGGCGACACAAGACAAACTACAACAGAGCATGGTCGGACGGGAGACGTCCGCAGCGTACTACCGTGTTCCAGACCAGCAACGCGAATCGAACCTCGGCGAACCCGTGTTCGAAGTAAACGATTTGCAACACGAAGCCGAGATTGGCCCAGTTTCGTTTTCGGTTCGCCGAGGCGAAATCTTCGGCGTCGTCGGCGTCGAGGGCTCCGGAAAAGAACGTCTCGGGAGAATCCTTGCTGGTGACACGCCGGCGACTGCTGGGACACTCTCTGTCCTGGGAGATGAGGTGCAACCGGAGTCTCCGGTGGATATGGTCGATGCTGGTGTCGGATACATTCCCAAAGATCGCAAGTCAGAGGGGCTGTTACTGTACCAGTCCGTGTTGAAGAACACGTCGCTCGCGATGGTCCGAGACATGTACGGCCGCCTGCCGTTTCTCGATCTGAAATCGGAGTCGTCAATCACCGAGGAGACGATCGAGGACCTCAATATCAAGACACCGAGCGCAAACTCGCTTGTTCACGGGCTGAGTGGCGGCAATCAACAGAAGGTAGTCATTGCTCGATGGTTGGCCCACGAAACACCGGTACTGGTGATGGATAACGTGACTCGAGGAATCGACGTTGGCGCAAAAGAAGAGGTGTACCGACTGTGTCGAGAGCTGACTGCGGACGGGATTTCGATCGTGCTCATCGGGGACGAACTTCCCGAAGTGATCGGGTTATCGAACCGAATTGCGGTCATGCGAGACGGCTCGTTTGCTGGCGACCCGGTCGACGCATCGCCCGGCGAGAAACCAACCGAAGAAGAGCTAATTCAGCTGATGGTCTAATATGAGTACAAATAACGCGACAGATACGGTACGAAACTGGTGGCACGAACAGCGAGAGCAGCGAACGCGACAGGACTGGATTATCGATCTCGGGCCGTTCGTCATGCTGTTCGGCCTGATGGTCCTGTTTAGCATCCTCAGTAGTAACTTCCTCACGTACGGGAATCTGATCAACAACGTCGCGGTGAACAGCGCGTTGCTCTTGTTAGTGGCGCTAGCAGGGACCTTCCCCATTCTGCAACAGAGTATCGACCTCTCGGTCGCTGCGCTGGTCAATCTGTCCGGCGTGCTCACCGTGATTTTGGTCGCGCAGTTCGGGTTTCTGGCGATCCCGATGGTCCTCGCAGCGGGGATGCTTGCGGGCTTTGCCAACGGCTACGTGTTCGCCAAACTGAAGGTGCCGTCGTTTCTGGTCACGCTCGGCACGATGTCCGTGATGACAGGTGTCGCCCTGATCATCACGGGCGGCTCGAGTATCAACTTCAGAAACGATGCGATTCGGGGGATCGCCACCGGTGAGTACCTCCCCGGGATTCCGAACCTCGTCTTCTGGTCGGTCCTGATCTACCTTGGGACCGTCTTCCTCGCGTTGCGGACGAAGTTCGGCCGGTACTGCTATGCGCTGGGTGAAAACGAGCGTGTCGTCGAACTCTCCGGCGCAAAAGTGGATCGGTACAAGATCTACCCGTTCGTGCTCTCCGGACTCCTGTGTGCGATTGGAGGGTTCTTACTCGCCGCTCGGCTGTCATCGGCCTCGCCCGACGCGGGGACGGACCTCCTGTTACCCAGCATTGCCGCAATCGTCATGGGCGGGACTGCACTGACCGGCGGCGTTGGTGGCCCACACCGAACGATCCTCGGCGTCCTCGTCATCGCCGTCTTGCAAAACGGGATGAACCTGACCGCAGTCGATCCCTTCGTTCAGGAGATCATCCTTGGTGTCGTCGTCGTCGTCGCCGTTGCGCTCTCGATCGATCGACGGAAAATCGACGTGGTCAAGTAGCGCAGTTGGCGGCTCACCGTCCGTTCGGTTTCAAACACCATGTTCGCTGTCCCGGACGGTACGTGTTCACCAGACCGACCGGTACGTTCTCTTGCTGACTCGAGACTGTTCTCGAGACGCTGTCAACCGACGAGACGAGTCGTGTTGGTCGTCCAAAAACCAGCTTTCAGAATGCCCTGTCGTCAGTCCCTCCGGTTTTCGTTCAGTCGTCGGCGAGCATCCCCGTCGCGTGGCTGGTCGTAACGGTTCCGTCACGCTCCCATCCTCGACGATCGTAGTACTCGTCTAAGGCGTCCTCGAACGCAGGGAGGTCGTAAGGTAACGAGTCGTCGTCTCGGTCGAACCCACGCCGGCTGTTGAAGTGACGCTCGAGCGTGACGACACGTAATCCGATCTCGAGTAGGGACTCGTATTCGGCGTCGAACAGCCCCTCGAACCGATCCGGCGTCATAAAGCTCCGCGAGAACCGACAGACGATCCCACAGTCCTCCAGTGCGCGGGCGTTTTCCTGCTCGATGACGACCGCGGGTTTCCCCTCGAGGCCGGTCGGTTCGAGCGCATCGTCGGCGTCGACGAGCGGGTACTCCCAGGCGTACATCGTCGAGAACATGTGGTCCGCGCCGCGGTTGGCAACGGCGTAAGACAATCCCTGTCCGTGGAGCGTTCGGCCATCGTGAGCGGCAAAATCGAGCCCCTTGACCGTCCAGTTTTCGACCTCGAGATCTTCGTGAAACCGCTCGATGCCTTCCGCGAGGCGGTCACCGACGCCGTCTCGATGGGCGATATCGGCGACGAGGTCGTGGATCAACTCGACGTTTCCGAACTCGTCTTCGGATGCCAGATAGGCCGCAACGACGTTTCCACAGGTAATCGTGTCCATTCCGTAGCGGTCACAGAGCTCGTTCGACTGCATGACATCGACGATATCGTCGACTGCACAGTTCGAGCCAAAGGACATGACGGTCTCGTACTCGGGGCCTTCGGTCTCGACCCCGCGCTCGTCGTCTTTCGTCGGGAGTTTGCACGCGAACGCACACGCAGAACAGGTCCCGCGCGTGTATTTACGGTCTTCGACGGCATCGCCGTTGATCCCCTCGACACCCTCGAACGAGAGCTCCGAAAAGTAGCGCGTCGGTAAGGCCTCAACTTCGTTTGCGAGGTCGGTGACGCTCGTTGTCCCCTGACGTTTCATGATGTGGTCCGACGTCGCGGCGTCACGGTGGACATCCATTTGTATCGGCGGGACCTCGATATCCGGAGCCGAATCGCCGTCGAAGGTGATCGCCTTGACGTTTTTTGCACCGAGGACGGCACCGAGGCCGCCGCGCCCGAACGCGCGGCTTTCAGTCGTCATGATCGAGGCGAACCGGACGCGTCGTTCACCCGCTGGGCCGATACAGGCCACGTGTTCCGACGACAGCCCATGCGTTTCGTCGATGTATGTCGTCACTTCGGGAACCGTCGCGCCTTCTAGCTCCGGGACGGCTTCGAACTCGACACCCTCATCGGTCACGTGAACGAACAGGAGTTCGTCGCTCTGGCCGGTGATCTCGACGGCAGCGTTGCCCGTTGCGGCGAAGTTTCGGGACATGAACCCGCCTGCGTTCGACGAGAGCAGGCGGTCCGTCTGTGGCGAGATCCCGGTGCAGTTCATCCGCCCGGTGAAGCTCATGGTCGACGCCTGCATCGGCCCCGTCGTGAAAAAGAGGCTGTTCTCTGGCCCGAACGGGTCGGCGTCGAAGGGCAAGCGCTCGTGGGCGAGTGCAGTGCCGACGCCACGCCCGCCAATAAACCGCTCGAGGACAGTGTCAATGGCTGTTTGCTCGCTCGTCTGCGTACTGACGTCTACGGTGAGGAGTGGCCCCTCTGCGTGCAGCATACAGTACTATTCGAAGATACTAGCTATTAAAACTGCGCGCCGTTCGAAACGAGAGCGTGGGTGTCGGCCGCCGATCAGGCGGTGAACCCGCCGTCGACGACGATATTCTGTCCAGTCACGAACGACGCTTCCTCGCTCGCCAGAAACAGCGCGGCATCTGCGACCTCTTCAGGCTGTCCTGGCCGACCGAGCGGCGTGTTCTCGACGAGTCCCCCGGCAGTGTCGCCGTCTTTCGTCGTCATCGCCGTCTCGATAAGCCCCGGATTCAACGCGTTGACGCGGATATCGTGTGGTCCCTGTTCGATCGCGAGCTCTCGAGTCAGATTCGTCACGCCACCTTTCGACGTACAGTACAGCGAGGAGTTCTCGAGGCCGCGGAGACCCGCGATCGAGGACATATTCACGATCGAACCGCCGCCAGGCTGTGTTTGCATCTCCTCGATCGCGGCCTGACAGCCGAAATAGACACCCTTGAGGTTGATGTCCATCAGCCACTCGAAGTCTTCTTCCGTCGCCTCGACGATCGGGAGTTGTCGTTCGACGCCGGCGTTGTTGACCATCACGTCCAGCGACCCGTACGCCTCAACGGTGTGTTCGATCGCGTTTCGGATGTCGTCGATGGACGTGACGTCCGTTTCGACGTACTGTGCGTTCCCACCGTTCGCTGTGATCAGTTCGTGTGTCGGTTCGCCGCCGAGTCGCGGGTCTTCGCGGACGTCCGCGATGGTGACGTTTGCTCCCTCTTCGGCGAATCGGCGAGCGATTGCGCGTCCGTTCCCCGACGATGCGCCGGTTACCAGTGCCGTCGTGTGTTCCAGTCTTCCAGTCATAGTTCTACGCGCCTTAGTTAGGCCGTCATGTGTGCGGATGGCCCGCATGCAATAATAAGTTCGTGTTTCTGTCGCCGTCCGAACGCTGCATCGGCGTGGCGATGCCCCTGTTCGTGAAAGAGAGTTCCCGTCTGTCCCTCTCAGTCCCGCGATGCGATATTGAGACAGACGTTTTTGAGCTGGGTGTAGTTGTCGATCGCCTGAACACCGTTTTCGCGGCCGATCCCGCTCCGTTTGAAGCCCCCGAACGGTGTTTCGTTACCGCCAGCGAACCACTCGTTGACGTAGATCTGCCCTGCATCGACGTCACGCGCAAACCGGTGGGCACGGCCGACATCTGTGGTGAACACGCCCGCCACGAGTCCGTACGGCGACTCGTTAGCCAGTTCGATCGCCTCCTGTTCGTCCGCGAATTCGATGACGGTCAGCACTGGTCCGAAGATCTCCTCTCGAGCGATTCGCATGTCATTTTCAACGCCGTCGAACACGGTTGGTTCGACGAAATATCCCGCCTCGTCGAGCGTCTCGCCACCGACGACCGGCTCACCAACCTCCGCTCGTCCGATCTCGAGATACTCGGTCACGGTCTGAAGCTGTTGCTCGGAGACGAGTGGACCAACGTCGGGGTCGTCGACGCCCGGACCAATGGTCAGCGCCTCGGTTTGACGTGCGAGCTCGTCGACGAACTCGTCGTGGATCGTCTCGTGAACCAGCAACCGCGATCCTGCCGAACAGACCTGACCGGCGTTCGAGAAGATTCCCGTTATCGTCTCGTCGACAGCATGGTCGATGTCCGCGTCGGGAAAGACGACGTTCGGACTCTTCCCGCCGAGTTCGAGGTGGACGTCCGCGACGTGTTCGACCGTTCGCTTTGCCACCTCGACCCCGGTCGCTTCCGACCCGGTGAACGTTACAACGTCAACCTCCGAACTCCCGACGAGCGTGTCACCCGCCTCGAGGCCGTCGCCCGGAACGACGTTCAACACGCCCTCGGGGAGTCCGACCGAGTCGGCGAGTCGTGCGATTTCGAGTGCGCCGAGGGGCGTTTCCTCCGCTGGCTTGACGACTGCGGTGTTTCCGCCCACGAGTGCGGGCGCAACACTCCGGGCGAAGAGATAGATCGGGACGTTCCACGGGACGATGTGCGCTGAGACGCCGAGCGGTTCCCGAATCGTATAATCGACGTGATCGCCGTCAAGAGGAATGCTTTCGCCCTGAATTTTGTCGGCGAGGCCGCCGTAGTACTCGAAGTGTCTGGCAGCCCGTCGCACCTGTGTTTGCGCCGCCAAGAGCGGCTTCCCGTTCTCGAGCGTTTCGATGCGGGCGAGTCGTTTTTCGTCCTCTCGGATCGCCTCTGCGAGACGGCACAGGAGTCGGCTCCGTTCTTTCGGTTGCATGTCTTGCCACTCGTCGCTGGCTCGCCGTGCCGTGTCGACGGCCGTCGCGACGTCATCGCTCGTCGCGGCAGGAACCGTCGTGATCGGTTCGTCCGTCGCCGGATCGATGATCTCGAGCGTCTGATCGTTCGATGCAGTTCGTTCCGCTCCGTCGATAAACAAGCCGTACGGCTCATCGAGAGGCTTCTCGCTGGGTGTCGGCATCGATACTGTCATTCGAGCAGTAGCTGTTAATTGTTCCGCCTGATGGATTTGTGAGCGGTGTGTCGTCTCCCACCCGAACAGAACCCAAACAGTTATTAATGATACCCCGAAACAGACATACCGTATGTTAGCGAATGGCGACCTTGTAGTGGACTCCGTCTCCCACTGCTTCAACCACACGCCGGAGAATCACAAACACCCGCACGCGCAGCGCTGGGACGACGAAACGTACGAACTCGGCGAGAAACTCCTCCCCGACGAGTACGTCCCCTCGGAAGACGTATTCTACCGCAACCACCAGCCGGAAGAACTTGCACGGCTGCTGTTTCTCGAGAGTCAGATCGATTACAGCGTCTACCACTCGCTGCCCTTGGACGACTACTTCCACGACGGGTACGTCTCCCGCGAGAAAGGATTCGAGTTCTGTGAACAGAACCCGGATCGCACCTCGATGTACGTCGACATCAACCCGCTCGAGGACGACGCAGTCGATCAGGTCGAGGAGTACGCCAAACGGGACGTCGTCGAAGGGATCAAGCTCTACCCATCCCGGTACCAGAACGGCCAGGATCTGTCGCTGCAGCTAACCGAGGACGCGGTCTGGCCGATCCTCGAGGCCGCAGCCGACTCGGACGTCGACACCGTCGCCATGCACAAGTTCATCCCGTTTGCAACGGCGCCGGTCCGATACTTCCGAACGGACGACGTCGAAGACGCTGCGCTGTCCTTCCCGGACATCAACTTCGAGATCATCCACGCCGGGTTCTCGTTCCTCGAAGAAACCGCGTTCGCGATGGCGAGTCACGACAACATTTACGGCAACTTAGAGAACACCGCCTGTCTGGTGAACACGCGACCGCGGAAGTTCGCGAAAATCCTTGGCGAGTTCCTCTACTGGGTCGGCTCCGATCGCCTGCTCTTTTCCAGCGGCGCAACGGCCCTCCATCCCCAGCCGCCGATCGAGGGAATCTGGAACTTCGAGATGCCCGAAGACCTCCAGGCTGAATACGACTACCCCGAAGTGACAGAAGAAGACAAGCGGAACATTCTCGGACGGAACGCGCTTCGCATGCTGGATAAGGATCCCGACGAGATCCGATCGAACATCGAAGGCGATCGATGGGAACAGCTGCGCGAAGAGCAGGGATTGACGGACTCGTTCCCCGAACCGTGGTCGACGTACGAAACGACGGTGTAACGATGGCAAGTCACATCACTCCCGAGCAGTCGTTTGAAGACGAACGAAAAGCCGCGGTCCGCTCGGCGCTGTCGAACGTGCTAGATCCCTGCAGTTGTGCGAGCGAGCATCCGATCAATCTCGTCGACTTTGGCCTTGTCGATGAAATCGAGATTGACGAGCACGGCCACGTTGATGTGACGCTCTTGCTCACATCCCAGCGCTGTACGTACTTCATCGATATGAGCGACGAGATCGTCGAGCGGGTCGGGCAGTTGCCGGCTGTCGAGAGCGTCGACGTCCATCAGTCGACGGAAGGGAAGATCTGGACGCCGGACCGGATGTCCGAGCAGGAACGAGCGGCCCGCCGAGAACGCTTCCACGAACGGATGGAAAGCGCCGGCATCACCCCCCACGCCGAACGGAGTTAGTACAACCCACCACACCCATAGCACACCGCTTAGCCGTCGAAGCACATCTGTATCTGCTTTTTACTAGTCAACGGCGCGGAACGATAGTCGTCGATGAAAACCGGTACATCGATCGCACAACGGCGCTGCGTCGGTATCGAAGCCGTTTCCATTGTGACGACCTCGGACCGAATACGGAAAAACTGACCAGCGACGCTATCGAGGCGTTCTGATCGATTCCAGCGCCTCGGGGTTCTCGAGACTACTCAAATCGCCGGGTTCGTCTCCCTGATAGATGCTCGAGATGACTCTGCGGATGATCTTCCCGGACTGCGTCTTCGGTAGTTCGTCCACGAACAGGACTTCCCGTGGGCGGAACGGTTTCCCGTGTTCGACGCCGACACGTTTGCGGAGTTCCGCGCGAAGATCGTCGGACGACGTCGTCCCACGCTCGAGGACGACGTAGGAAACGACGGCCGTTCCAGTAGTGTCGTCGGGGACGCCAACGGCAGCAGCCTGATTCACTGCCGAATGGTCGATGAGTGCGTCTTCGATTTCGGCCGGACCGACTTTTCGACCGGCGATGTTGAGCGTGTCGTCGGCACGGCCGTGCAGGAACCAGCAGCCGTCGTCATCCTGCTGGGCCCAGTCGCCGTGATCCCACAGGTCCTCGAAGTTCGACCAGTACTCTGCGAGATAGCGGTCGTCGCCCGACCAGAGCGATTTCGTCATCGATGGGCAAGAATCTCTCGCGACGAGGTAGCCACGTTCGTGATCGTCCGCGATTGACGCGCCGGTGTCGTCGACGATATCGATGTCCATTCCGAGGCCGGGGCCGCCGAGCGTACAGGGTTTCAGCGGCTGTGTCGGCATGGGCATCAGAAAGCAGCCCATGATCTCAGTCCCGCCGGAGATGTTGATAATCGGTGCCTCACCGCCGCCAACGTTTTCGTAGAACCAGTGCCACGATTCCTCGTCCCACGGCTCGCCCGTCGAGCCGAGCAGCCGAAGCGAGGAGAGGTCGTGGCCGTCGAGCCACTCGTTCCCGTGCTTTCGAAGCGCGCGGATTGCGGTCGGTGAGATGCCAAACTGGGTGAGTTTGTGTCGATCGATCATCTCCCAGAACCGATCAGGCTCGGGATGATCTGGTGCGCCCTCGTACATGAACATCGTTCCACCGAACGTGTGAACGCCGATCATCGTCCACGGTCCCATCATCCAGCCGATGTCGGACACCCAAAAGAAGCGATCTGAAGGCTTCAGATCGAAGCCGAAGTGGAGTTCCTTCGCCGCCTGTGTGAGCGCCCCCGCGTGGGTATGGACGATCCCTTTCGGCTTCCCCGTCGTTCCCGACGAATAGAGAAGCATCGACTCCTGACTCGAGTCGAGCGATTTCGTCTCGTAGTCGTCGTCCTGTGTGCCGACGGCGTCGTCCCACCACTCGTCTCGATCGTTGACCCAGGGGATGGTTCGATCGGTCTCGGAGTCGCTCGAGCCAAGCCGGTCGAAGACGATCGTCCGTTCGACGTGGCCCACCTGCTCAATGGCTTCATCGGCGGCCTCTTTCAGGGAAATGGCGTTGCCGCGACGGCGGAAGCCGTCGCCGGTGAAGAGTACGCTGCACCCGGAATCGTCGATCCTCGTTGCAGTCGCTTCGACACCGAAACCGGAGAAAATTGGGACAGCAATCGCACCGACTTTGAAACAGCCGTAGAGGATCGAGACGACTTCGGGCACCATTGGCATGTAAAGCCCGACCGTATCGCCCGTCTCGATGCCGCGGTCCTCGAGGGCGTTCGCAACCTGGCTCGACTGGCGGTCGAGTTCGTGGTAGGTTATCTCCCGGATCTCGCCGTCTTCGCCCTCCCAGATCGTCGCCACTTTGTTTCGCCGCTCGTTCTCGAGGGCGGCGTGGCGATCCACGACGTTGTGGGCGATGTTGAGTTCCCCACCGGGATACCAGTCAGTAAACTGTGGCCCGTCGCTGTCGTCTCGCACCGTGTCGTAGTCCTCGTAGAACTCGAGTCCGAGATAGTCGATCAGTTCGTCCCAAAACCACTCGACGCCGCTTTCGTCTTTGCCCGGCACCTCGGTCGTGGTCCGATCGATCAGTTCCGTGTAATTTTCGATGTCGTACCGATCCATGAACGCGGTGACGTTCGCGGATTCGATGAACTCGCTGGACGGTTCGTGCACTACTGCTGTCGCTTCCGCAGCTGGCTCTGTCATGGCCTCAATGATACTGTGTGACGGTACCCATGATAAAGTATCGGATACAATTGGCTTGGCGACTCGTCGAACTCGGGCCGTATCCGATTTGAGAGGGCCCGTTTCGACACACTTCGATCGATCACCCTCGCTGGATAACCCGATCACACATCTGGAATAATACAAATCGTTTATATTCTGAACCGCCAATATGGGGTCGTGTACCACATACTTGTACCCGTCGACGAACACGTTGACCGAACGTGGATGGAGATTGACTATCTCAATTCGCTCCCGGCCGACCGTGATGCGACCCAGATCACTGTCGCCCACGCATACGAGAACGAACCGAGAGACGACCAGCCAGTCGAGCGGCCGGAAGCCGTCCGAATCGCCATCCAAGAACTCGAAGCAGACGGATTTGCCGTCCAACACCGGGAGATTAGCGGTCCGCCATCCGATGGAATCGTCAGCCTGGCTGCCGACCTCGAGGCGGATGCGATCGTCATGGCCGGGCGAAAACGGGCACCGACTGCGAAGGTTGTCTTCGGGAGTGTTACTCAGTCGGTTATTCTCAACAGTACCTGTCCCGTGACCGTCGTTGGCATCAGTGAGTGAGCTCCCAATCGGCGACAGCTGGGGACGAGGTGGCTAGCGATCTGTGTCGGAACATAGATTTGCTATCGGCGGCCCATAGCCAACTGTCGTAGTAGTCCGGACTGGAGTCCGATTCGCGGGTGTCGTCTCCGTACCGCTGTCCAGCCCGGACTCGAGGATACCTACGACCCAATTTTCATCAATTTAGTCAGCTATTCTCTATGGGTATTAGCACCGATTGGCCTAACTACTGGTAGTTCACCTATCATTCCTCAGTAATGGTCTTGCTGTTCTCTATTGTAACCGTTAGAACTTTTCACTCGAAAATTGTTCTTGAGTGGAATGGATCATCTCGACAAAATCGCTGGTGAGGAAGTGCAAGATGCCCTCAACAACGTGGGGGAAAGAAGCCGACACAACGACTCTTAGCGGCGATAGCGTATAAAAACGGCATCACGCAGACGGAGCTAGCCGAGTGGTACGGCGTTCAGCGACGAACAATCTATAGCTGGCTCAAGCGACTCGACACTGACGAGTCACTCGAGCAGGCCGTTACTGATGTTCACCGATCCGAGAGAAAACGAAAGCCCTCAAATAATAATTAGGAAGTGTTCAAAGAAATTGTCCACGATCCACCTGCGGAAGTTGGCGTTGGCGCGTCGGCGCTCGCCCAGCAGTATCTTGCGGAGACGTACGATATCGAGTACTCAATCCCGACCTGCTGGCGGTTGCTCAACGAAGCGGGGTTGAGGAATCAAAAATCACGTCGTACAGCCGCCGAATCAGCTGCTGAGGAGCGAGAAACGTTCCGCGAGGACGTCGGGAGATGGACGCCATAGTAGTCCGTATCGATCAAACCACGAAATCTGTCCAAGTTGAGCCACGTGCCGCGTGGTTTCCGCGCGGCACACAGCTGTCTGTCGAATTATCTGGACAACGCGACTGGACGTGTCTGTTGGGCGCGATCACCGAGGACGGCGATCGCTTTTTCTCTCGATTCACAGAGAATGTTACTGCTAATCACGCAAACATTTCATTCTCAAATTATGTACTGAGTTCGAAGACGACCTGATCGCGATTCTGGATGGAGCGCCGTACTCTCAAGCGTCGGCTGTCTCGGATCTTGCGGCCCGTGACGACCTCGTCTTCGTCACGTCACTGGTGTATTCGTGGGAACTAAATCGGTCGAAGAGTGCTGGCGACTGTTGCAAGCGGCTCTCAGCAATCGGTTCTTCGGCTCTCTTGGCAAATTAACAACGGCGATCGATACCGCGCTTGATCAAATCTCTATCGAAAGTGAGTAACAACTTCTAATCTCTACTATAGCAGAGAGCAAGTCGAATGGAGTACAGTCCACGATACCCACTCTTCCCAACGACCGAGCAGCGGGAGAGCCTCGACTGGTCTACTTCCGAGCGTGTGTCCGCCTCAACTGATAAACGGACGCAGTGAATACGCTAAAAACGAAGATGGCGTCCAGCACTGACTCCTCAACGGCGGTCGACGAAGAAGTCCGCCGACTGTACGAGCAGTATCAAGCAGCCGAGAGCGACAAGAAACATCACGATCTCGCTTTCGAGATGAGGGAAACTTGATCGACGCCGGCACGCTGAGATCTACTCAGCACTCGAAAACGAGTAGAGTCTCCTGTCACAGTGTGCTATCCGTCACGCCATTTGTGATTGATTGATCATTTATCGAAGACCGACTTTTCCGCAACTGAATTTAGATGGATCGACCACTGAGAACCGGAAATAGTAATTAACTGATCTTGTCGTTGCAATCATCGAGATGCTGGAAACGTGTGGTCTTGATCGTGATGACATCAACTCTACAACACTGTTGATTCCGAAGCACTCGAACAGTTGTTGGACTCATCGACTCGAGCTCTCGAAGTCCGATTCACTGTTAAAGGGATTCGGATTGCTGTGACGTCGGATGGTGTCAACGTTTTAGCCGACGAACCAGCCAATGCAGAGATTAGTAGCGCAATCACGTGAGTACGACGCCCGTAACCATTCGAGTTCTCGTAGACGATCATTTTGAAAATCTGGCTGCGTGTCAGAGAGCGATCCTTAGAGGTCTTGTTACACAATCTGAACCGAACTATTCGTTTACTACCCGTGCGAGTTAGGCGTCGTGTCAAGATTTCCTGATTCCATGTCACTGTGAATGAACTGAGCCACTGATGAACAATTCTTATACGCACCGAGTCGGTTTCCTGAGACGAGATGGTACGTGAGAGTTGGACGAGTCGCGCCGGATTCATCCTGGCTGCGGTCGGAAGCGCGGTCGGACTGGGGAACATCTGGCGATTTCCTTGGATGACCGCGGAGAACGGCGGGAGTGCCTTTCTACTGTTGTATCTGCTCATCGTTCTCGTCGTTGGGGTGCCGGGATTGCTGGCCGCGTTCGTGATCGGTCGACGGTCGAATCGGAACCCAGTGGGGGCGTTCAAATCGCTCGCAGGATCGCGTTTCTGGACGGCGTTGGGCGTGCTCTGTGTCGTCACCTCGATTATGCTGATGTCGTTCTACAGCGTCGTCGGCGGGTGGATCCTTCGGTACTTCCTCGAGAGCGCGACGGGTGCCTATTTTGCGGATCCCGAAACCCACTTCGCGGCGATCAGCTACGGTGCCGAAGCGTTCGGCTATCAACTTGCCGTCCTCGCGGCCACGTCTTTGATCGTCGCCGCAGGGATCAGACGCGGCATCGAGGCGACGACGAAGGTGATGATACCCGGTGTCGTCGTGTTGCTCGTTGGACTCGCGATCTGGGCGTCCCGACAACCCGGCGCTGCGCAGGGATACGAGTTCTACCTCGAATTCGACGGTGCCTACCTCGCAGAGAACTTCCTATCGATACTGGGATCGGCCGCCGGCCAGGCGCTGTTCACCCTCTCGATCGGCAGCGGGACGATGATCACCTACGCCTCCTACGTCGACGACGACCGTTCGCTACCTCTCGACGCCTCGACCATCGCCGTGTTTAATCTCGGTATCGGCATCTTGGCTGGTCTCGTGGTATTCCCGTTGCTGTTCTCGTTTGCGCCGGGACCGACCGAGGGCGGCCCCGGCGCCCTGTTCGTCGGGATCGCCGGTGCGTTCGCGAGCCTGCCCGGCGGGCGACTTCTCGGCGCGGTCTTTTTCTTCGTCGTTCTCCTCGCAGCCCTGACGAGTCTGATCAGTATGCTCGAAATTCCGGTCTCGTTTCTGGTTGACGAACTCGATCTCGAGCGGTCGACGGCGACCCGGGGGCTATTCGCGCTGATCGCACTCACCGGCGGCGTGAACGCGTTCAGCCCTGCGGTGTTTACGCTGTTCGCGGACCACCTCGTCGATCTACTCTTGGTGCTCGGTCTGACTGGATTTATGGTGTATACGGCCTGGGTCCTTGGTCCGGCCGCAATCGAGGAGTATCTCGAAGGTGCGGGACAGCTCTCACGCCCACTGGTGGTCCCGTGGCGATACGCGATTGGGACCCTCTTCCCGGCGTTTCTCCTCTTTACGTTTTACGCCGATATCGCAGCCCTCGTCGGGCGCTCAGCGGGAACTGGACCGTTGTTGGTCGCGACGCTGCTGACGGTGATGGCGCTCGTCTTAGTGGCTCGCCGTTCCGTCTCCGAAAACCGACCGCAACCGAGCGAGAGTACGGACTGACTGAGACGAGTCGCTCAGTGCGAACCGAACGTTTGCGCTGCGAGCGCGACAGAGTTGTGTCCTTGGCGAAATCCCGAGAGGACGACGCCCGCTCGGACTGGGCGATTCCGACGGAATCGCTTCCAGTCGGGCGTCAACGCCGCCCGACGCCAGCAGGGAGCAAAGGTTTTCGAGCAACCGAGGTGAGGAAACGCTCGAGCTATAGTAACAACTGAAACGATTTACACACTGATCGCACAACCATCGTGCGATCAGATGTGCATTGACTTTCAGTGGCTACTATAGTCGTGCAGTTGCTCAACCAGCCAGCACTCGCTCGTGTCTACGTATATGTCTGCTACTGGAGCCCCGTTTCACCGACGGAGACGATGGACGCCCTTGAACGCTCAAAATCAACGATCTATGAATACGCCAACCAACTGGTTGATCTCGGTCTCGTCAATCGAGATGACTCGACGCGTCCGCAGCAGCTGACGGCTGATCCGACCAGTATCGTTGAGTAGTCCGCTCCAATCGTGATTACACCGACAGTCCTGCATCCACTTGCACTCCAAGAGGTTGACCACGATGTCGTCGAGAAGGGAAAGGTCGATCGTCGGACGAACTCCTATACGATTACAGCGCGTGGTCAACGCGAACTCAAGGCACTCGGGAGTGGGAAGACCAGCACGTCGGTGAGTTATCTCGAATTTGGAGTGAGACGACTACGACCGCTGAACGTGTATGCTGAGTCGGAACCCCTCGAGTGTCATTTCATTATAAACACAGTATCAGGATGTTGTGACCGGGAAGAGAATCGGCTAGTGGTATAAAGAAACAACTAGTTGGTTTACCTTACACCTACGTACGTATGTGATAACAAACATTATCTTGCCTGAATGGGTATAATATGGACGATCTCACAGGATTCCAACGAGACCTGTTGTACGTGATTGCTGGCGCTGACCAACCATCTGGGCAGGATGTCAAAGACGAGATTGAACAGTACTACAGTTCAGAAATTAATCACGGGCGTTTGTATCCGAACCTCGATACGCTCGTCAACAAGGAGCTGGTCGAGAAAGGACGGCTCGACAGGCGAACGAACTATTATGCGAGTACAGACGATGGCGAAGAAGCAATCAAGGAGCGTCATGACTGGGTATCCCAGTACATCGACTAAACCAAGATCAGAAGCAGTCTGGATTGTTGCTTCGCTCTCCCGAATTAGTAAGTACAGAGCATGCGTATCTCCGTTGCCATAGTATGAATTGACATATTCTGAAGACAAACACATCAAGAATGATCAATTAGACAGTTCTGAATTCCTGCTAACTGAACAGATGTTGTGAATGAAACCGTGATTTGCCCTCTATTGATATTGCCGGACAAAACGATTCACCCACCGATTGCACGCGAATGGTCGCCCGTCTCGGGGTCCAATCCAGGGACTGTGGACTCGGCGCAGATGATGACCACGTTGTCGCCGATAGCCGGTGACCCCCGTGGCCCGTCAACGTTTTTCTCCCACACCCCCCTTGTCAGAGACAGCGTTGACCGCGTACAGCCTCGAGGAAGTACATGCGTGTCACCTACGGTGGCCTCATACAGTAGCAGCGCGGAAGCCCACACTTCAGTCGTGGGTAACTGACTTGTTGGCACGACGCTTGGTGAACGCTCTAACTGCAAAAAAGACGTACAGTGCCCCGATTATCCGTACACCATCGGTGAATTGATGGTTCCACTCGACCTCATCTGGGTGCTCGTAGAGCAAATTGATAGCAAACCTACGGTACAGCTGTGGAAACAAGAGGATAACAGCACCGAACACTCCTGTAAGATCCATCATTCGGGCATATGTCCGTCCTCCGACTAAACTGGCGATAGTCACAACAATCCCCTCTGCCCGTATACCTGACCTGATCCACGGTTTGGTCGCACATTCATTGGGATTTTCGATGGCAGCGGCTTCGAAGATCTCGAGTATTCTATCCGGAACCAATACTGCGAGAATCCCAAGGACACCGATGACAGCTCGGAGCATATTGACTTGATACGCTTGATATAGATATAGTTGTACTGTGAAACTACAGAAGACCGTGGGTAGTACGAGGTAACTTGGGCACCTTTGCGTCCGATAGTCGAATCTGCTTTGTTGTCCCCTGTCGGTGCGTCTCGACAAGGCCAATCGTTTTTATAGTAGCTTCTAGAAATAATTGCTCACTTTGGAAGCGATCTGATCAAGAGCGGTATCGATCGCTGTTGTGAGTTTAGGAAGTGAGTCGAAGAACTGGTTGCTAAGTGCTGATTGGAGTTGTCTCCAGTATTTTCTAACTGGATTTAGTTCAGGTGAATACGCCGGTAGCTTCACGAACGCGAGGTCGTCACGGGCCGCTAGGTCCGTGACGGCCGACGCCTCAAAGTACGGCGCTCCATCCAGTACAACGATCAAATCCTTTTCTAATTCTTTACATAACGAAACAATGAAATTTTTTGCGTGTTCGGCAGTCACGTACTCTTCGAATCGAGAAAAAAAAGCGATCACCGTCGTCGGTGATCGCGCCCAACAGACACGTCCAATTGCGTTGTCCAGATAATTCGACAGACGGCCGCGTGCTGAACGGAAACCACGCGACATGCGGCTCAACTTGAACAGATTTCGTGGTTTGATCGATACGGACTACTGTGGCGTCCATCTCCCGACGTCCTCGCGGAACGTTTCTCGCTCCTCAGCAGCTGATTCGGCGGCTGTACGACGTGGTTTTTTGACACCTCAACCCCGCTTCGTTGAGCAACCGCCGGCAGCTCGGGATTGAGTACTCGATATCGTACGTCTTCGCAAGATACTGCTGGGCGAGTGCCGGCGTCCACGCCGGCGCGTCTAACCCAACCTTTTCGGGGGATTTGTGGACACTCTCTTCGAATTCTTGTTGCTCTTTTTCTGAGAGTTTTCGTTTTCTCCCGGATCGATGAGCATCAGTAACGGCCTGCTCGAGCGACTCGTCGGTGTCGAGTCGCTTGAGCCAGCTATAGATTGTTCGTCGCTGAACGCCGTACCACTCGGCTAGCTCCGTCTGCGTGACGCCGTTTTTATACGCAATTGCCGCTAAGAGCCGTTGTGTCGGCTTCTTTCCCTCCACGTTATCGAGAGCATTTTGCAACTCTTCGACAGAGATCTCGTCGAGATGATCCACTACATTCAGCAACAATTTATGAGTAGAAAGTTCTAACGGTTACTGTCGGTTCATCTCAGTAATGACCGTCGTACGTGCTAAATGGGCTGTATATTAGGGCAATTCGCTGGTTGTTGGATCGACAGTGACGTACAGCCAGTAGCGTCGATTGTCGAGTCCTCGCTCACGGGTCGTTCCTCCCGTTCGCGTTCCCGCGGTTCTCGCTCACGTCGTTCGCTCCGAACCGCGCTCCCGTCGCGCGACCGGGTGTGCAGTGACGTTCAGTGGCTACTATAATTCCAAATAATCTTACCGTGAGATGCCATCCTTGGTCCCGTCGTCGACGAAAGCGTCGACTTCCGACCGAGTACCGACGAAGTGATCTCCCTCGACGGTTCGTTTGAGCGCGGCGGTAGCCGCACCGTACGCGAGTGCGCTGGCGGTCGAACCGCCCTCGAGATGTCTGGTGAGGTAGCCGCCGACGAACGCATCGCCGGTTCCGATCGGGTCGACTGTCTCCGCTTCGTAAACGGGCTGCTCAACGACGCCCGTTTTGTCCACCGCTAGCGCTCCGTTTTCACCGCGTGTGACAACAACCGTTGCCGGTTCGTGCCGGTCTCTGAGTTGCTTGCCGATCATCTCCGCGCTTCCCTCTATATTCAATACCTCGCGAGCGTCGCGTTCGGGCACGAAGAGGAGATCGACGAGGTCGAACAGTTCCTCGTACGTCTCTCGAGCGCTCTCTGCCGTCCACAGCTTCGAGCGATAGTTCAGATCGAACGCCGTCGTCGTCTCCGTAGCCCGTGCTTCCTCGAGCAGCGCACGCGTGGTGGTACAAAGTGTCTCGGAAAGAGCGGGAGTTATCCCGCTCGTAAAAAAGACCTCGGCGTCACGAATCCGTTCAACTGCGAGTTCATCAGGGGTAGCGGTCGTTACCGCTGCGTCTGCTCGATCGTAAATAACGTCGATCTGGCGGGGTGGTGCACCAAATTCGAGGTAGTAGGTCCCCTGTCGACCATCATCGCTCCACGTAACGTGCGGGTCGACACCGTGCGACCGAACGTCGCGAGTTACTTTTCGACCGAGCGGTGAATCCGGAAGCTTCGAGAGCCACACAGCCGACGTTCCGAGGGCCGATGCCGCGATTGCGACGTTGCTCTCGGCACCAGCGGATCGAAAATCGAGTTCGGTCGCCGTCTCGAGTCGCGTCCCGTTTGGCGGTGAGAGCCTGAGCATCGTTTCGCCGAACGTTACCAGAGAGGCCATACAACTATCTGAACGAGGGGTTTCCCGTGTCATGTGGCGGTATTCTGACGGGCCCTACTTTGGTTTTGCTATGCTGTCGCTGCCTGTCTATTCGAAATCCGTCATGAACGAGCCGACTCAACTGCCTCGACCATCGCTTCAGCCGTTTCCTGAACCCGTTCCATATCACCGGCCTCGACCGCGTCGTAGTCGACCAGTGAACTGCCGACACCGACGGCAGTCGCGCCGGCGTCAAAAAAGGCCTTGACGTTGTCCGGGCCAACCCCACCAGTCGGCAACACCGGAACGTCGCCGAGCGGACCGCGTAACGCGCCGAGGTGATCGGGTCCAACCGTGCTCGCGGGGAACACCTTGAGCACGTCCGCACCGGATTCGATCGCCATGACCGCTTCGGTAGGAGTCATCACACCCGGAGCCGAAAGCACGTCGTGACGGTTGCACGTGGTAACGACCTCGGCGTTGACATCCGGTGCGAGAACGAATTTCGCGCCGGCATCGATTACTGATTGCGCCGTCGAGGCGCTGAGTACGGTCCCCGCGCCGACGATGGCATCGGTATCGTCGAGTGCTGCATCTACCGCCGCGATCTTGTCTGCGACCCGCGGATCGTTTGCGGTGATCTCGAGCACCCCTACACCGGCGTCGTTGATCGCCCGTGCGACCGGAACGATCTGGTCCACGTCGATGCCTCGAAGAACGGCGACGACGCCGCTTTCTCGAATCCGGTCTAGAACGTACTGTGTCTGTGTCACAGCAGATACTCTGTGAGCAGTTACTTTAGCCTCATGGTATGCAACGGGTGGAACGACGTTGAACCGGTCAGTTCCGAAAGCACGACCGACACCCGATCGGTTGCGACCTCTCACCGAAACGTGGTTTCATTATCCTCATCGCGCGCGTTGTCCTCGTCTACAATTCACGGGTCCGCAGTCGATCACGGACTGGCAAATTTCTTGAAAACGGCATTCGACTTCGGCAACGACCGCAACTGGTCACCCTTTGCGGGAGAGTAACCGAATGAGTCGATCACAGAGGAGCGTCGCGACGGGATGGCGGCCGTACTGGTGAGTGAGTCGAAGCGTCAGTGCCGTCATCGAGCCCTTACCGTAGCCCCGGACAACCAGTGGACTCGCCCAGTTAGCGAGCCATCCCTCGACGTAGCCGATGTGAATGCGGTCAACCGAGGGATTCAAATCCGTCGCTGCGACGTGAGGATAGCAGCTTTCGAGTTCCCAGCCAAGCGTTCGGTCGGTACAGACGTCCTCGAGCAGCGGCGAGTCCTGGTAGTAGAAACCGGCAGCGATGTTCCAACTCCCATCTTGCGGGAGTGATCGGTAATTGAACGGGCCGCCAGAGCGCATTTCGCCATCACGAGTTGGGACGTGGACGACTGCCCCGCTGCTGGTGGCGAAATCGTCGATCTGACTGGTGATATCGCTCGTAACGGCGACTTCGACGTCGGCAGAGAGCGAATGCGTAACTGGAACGCCGGCCTCTGCCAGCCGTGACGCAAAAACGCCGTCGGCATAGACGGTCACCTCGGGTGTTTGCCGTCGTGATGCGTCGACAACAGTAATCGGCTCGCTCGTCGAGACATCCGTTTGATCAGCCGTTCCGGAGTCGTCCGGAACGAATGTGGCGGTCAGATCGACTGTGTCCGCTACGACTCCGGGAGTCGGTTCTGGGGCACGTTCTGCCTCCGCCGCTAGTGTGGTAGCCGGCATCGTCGCGTTGACTGTCGTCGTTCCGTTCGCGGGAACGGTGACCGTCTCGGTCACCGTCTCTCCTGCGAACGACCACTCGAGCGTTCCCGACACTGCGAGTCGTCCATCGTTTACGACGATCACCTCAAGTTCGCTCTCGTCGCCTGCCCAGATCACGTGACGTTCCGGTCGAGCAACCACTGCGAGCTCGTCGTTGACCGCAGCGAACGCAGCCGCGAACGACTTCGGCTCGCGGTGGGAGTCCACGAGTCCGTTGAACTCCCACTCGGTATCTGAGAGTTCAGTCAGGACGTAGCCGCCGACCGAGTCCTGAATCCGTAACTCCTCGATGAGGTGTTTGATCGACTCGAACTCGCGCTGTTGCCAAACTGCCGCAAGGTCCGTGTAGTCGTCGAAGACATCGGAGAGCGTCGTCCGCTGAAATCGGTCGTCGATGCCTTCGGGTCGTTTGAGCGCCTCGACGAGAAAGTCGTGGCTGAACCAGTGCGGGTCGCCACCGTACCGCTCTCGGAGCGTATCGACATCGGGTAATCCCCAGGTTCCGAGCTCGGAGATGACGATCGGCGCATCGGGATCGTCGAACTCGGCAGTCGCGTAGTTGTCTCCGGGATTGTGGCAGATGTGTGTGATGTCGGAGCGCCAGCGACCGGCCTGATCGGGGCTGACGTAGTAGCGGTGGTAGTCGTTGACGTCGGTCTTGACGTGAGCCCAGCCGGAGTTATCGCAGACGACGCGCGTCGGATCCACTGCTCGAGCCCACTCGTAACTGTCCGCGAGAAACTGTTGTTTCTCGGTGTCCGTCCAAAGGGTCTCGTCGATGTCGTGATGACCGATCCCCCACTCCTCGTTGTACATCGACCAGATGACGACACTCGGCCGATTGTAGTCGCGGTCGATCAACGTCTCGAGTTGCCTCCGAACCTCTGTCCGTGATCGGTCGGTGTAGCGCATCGGATTCGCCGGCTCTTGCCAGACGAGCATCCCCATCCGATCGGCCGCCTCGAGAAAGTCGGGGTGAGCGGGCTTGACGTGCTTGCGAATCAGGTTGAAGCCGAGGTCGGCCGCCAGTTCGATCTCCGTTGTGAACGTTTCTGCATCGTGCGGGCGGTAGAACGTCTCCGGGTAGTACCCCTGTTCAAGGACACCTCGAATCGTGATCGGCTCCCCGTTGAGCAGAAACTCACCATCGTGTCGTTCGAAGGTCCGCATGCCGAACGTGTCGCTGTACCGATCGATCTCGCTGTCACTGTGTTCGAGGGTCGCGTGGATCTCGTACAGCGCTGGATCGGCGGGAGTCCAGTACGCAGGGTCGTCGAACGCGAGAACGGCGCTCAGTTCGGTCGTCGGTTCATCGGTGTCGGTGCCGGTATGAAATGCTCCTTTCCTGTCGGTTTCTTCCTCGGTATCGATGGCGGAGGCAGACACCGTCGTCCGTGTCGCTACGTCTCCGTCGATACGGGCCTCGAGTGTTACCGAAAGGACGTCGGGATCGACGTCTCCTGGCTCGATCTCGAGATCGACGACCGCTCGATCACTGTCGAGATCGGGAGTCACACGAATGTCGACAATGCGGGTTTTCGGCCGGAATTCGAGGCTGACGGATTGCCAGATACCCGAGATACGGGTATACCACGGGTCGCCCTGTTTCCCATGCGGAATCTCCGAGAGATCATCGGGGTCGGTAACTGAAACGACGATAGTGTTTTCCCCCGTTAACAGGGCGTCCGTCACGTCGAACTCGAACGGCAGGTAGCCGCCCCGGTTCTCACCGACGTGCTCGCCGTTGACCCACACCGTCGTCTCGTAGTCAACGGCGGCAAAGCGAAGAAATGCGCGCTTGTCGTCGGGTACGGACGTGAGATCGAACGATTGACGATACCAAGCTGTACCGGTGTACGACCGGTACGCTTCGTCTTCCTGCCACGCTCGAGGGAGCGAAACGGTGTGGGTGCGCGCCGGCCAGACGGCGTCCGGTTCGTCCCAGCCGCTCGTCCGGCCGCTTCGTTCGGGATCGGTGAGAAACTCCCACGCCCCGTCGAGTGATCGATCGTAACGCAGCCTACGATCATCATCGTGGCCGCTGACGGTCGTCCGAGTATCGCTGTTATCGTTGGTATCTCTGTCCGAAGTCATTGGTTCGACCGAGCCCTGTCAAGATCGCTCGACTTACAACTGGCGTGTTCTATCGGTACGCTCGGACCGAACTGGCCGTCGTCTGCAGTTCCGTTTGTGTCACGATTTATGAACCCCATGATCGGTCACGTACGAGATAGTGTATCGTTCAGTGGATAAAGCTTCCGTGCCAATCGCGTTGCGGGTGGATTCGTATCTCAATGAGAAACAGTTAGGTTATCGCGCTCCATTGTTCGTGATGAATGTCGGGGACGAGCCACCATGTGAAGTCGGTCCAGAAGCTGTTTCGGATCATCGAAGCGCTGGAACGACACGAGCGGATGGGTGTGACGGAACTGGCCAGAGAGACTGGGATTGCCAAGAGTTCGGTCTACAAGTATCTCGATACGCTTCAGCACCTCGGTTTTGTCACGAAAACTGAAACCTCGTACGCCCTCTCGCTTCGGTGGTACGAGATCGGACGAGGCATCCGCGAGCGACGCGACGTCTTTCAGGTCGCGCGATCGGAACTCGATCGACTCGCCCGACAAACCGGGGAAACGGTCTCGCTCGTCGTCGAGGAGGACGGAGATGCTGTCTATCTCTTACAGGTGAGCGAACGGGAACGACCCGCCGCCCCCGTCGAAGAAGGAGGCCGAATCCCCATGCCGATCTCCGTCGGCGGAAAGGCGATCCTCTCGTACCGGCCGATCGAGGAAGTCGAGGTGCTGCTCGCCCAGCACGAGTTGACCGACCGCACGGACCAGCTCATCTCGGAACTGCAGACCCTTCGGAATCAACGGATGGTCATCGAACGCGAGAGTCCCAGTGACGGGACGTTCAGTGCGGGGACGTTTATGGGTCACCGCCACGTCGTCGGACACGATGAACCGTATCAGAACCTTCACAGCATCGCCGTCCCAATCAGAAATGCCGATAGCTACGCTGTCGCTGCAATCGAAGTCAGCGGTTCGAAGGAGAGTCTGTACGGTCGACGCCTCGAGGACGAGATTGCGAGGCTCCTCGTCAATGCGAGTAAGTCGATCGAAACTGTGCTGTTGAGTCAGTAGGTACAGCGGCCGTTGCGACCCGGGCCATCACCAGCCGGATCGTCGATCTGTGACGACTGTGGTCGATACGAGATCGACTACAGGTAACTCTCGACGTCGAGTTCGATCGTCTCACCGGTTTCGCCCGCCTCGTAGATCGCCCGAAGTGCCTCCATATCGACCAGGCCGTGGACGCCGTCCGGCTCGATTTCGTCCCCAGAGAGGACTCGATCGGCGAAGTAGGCGAACACCTCGCTCATCTGGTCGACCTGCTCGAACTCGAGCGTAATCGTGTCTCCGCCGCTTTCGATCCGCAGTTCGGTCTCCATGTGGAACGCCGGCTCGAGGAGCAACTCCCCTTCGGTGCCGACGATTCGAAGACTCGTCGACGCGTGGGCGTTCTGGCTCGAGGTCGCCGTCAGGATCGTTCCATCGTCGAAGGCGACGGTGAACGCGGACCGTTCGTCGGGGACGTCCTCGAAGGCGTCGTGGCTCGAGGTCATCGTCGCCTGTGCCGAGACGGGGTCGGCCTCGAGCAGGAAGCGGACGGTGTTGATGGGATAGATGCCGAGATCCATGACGGAGGTTCCGTATCCCGTTAGCTCCGGATCGAGCCGCCACTGGGTCGGATCGTCAAAGATGTCGAGGAGGGTCTGGGAGTTGTTTCCGATAGCGGAAACTGGCTCGCCTATTACACCTGCCCGGATCAACTCGCGGGCGTAGCGGACGAGCGGTTCGGTCTGCATCCGGTAGCCGACGAGCAAGGGAACGTCGGCTTCCTCGCAGGCGTCAACCATCGCTGCCGCGCGCTCGGCGGTCGCCTCCATTGGCTTCTCACAGAACACTGCCTTCCCGAGGTCAGCGGCTGTCTCGGCGTACTCGAGGTGGTAGGCGTTCGGCGTACAGATGTAGACGGCGTCGTAGGCGTCGGCGACCTCGCCGTCGTGGAACTCGTCGTAGGTGAGACCGTGTTCGACACTCTCGACGTCGTCGACGACTCCCTGCGCCTTCTCGGTTGAACTGCTGACGGCGACAGTCGCCTCGCAATGCTCGAGATCCGAAATGGCAGGAATCACCATCTCTGAGGTCCACCAGCCAATCCCGATCAGCGCGACCCTGACCGTGCCATCGGGATCGGTCTCCCAATCGCGGTACTCGTATCCCTCGAGTGTCCGTCCCAGCCCGACAGTCGGTTCGGTTTTATTCGTCATAGGTTACCATTCTCGGCGGGCGTCATAATTCTGTGCGGTATATTACCATTCCGCGACGCTCCCGTCGTCGTGTCGCCAGACGGGGTTGTGCCAGTCGACATCGCCGGCTTGTTCGCGAACGTGTGCCTCGTCCACTTCGATCCCCAGTCCCGGTCCGTCGGGAATGTCGACGTATCCCTCACGGTACTCGAACACCGACGGGTCAGCGAGGTAATCGAGGACGTCGCTCGTCTCGTTGTAGTGGATGTCGAGACTCTGTTCCTGAATGATTGCATTGGGTGAGCAGGCGTCGACCTGAATACACGAGGCGAGCGCGATCGGACCCAACGGACAGTGCGGGGCCATCGCCACGTCGTAGGCTTCGGCCATCGCCGCGATCTTGTTCACTTCCGTAATTCCGCCCGCGTGTGAGAGATCCGGCTGAATCAGGTCGACGTGGCCGTCTTCGAGGATCGATTTGAAATCCCAGCGTGAGTACATACGTTCGCCCGTTGCGATAGGCGTCGTCGTGTGTTGGGCGATCTCTTCGAGGTCGTCCAGCTGCTCCGAAAGCACTGGCTCTTCGATGAAAAATGGCTCGTACGGCTCGAGTGCGGCGACCAGTCGTTTGGCCATCGGTTTCGAGACGCGCCCGTGGAAGTCGACGCCGACATCGACGTCAGGGCCAACGGCCTCACGAACCTCGCGCATTCGTGTGGCTGCGGCGTCGACTGCGGCCGGGTTGTCGAGTCGTTCGATTGCGGGCGTGCCGTTCATCTTAAGCGCCGTGAAGCCGGCGTCGACCTTCTCTCGAGCCTGTGCGGCGACGTCCGATGGTTCGTCGCCGCCGACCCACTGATAGACGCGCAGGCGGTCGCGTGCCGCCCCGCCGAGCAGTTCGTACACCGGCGCACCGAGGGTTTTGCCTTTGATATCCCAGAGCGCCTGGTCGATGCCGGCGATCGCGCTCATCAGGATCGGACCGCCCCGATAGAAGCCACCGCGGTACATTGTCTGCCAATGATCTTCGATCCGTGAGGGATCCTTGCCGAGCAGGTAGGTATCGATCAACTCTTCGACCGCCGCCTTGACAGTCTTCGCGCGGCCTTCGACGACCGGCTCACCCCAGCCGACGGTGCCGTCGCTCGTCGTCACCTTCAGAAACAGCCACCGCGGCGGTACTTCGAATAGTTCGTAGTCTGTAATATGCATTGTCTCGTGGTTACTCCGTTCTTGTTGTCCGTTTATACCGTTTTGGTAACGGGCGATCGCAACCGATCAGTTGTGCGTGTACCATCGTAATTATTTCCCTATCCGTTGTTCCGACGCTTGTCTGGTCACGTCACGGAAGGTTTCGATCTCTGTCTCGATGTAGGGCGTCCCGTCGGTGTGGAAGAGGTCGTGGAACCACACGTCCGGGGTTTCCGTTTCTTTAGTCGCCTCGGCGATCGAGACCTGGGCCGTTCGCCACGGGAGATGCGTCTGTATCTTCCCGTTGACCAGTCCCCACGTATAACAGCCGATCCCCTGCTCCCGATAGTACGGGAGGTGCGTCTCGACGAAGTTGTCTCGCGAGCGAGCGAGCCACTCGGTACACAGCAGTGGTCGGCCGAGTTCCGTTAACTCGTCGACCCGGTCTCGCGTGATCTCGAGGTCGTTGTAATCGTGGAACGAGATCACGTCCGACAGTTCGTTTGCGACCTCGTTCAACTCGGTCATCTCGGGATTCCAGTTACACCCCACGGTCACCGGCTGCGTTGGCGCCGCGTTGCGCGCCCACGCGAACGATTCCCGGACGAGCGGGATACTGTCGGGATACATATCGCTGTTCCCCGGCTCGTTGTACAGATCCCAGCAGATGATGCGGTCGTCCGCTGCGAAGGTGTCGATGATCGAACGAACGTACTGCTCGAGGTCCGGCCAGTCGCCTCGATTCCGGACGCGGTCGTGTCCGGGGCTCGGCGTCCACTGACTGTTGTGCGTTTCCGGGAGGGGCTCGTCCTGCGGGCCGAGATACGGCTCGTCGCCCGAGAACGCGACGTCGTCGAAGAAGACGAACATCGTCGAGAGACCGTGTCGGTCGGCAATCGACAGGAACTCGTCCATCCGGTCGACCAGCCCGTCGGGGTCGTCCTCCCAGACGAGATACTGCAGGAAGACGCGGACCGAGTTCATGCCGAGCGAGCTAGCCCAGCCGAGTTCTCGATCGATCGTCTCGGGATCGAACGTCGCCGCCTGCCACATTTCGGTTGGATTCACTGCCGTACTCGGGACGTAGTTGCAGCCAACCGGCCAGCCCTGTTCGTCGTACCAGTCCCATACTGCTTCCGTACTCCATCGGTTCGATTTGCGTTCGTGCATGTGTCGTTGTGATATCGTCGTTTTGTGGGTCGAGTGTGAATTCAGCGGTCGGTTGCAAGGTGCTCGAGTAACCGATCGAGCAGGGCGGTCGCCGTCGGGTGTTCTCCGTACTGGTCCGTGAGTCGGAACGTACAGGAACACACCCGTCCGTCGCCGTGGTCGCGGGTGATGAGCGGGCTTGCCCAGTTTGCGATCCAGCCTTCGACGTAGTCGACGTGAACCGCGTCGTCCGGGGTGAGGTCAGACGCGACCGCGGTTGGATACAGGCCTTCGAACGCCCAGTCTGGTCTGTGGTCACTCCCGAGGCCGTCGAGGAGCGGGCTATCGTGGGCGAACAGCGACGAGACGAGATTCCAGCTCTCCCCGTCGGACAGCGGAGTGTAGTCGAACAGCTCGGTGTGGGGTGCACCCGCCTCGACCGGCGGCAGTAACAGTACTGCGGTGCCTGCTTCGGCGACGTGTTCCAGAAGCTCGTGGTCGGTTCCGGTCGCGACGATCAGTTCCGCTGCGTGCGGATCGTCGACGAGGGTGTACCGGGCTCCAGCTAACCGTGCGCCGAGCTGGTGATCATGATCGGGAACGTAGAGTGCGTGATCGGAGACCGAGACAGCCCCCGGAACCACGGTGATTCGTTCGGTGGTGGTCACTGCTCCCGTTTGTGTCTCGGCCGTGACCGTGAGGTCGACGGTCGTCGCCGATTCGACATCTGGAAGCGAGATGGTCGCTGCGTCGGCCAGTCTCGTCGGTTCGAACGCCGCATACTCCACCTCGAGCGAGTTCGGTTCGATCGATGCCTCGACTCCCTCGAGTTCGTACTCGAGGGTCGCCTGTCCGGTTTCGCCGGTGTCGTTCACGATAGTCACGTCGACAGGAACGGACTCGCCACCCCAGTGGGCGTGATCGACGTCGACGACGACCGAGGTCGGGGCGTTGACTGAAGCGAACTCGTCGTGGAACGCTTTCGGCTCCCGTCGGTAGTCGAGGATCCCGTTGAACTCCCACTCGATATCGGTAAACTCCGTTATCACGTAGCCGGCCACCCCTTCGTGGAGGCGCATTTGCTCGATGACGTCCTTGTTCGAGCGGAACTCACGGTGCTGCCAGGTCTCGGCCAGCGACGCCCAGTCGTCGAACACGTCCGGAAGCGTGGTCTCCTCGAAGCGATCGTAGACGCCGGCCGGTCGCTTGATCGGATCGTCGAAGAAGTCGTAATCGAACCACGGCGGCGTCTCGCCGTAGTGCTCCTCGATCGCCGGCAAGTCGCACATGCCCCAGGTGCCGAACTCTGAGACGATCAGAGGCGCGTCCTCGGGATCGGTGACGGTCGCCCCGTAGTTCTCCCACGGCGCGGACGTCATCCACTCGAGGTTGTCGGCCCAAGCGTCCGCCCGGTCCGGGCTGACATAGTAGCGGTGGTAGTCGTTGATATCGGTCGCGACGTGGGCCCAGCCGGAGTTGTCGCAGACGAGTCGGGTCGGATCCCACGATTTGGCCTCCTTGTAGAGGTCGGCGAGGTACTCCTGTTTCCACTCGTCTTCCCAGAGCGAGGTCTCCTCGTCGAGCCCCTGTGGGTTTCCGATTCCCCACTCTTCGTTATAGAGGCTCCAGATGACGACGCTCGGACGGTTGTAGTCGCGCTCGATCAGGCCATGGATCTGTTCGCGGACCTCCTGTTTCGATCGCTCCGTGTGGACCGTCGGATTGGCAGGTTCCTCCCAGACGAGGATTCCAAGCCGGTCGGCGAGTTCGAGGAAGTCCGGGTGAGCTGGCTTGATATGCTTTCGAAGCAGGTTGAACCCGAGTTCCTTTGCGGTCCGGATCTCGTGTTCGAACAGGTCCTCGTCGAAGGGGCGATACAGCGTCTCCGGGTAGTACCCCTGATCCAGCGCGCCGCGGACGTATCGAGGTTCGCCGTTCAGATAGAGCTGGCCGTCTCGGGATTCGATCGAGCGCATCCCGAAGTAGTCTTCGTACCGATCGACGACGCGACTGTCCCGGAGCAGTTCGACGGTCACGTCGTAGAGTGCGGGCGTCTCGGGCGTCCAGTAGGCCGGATCATCGATCGAAACCGTGACCGATGCCGAGCCGTCGCCGCCAATTTCGGTCTCGGCCGTCGCTACGTCGTCGTCATCTCGAGCGACATGAACCGTTGCCGTGACCGACTCCGGGTCGTCGACGCCGATCACGTCGAGCTCGATTCGCGCACTGTCGGCTTCGAGGTTCGGCGTCGCGCGGAGCCGGTCGACTCGTGTTTCCGGAACGACCTCGAGCGTGACATCCTGCCAGATCCCGCTGACGCGCTGATACCAGGGTGCGCCCTGTTTTCCGTGTGGAATCTCGCTGCTGTCTTCGGGGTCCTCGACGCGAACAGTGATCGTATTCATACCGGGTTCGAGCGCGTCCGTGACCTCGAATTCGAACGGCAGGTAGCCGCCTCGGTTTGTTCCACAGTCGACACCGTTGACCCACAGCGTGGTCTCGTAGTCGACGGCGCCAAAGCGGATCAGCGCTTCCGTCTCCGTCCAGTTCGACGCGTCGATTTCGATCGATCGCTGGTACCAGGCGACGCCGGTATAGTCGCGTGCGCGCTCGAGTTCTTGCCACGCGTGGGGGATCGTGACCGAGCGACAGTCGTCCGTCGGCCACTCGTGGGCGGTCGTTTGCCATCCGTCGGAAATCCCGATATCCTCGGGGTCGAGTCGGAACGTCCACTGTCCCGAGAGAGTTGTCGAAGATCGATACGTCGTGTGTTGTTCCGATTGTGATTGTTGAATAGTCATTGGCTATGTCTTAGTATGAGCGTTGTACGTGGAATCGAGTCAGATTGTGAATGGATGTGTCTGGGATCTCTCAGGAAATTCTACTAAACGTAAGCGAGAACGGTGATTCAGCCGGCTGTGCCGGCTCGAGGTCATCACAGACGAGTTCGATGTGATACGCGGCTGCAATTCCTGCAAAGAGCAACACGAATCCGACCGTCAACGCGGCGGTCACTGTGAAGACGACGAGCGTGACGACGGCGAGGTGCACGAGATAGGTCGGGTTCGTTGCTCCCCAGAGGTAGCCCTGTTTGAGCGCCGTCGCTGGTGGTTCTCCGCGAGCCATCGCGATGAACGTCGGGATTAACGTCAGCCCAGTGTACGCTCCGGCATAGAGCCCAACGACTGCGATGCCCAGTGCGAGTGGTCCCGACGCGGTCAGTCCGTACAAGATACCAACCGCGAGAAACACCAGCGGGAGCACGCCAAGCAGTCCTGCGTGAACGCCATTCGTCTTCACGGCGTGCCGAACACGAGATCGGTCGATACGGCCGCTTTCACGTAGCGACGTGACGGCTGCGTAGAGGCCCACCGTGGCAGGACCGACCGTAACGATCGGTATCGATGCGAGCATCCAGCAGATGCTACAGACGACGAGCGAACTGCTGTTCTGGTAGACGAACCGAATAGTACGTTTGAGTGTAGTCGTCTCAGCCATACTATCCCACCGTCCCCTGGGCTTGGACTGCGTTTACGAGGTGTTCCTGCAGGATCAAGAACACGATGAACAGCGGCAACACTGCGAGCAATGTGCCCGCCATCTCGGCGCCGGGTTGGAACACCTGCGTCGGTTGCATCGCGACGATTCCAACGGGGAGGGTAAACGCTGTCTCCTGCTGGAGGACGATAAGCGGCCAGAGGAACTGGTTCCACGTATACACGAACGTGTACAGTGAGAGGGCCGCGATCGCCGGCTTCATCAGCGGTAACACGATACGGTAGTAGATCTGGAACGTCGAAAAGCCGTCTAATCGCGCGGCTTCGATGATTTCGTCCGGCAGATCCCTGAAGAACTGTACCAGGAGGAACACCCCGATCGGCATCGCACTGAACGGGAGGATCACTGCGAGCGGGTTGTTGACCAGTCCTAGCCGTGAGATCAGTGCAAACAATGGCACCATGTTCGCGAACACAGGAACCATGAAACTTGCGATGATCACGCCGAAGACGATCCGCTTGCCGGGCCACTCGAGTTTCGTCAGTGAGAACGCGATCATCGAGTTGAGAACGACGACGATAACCGTCGTTGCACCGGCGATTAAGAGCGTGTTCAAGAACCACTGGATCATTGGGGCCCCGGTTAGCACAGCGATGTACCACTCGAAGGTAATTTCCGGCGGAATCCACTGTGGAACCTGTGAAAACACGTGCTGTTCGGTCTTCAAGGAGGTGGACATCATCCAGATATATGGCAGGAGGAACAGGAACGCGGTTCCGTAGAGGAATGCGTACAGTCCTGCCATTTTGAGCGTTTCGCCAGTGTTCTTTCGATTGCCGACTAATGGGATTGTTCGTGTGCTCATGATGAGTTCTCCTCACGTCCGATAAAGTAGTAGTTTGCCAGCGAGACGGCCACGAGAACGAAAAACAGGAAGTAGCCGATCGCTGCGGCATACCCGAAGTCCTGTTGCCTGAACGCGACTCGGTAGAGATACATGATGATCGTCTGCGTCGAGTTTCCAGGACCGCCATCTGTCATGACGAACACCTGGCCGAACACCTGGAACGACCAGATGAACTGCACGACACTGACGAACATAATCGCCGGACGCATCTGGGGCAACGTGATATCCCTGAACGCTCGCCACGAGCTCGCGCCATCGATACGCGCAGCTTCGTACAGGCGCTCTGGAACGCTCTGGCGGGCTGCCAACAGGATAATGAAGTTGAATCCGACGGTCCACCAGACCGTCGCGATTGCGACGGCAGGCATCGCCCACGTGAAGCTATTGAGCCACGTCGGTGTGTTGGAGACGAGATAGGAGAGATAGTAGTTGATCGGCCCGTAGTCCGAAGCGTACAGCTCCATCCAGATCAACGACACGACCGAGACGGTCAGGACGTAGGGGCTGAAATAGACGGTTCTGAGGAACCGTTTACCCTTGATATTGTGATTCACACCGAGGGCTAGAACCAGTCCGAACACCACGAGCGTCGGCACGGTGAGTGCAACGAAGTACACCGTCGCTCGGAACGCACTCCAGAACACTGGGTCTTGAACCATTCGAACGTAGTTCTCGAGCCCGATGAACTCTGACTCACTCGGCATGAACACGTTCCACTCGAACAGGCTCATATAGAAGCCGAGAACGAGCGGATACAGCAGGAAGATACTGAAGATCACGAGATACGGCGCTGCAAACAGCAGCCCGGCTCTCGTTTCAGTATCCGAGAGATCGATCGATCTCACCGCGTCAAGACGTGACGCTGAATCGTCTTTCGTTGCCATACTTATGAGAGATTGTCGTTGACCGTGCTAACCATCTCCTCGAGCGCATCCGCAGGCTCGAGTTGCTGAGAGTACACCTGGGCCAGGGTCTGGTCGACCGGTCGAACGTAGTCGTCGTTGTTATCTGTGCTTGGCAGGTACACCAGCTGATCGTTGTCTGCCATCTCGAAAAACGTGCTGAGAGTCGCATCCCAGACGTCTGCATTCTGGAGTTCTCCCGAGTCAAGCACATCGTTGCTTGCGGGCATGTGTCCAGCAACCGTCCCCCACTCGGCGGAGTTCTGGGTGAGCCATTCTGCAGCGCGGACGGCTGCTTCGGTCAACTCGTCGCTTCGACTGTTGTTTGCCGGAACGGCGAGAGCGTGACTGTTCGCCCAGGTGTACTGTTCGGTCGCACCAGGTGCGACGAACGGTTTGGTCATGCCCCAGTCGTACTCTGCCTCTCGCAACACCCCGTAGAACCACGTTCCGTCGATGGTCATCGCGAGATCGCCTGCACGGAACGCTCGATTGCCTCTGTCGTTCGAGGCGTCCGGCTCGTCCCATCCGTACGCGTCCGCGATATCCGCGTAGAATTCGACGAGTTCGAGTGCCTCGTCGTTGTCGAACGCGGCTGCCGTTGCGTCCTCGTTCAGGAAGTCGGAACCGACTGATTTGAGCCAGGCAGCGAACTGCCGGGAATAGAACTGCCCGTACGGCTCCGGGTTAAACGCTTGTGCGTCCGTATTCGCAGTAATCTCATCGGCTGCGTGCTGGAGCTCCTCGAAATTCGTCGGCGGCGAGTCGGGGTCGAGTCCGGCCTCCTCGAAGATGTCCTTGTTGTAGTACAGTGCGTTCGGGTGTGTGTCAAGGGGTAACGCGACGTGTGATCCGTCGAGTGCTGTTTCGTTCCAGATCGACTCGACGTACGCGCTTTCGGTCTCCGATTCGATACGATCATCGAGTGGCGTTAACGTGTCGACGAACCGTTGCAGCTCGTTCGTGTGGAAAACTGCCAGATCAGGCGGCGTTCCGCCAGTCATCGAGGTGAACAACGAGTCGTAGTATTGCTCGAACGGTTGCCGTTCCCTGCTAATCTGGAAGTCGTCGTGTTCGTCGTTGAACGCGTCGACCATGGCTTCCATCGCATCACCGTCGCCGCCGGCGAACAGCGTCCAGAACTCGATTGTCGATCCATCCCCGCCTTGACCACCGCCGAGACAGCCAGCGAAGCTGGCAACAGCGCCCGTTGTGGCTACTGATTTGAGAAACGTACGCCTATCGGCTCCCTGTCCATTCCAGTGTTTGCGAACCATCGACACAGAGTTTAGGATAGAGGTATATAATTGTTGTTGTTGATTTTTGTTTGATGCCGCTGGTGATTGGTCTCACCGTCACACCCGTCTCATTAACAGCAGAAAATTCTAAATAGTAGATCACGCTATTGGGCGGTAGCCGAGCATGAGTACAGTCACTTTCAGCGACGTGCAGAAACAGTACGGCGATATCATCGCCATCGAAGATGTCTCCCTCGAGATCAACGACGGTGAGTTCGTGTCGATTCTCGGACCATCCGGCTCCGGCAAATCCACACTGCTGCGAATGATCGCCGGACTCGAGGAGATTTCCAACGGCGAAATCTCGATTGGCGAACGTGTTATCAACGGTGTCGCTCCGCAAGATCGAGGCATCGCGATGGTCTTTCAGAACTACGCGTTGTACCCACATATGACCGTCCGGGACAACATGTCCTACGGGCTGCGCCTGACGACCGACCTCGATGAATCGGAAATTGACGAACGAATCGAGAGCACAGCGAAGATGCTCGAGATCGAAGATCACCTCGAGAAACGACCCGCGAACCTCTCTGGCGGACAGCAACAACGCGTCGCAACGGGACGAGCGATCGTCAGGAACCCGGACGTGTTCCTCATGGACGAACCCCTCTCGAATCTCGACGCGAAGCTCAAGATGCACATGCGGACCGAGTTACAGCGGATTCACGACGAACTCGAGACGACGACCATCTACGTCACCCACGACCAGGAAGAGGCGATGACCATGTCCGACCGGATCGTTATCGTCGCGGAGGGTCAGCTTCAGCAAGTTGGCCCCCCAGAAGAAATTTACAACAAACCTGCAAACCGCTTCGTCGCGAACTTCATCGGAAGCCCGGCGATGAATTTCTTCGACGTCACGCTCGAGGACGACTGCCTCCATGGTAGCACGTTCGAGTATCCGATCGCTGCTGATACCGCTGCAATGGCACGCGACGCTGGAACCAGCTCGTCGTTCACCCTCGGTGTTCGGCCGGAACACATCTCACTGACCGATGAGCAGGATCCACGCGCAATTCGAGCGGAACTCGACGTAATCGAGCCGATTGGGAGTGATAATTATCTCTACGCCACGGTCGGCGATCACGAGTGCACGATACGCGTCCCAGCAGACGTGAAACCCGATCGGACAGCGCCGTTGTGGCTCACGTTCGACGAGTCGGACATTCACCTCTTCGATAGCACAACCAACGATAATATCCTGACGGCGCCCACGCCATCGGCACGGCCCCTCAACTAGCGATTACGAGTTGTCGTCCTTGTGGATGACACTGTATTTTTTCGTGTTGGATAGTGACAACGATCTATTTGATATGTCGATCGCATCCGTTTCTCATTACGAAAATCTGACTTCGGTTGTGTTTCGGTCGTGAATACAATAGACGATCGACCGCGCTTCGCGAGTGATTCGATACTGAACTGCTGCCTCTCCTCATTCGTTACTATTTTTCAGGATGGTTTTGCACGCACGATGTTTCGTTCTTAGTTGATAAGTGTTCTCGCGCATCATGAGAATCGTCTTCGTGTATCTTATTTAGAAACGACGAGCTCGACCGGTGTCGTCTACTGGGGAACTGAGAGAGCATCCAATAGTTGACTCCCGATAGTGGGTTGTGCTAACACCACCTCTATGCTGGTCTCGATATTCTCCTCATCGCGTCGGTATCGGCAACTGGCCCCGTCTACGATGTGGACGCCCGAATTGCGTTTCTCAAGAAGAAACATCAACGATCAATGTTGATGGACATTGATGCGTTTTCCAAGGATTATTGATGAATATACGTTTGTAAATTCCTTGACTGGGTTGGTCCTTGATGGATGGATTACGCCGATACAGACCTTCCATCCGATGTCAGTCGAAAAACACCGTGCGGAGGGTGAATATTTTGTGTCTCATTACAAATCACCACCGAATCCCGCGGAAAATTTCAACCTCTGAATCCGTTTTCGAATCGAAGACAATTCTGTGTGGCCTCACCAGATTGTCGTTCTGTTCTAGTGGCTTTACACCGCGCATCATAATTTACACTAATACTGGTGTAAACGCCAGTGGACACTCAACACGGGGTCAGAACTTAGTCCCCAAAGTTGTTGCATTCGCAGGTCTGTGAGTCGGAATTCTACAATGTCGAATACACAATGTATCGCTACCACTATTATCTTTATCACTGCTTCCCAGTCTATCTATCCGCCAATTTCGGGTGTATCTCTACTATTGCCCAGGTCGAATTCTCTCTTCAGGTCAAGTTCCTGCAACTGTTCAAGGCAAATCTACGATCAAAATCAACTAGTACAGAAGGGATATCCCTGTTGGACAGGGTAGGTGGCGGCCCACTGGGTCTCGATGATACCGTCTAATTAGCGCAGTTTGAGAAGGAGTAGGTCGTAGAGTTGGCTTGGATATGCAGCTCGCAGACCTGATCAGCGAGTGCTATGCAGCGGAATTTGACGGAGATTGAGAGCGTGAGCGGAGGCGACGCCAGCCAGGGTGTTCACCGTCCGTCTTCATGCAACCGGTTGTTTGCTTCGAGAGACGCACGCGATTCTCTGCGTGTTCAACATAGAACGTTCTTACCAAGCAATCTATAAGTGGATGTGACGGATCGCTATCACTATCCCAGACCGTCGACGGCAAATCTGTCGTGGGTTGCGGTTAATAAAATTGCTGTCAATATAAACGATAGCCGGTCTTGGGTGTGCTCTGCAATAGACATAGACTTACAACTAATCCACAATGTCGCAGTATTTGGATGTTGGGGCACCGACCCAGCCGCCTCGTTTTTGCATTAATTGACCGAAAAACATGATCTCTCCAACACTGTGCTTCTCGTCGATGGCTACGGCTACCTGCCTGCTCTTGCACGATTTTGATTGAACAATCAATTAAATGCGTTGTGTAAAACCCAATCAAAAATAGTTAGATCTCCTCTCTATTCGGGTTGACCACGATCGTAATTCGTGGGTGGGAAGTCGAACCAGCGTTAGGGAATGATTTGAACGGTTCGTACACTACTATATGACGCATCGACTATACTAATCACCCAGCGGACAGATACTATAGTATCCGTTAGAACTTTCTACTCAGACTGTGTTGCTAAACACAGTGGATCATCTCGATAAAATCTCTGTCGAAGAATTGCAAGATGCCCTTGACAACGTGGAGGGTAAGAAGCCGACAGAACGGCTCTTAGCAGCAATAGCATACAAGAACGGCGTCACGCAGACTGAACTAGCCGAGTGGTACGACGTTCAGCGACGGACAATCTATAGCTGGCTCAAGCGACTCGACACCGACGAGTCGCTTGAACAAGCCGTTACTGATGCTCACCGCTCTGGGAGAAAGCGGAAGCTCTCAGAAAAAGAGCAAAAAGAATTCGAAGAAGCTGTCCACGAATCACCAGAGAATGTTGGGGTTGATGCGCCGGCGTGGACGCCGGCGCTCGTTCAGCAGTATCTTGACGAGACGTACGATGTCGAGTACTCAATCCCGAGCTGTCGGCGGTTGCTCAAAGAAGCGGGATTGAGCTATCAAAAACCTCGCCGTACAGCCGCTGAATCTGATGCTGATGAGCAAGAAACGTTCCGTGAGGAGATCAAAAAAAGCGGCGGGAAATGGACGCCACAGTAGTCTGCATCGATCAAACAAAGAAATCCGTCCAAGTCGAGCCGCGTGACGCGTGGTTTCCCCGCGGTACGCGGCCATCCGTCGAGTTATCTGGACAACGTGACTGGACGTGTCTGTTAGGCGCGATCACCGAGGACGGTGATCGCTTTTTCTCTCGGTTTGAAGAGTACGTGACCGCCGATCACGCAAAACATTTCATTCTGGCGTTATGCAAAGAGTTCGAGGATAATCTAATCATTGTCCTGGATAGAGCACCGTATTTTCGGGCGTCGGCCGTCACGGACCTAGCGGCCCGTGACGACCTTGCCTTCGTAACACTGCCGGCGTACTCGCCAGAGCTAAACCCGGTTGAAGAGTGCTGGAGACAGCTCCAATCAGCGCTTAGCAACCGGTTCTTTGACTCACTTTCTGAACTCACGACAGCGATCGATACGGCTCTTGATCAGCTCTCTATATCTAAAGTGAGCAATTATTTCTAATGTCTACTATAGTGGAGGTGCTCAATTAGACAGTGCCGAGTCGTCGAACGTACGGGACTCTTGTTCAATCTCCTTGACGACGTCAGTGCTGCTCGAAGTTGGGATGTGAACAGCTATATCCAGCACGCACACTCGTTACTCGACAAATCTTGACACTTCCTGTTCTTGACTCTGCCTGGATCAGCTGGCAGGTCATAGACGTAGACAACACCCTCGTGTTTGACGACGTATCTCTCCCGGGTTAACTCCTTGAGGACGACCGTTTCAACGTCGATAGCCAATTGGCGGAGCTCACCTCCAGTAACAACTGAACCGATTTACACACTGATCGCACAACTGTCGTGCGATCGGGTGTGCAGTGATTTTCAGTGGCTACTATAATGTCGGGACGGTGGCGATGTGCTGGTCGTGAGTAGCGTGTTTTACGGGACGGTCGACACAAACGATTACGTCCTCGAGTGTGTCGCGATCAGCCCGATAGGCAAGACAGGCGTGTTCAGTGTCGGTGGGTGACCGCCAGCACGCGAGGCCGACTGCGCCGGCACCGACGACGCCAGTGGCAACCAGCGTCGGCCCACCGACTGTGCGGAGCGGATCATCAGTGCACGGCGCTGTTACGGTCTCGGTTTCTATCTTCGTCTCCTCAAGTGGTTCGTCGCTGTCGATACTGTACGTCGAGCCCTCGTGGTAACTCTGGTACCGAACCTATGTCCGTCTTTCACGGACGTCCTTGCCGACGAGAGCACGACCAAGCGCGTACGCACTATCGTTGATCGAGGCGGTGATCACACCGAACGGTAGCCACGGACGGACGTCGTAGAGTCCGGTGGTCACGAAGCGGGGTGATACGTGCAGAGACCGCCGCTTGTCGATTGCCCGCTCGTAGTGGCCCGTCGTCTGAGTGCCTCAAGCGTGGCCGCCACGGTCATACAACCTGCTGCCGTTCCCAGCTTTGGGATCGTGAGACCCGTGCCGTCGAGTTGCAGAGCCGTCGCAACGATCTGATCGCCAGTGATGTGTGGATCACCCAGGTCCTGATCGGTATCGGGTTCGCATCGTCACGTGTCACGTAGCCGCCTGTGGTCACGTCGACGACACGGTGAGTTACCAACTTGCCGTCGATCGACTCGTAGACTCCGACACCCGATTTCGGGTCCCCTGTGACGGCGACCAGAATAGTGACGAAGCCGTTGTCGGCGTCAATCTCCGGTTCCATGCTGCCGCTGGTGACGTAACCGCACACGACCGAGCGGATCGAAGATTCGCGACCGGCTTTCACCGACAATATTGTTTATCAAGAAAGTCTATGTTCCCTATAATTAACTCGCCTGCTTCCATAGGTCAGAGTATGTACGATTTGACTGGCTTTCAACGCGACTTGCTCTATACAATCGCCGGCCACGAGGAGCCACACGGACTTGCGATCAAAGACGAACTCGAGAACTACTACGAGAAAGATATCCACGCCGGACGACTGTATCCGAACCTCGACACACTTGTCGACAAAGGACTCGTGGAAAAAGGGAGTGTCGACCGACGAACGAACTACTACTCACTAACGCGCCGTGGTCGACGCGAGACCGAAGCGCGCCGCGCATGGGAACAACAGTATATTGGTGAGCTGCTCATAGACTCGTAGCTCAAATCCGTCAAGTCAACCGCCTCGGGGTCAAGCCCCGAGGCTTGTCAGTGGACTCCCGTTCTACCCGAGTAACTCGGCAGGCGTGTAATCGCCGTTCACGTTCAACGTCCTTGACTTGAGGGCCAGTTGACTGGTAGCCCATCCACCGCGAGACTTCTGCCCGCGATGGATATACCCACAGTATCGGACGGCAATGTTCTTCGCCGTGTTGTAATCCGCGTTCACCTCATACCCACAATCCACGCACTCGAACTGCTTGTCGTCGCGGTTGTCCTCGTGGGTAAACCCACAGTGACTACACCGCTGACTCGTATAAGCAGGGTTTACCGTGTCCACGAACAACTCCGTGTGGACTCAACCTTGTACTCCACGAATTCTACGAACTTCGCGTAGGCCCACTGCTGGAACTTCGACCCATTAGCGATGTTCTCGCGGATGTGATCAAGGTTCTCGAAAATGATACCGTCCACATCTGCATCGTGCGCTTCAGCGATGAGCTCGTTAGCGCGGTTGTGGAGCCAGTCCAACGACCAGTCCGAGAAGCGACTGCCGATGGACTGAATCGTGAGGTGTGCGGAACGAGTGCCAGTCTGTTCTAATGCTGGAAGTACAGTCAAGTCGAAGACACTGCATGATACGTACTGGAGTCAGTGACCTACGTCCAACAACAGGCTGGAGTACCGACGGCTGGTGACTACCTCTTGCTGGTCCGTCGACCTGTTCGCAGTTGCCACGTTGGCTTCACCTGGAACGTATCTGGTTCTTCAACAGGATGTTCATGACTCTGGTTCGTCGCCAGTGACGCAGGCCGTGCGAGGCGTTTGATCAGTTCATTACGCACGTCCTGCCGAGACATCATGTGTTCGTGCCTGCCAAGCTGTTCGTCGTAATGGCGCTTCCTGAAGAGCTGGCCGGTCGTCTCGGCGGCGATGTACTGGGTTCGTTTGACTCCCCAAACGTTCGACGATCGATACTCGGCACCGACGTCTGCATGCGTGAGTTCGACGAGAACACACTCGACGAATGAGATAAGTGACTCCCGACTTCGGTCGTTCGGAATGCGCAACTCGAGGCCGGACCAGGGTGGTTCAGTGGGCTGTCGGTGGGCTGGTGCTCGATCGATACCACGGTCTCGTGGGTGCTGTCGCTCAGAAGTCATACGCTATCTCGGGGCAGTTCGACCGCCCGCACCCTTCTCGGGATGATAAACACGACATCACAGTCGCGAGGGTATCGGTAGACCATTGCCCTGTTTCTTCATTCTGAAAGACTCACGAAACTCGTGACAAGTACAGCCACCTTAGTTCCCACTACTGATTTCTAATCTGTCCCAAACCCAGAGAATAGTAATAGCCACTGGAACAGAAATCACCGCGATATAAGCGACTCCCACCGTGATACCAAACGAGACACACCCATACCCTTCACAGACTCTCAGAAGAGCCATCGTCCGGTGTGCAAGAAAGAAAAACGTATCAGAACCGACAATAGCAATCAACGGAAGGACGACGAGCCACACACATACCAATCGGAGTAAATATTCAATATCAAAGTCCCAAACATCATTCAACTACATTACAGAATTCATCCAAATACTTTCTGTAGACGGTGCTCAGTTCGCAGACTTACTTACCGAATCGAGTGCTCCTATCATATCTTACTCTGAATTGAAGAAACGATCCTCCCAATGACTGTTACTTGGAGCTACCTCCGAATAATCGTCCCCACAGAGAGGCTGTCTCTGAAGCGGTATCACAGTCGGACATCGTCTCAGCTTGTTCTTCTCGAGTCTGCTCGATCTCTCGGTTACGCTCTGCAAGTTCGGTTTCGAGATCCTCGATCGTTGCCTCGAGACGATTGATACGTTCAGTTTTCTGTTCGAGCGTGGTCTCGAGTTCGTCGATACGGTCAGTCAACAGTCGATTCTTCTCGACCAGATACGCACGATTCTGAGTCCGCTTTGATTCGTCACGGCTAGCAGTGGTCGACGGCTCGCTTGTTCTGGGAGCTGATTCGGTTGCCGTCTCTCGAGTGTCCGGATCGTAGAACTCAGAGGTGCTCGCGATCGCTCGTTCGATGGTCTTTTCGCCGTACGTAGAGCCGTCAGCATAGTGGACTTCATCCCACTTGTCTCGGAGCAGTCCCGATTTGCGGAAGAGCCGATCCATCTGCTGCTGATCCCCACCAGTCCAGAACGCCAGCAGACAGCACAGCGCCATGTCCGCCTCTGACTGACTCTCGTATCCAGCAGTTGAGCCACGCCACAACCGCTCGAATTTCTCGCCGTTCGATGCGTTCCGTGTTCGCTCGAGCCGGTCCTCGTCCTCGAGATCAACGTCAGTATGGGCTGCACTACCCCTCGTTTCCGTCTCGTCCCTAGTGCGACGGTTCCCAGATTCGTGCTCTGAGTCCGGCTCAGTGTCCTGGACGTACTCACGATGGATCGCGATGAGCGCGTCCTGCCGACGTGCAACACGAGGTGGCGTGTCCTCGAGATGGTCGCCAGTCACGGTGAAAAACCGAGCAGTGTCATACAGTTCGATGCTGCCACGGCGGTTCCGTCCATCCGGGAGCTCTCCCTTGATGAGCACATGAAACTCAGTACCCGACGGAGAGATCTCCGTATAGGAATCGAGTCGTTCAATGATGTCCAGTGCTGTATCGTCGACGTCGCCGCTTTCGGGACTTCGACAGTCATCCAGATCCACGCCGACGATAGGATCGTCGTCGGTAAAGACGAAGCCGATACCATCGGCGTTCTCCGTGCCGGCGTACTCGAGCGCTGTCTCGAACGACGCCCATGTTTCGGGATCCGTCGATGATGCGAACGCACCACTGCCTGGCGTCACTGGTATCTTCGTCGGCTTCCCATCTCGAGGTTCTTCTTTCCAGCAGACCCACTGGTCGCGCTCACGTAGTTCCTCGGGGAGTACCGAGACAGCACTCTCAGACATCATCGATCGACCTCGTAATATACGTCCATTTGGACATCGTGCACTCACTATCACGATGTTGACAAACACAGCGAAATTCAGTGGGCTGTTCGCTACCCTGTCCAACGGGGGCTATCCCTTCTATACTAGTTGGTTTTGACCCTCGATTTGCCATGAACATCGCTTCCGTCCTGCGGTTTTACCCTGAACATTTTTCAGATTTTTAACCTGAACAATTAATTTGCCCTGAACAAATAGTGGTGTAAACCAAAAATTGGCGCGCAAATGGCCTGATAAGTGGAGATCAGAATACTAGTGCTCATGCAGAGGTATCCGGTGTTTTATTCTCTTGAAATACAGACATCGTTATGATATGAATCTCATTCAAGGAGCTTTGATCCATCGCCGGTCAGGTCGATTCCAGTGTAGACTGTTACCAGATTGTCGCCGTCTCTGATACGGTCATCTTCATACTCAACGACGTTCGCAAGCTTCCGACCGAACCAGCTCGCGTTTGTACCATCAATGTCGTGCTGATCAGTCCATCTCGAGTATGCCTGAAACAATTCCTCCTTCGGTATCTGCACACCATCTGCTTCTCTGATGTACATCGCTGCGAACGCCTCGATACCATCACTATCTGGTTCGATCTGCACAGATTGCTCTACTGATGAACGCAACTCGGCCGATTGGGACGACTCCACAGCCTTGGAATGCTCAACAGAAGGGCAGCCGGCCAGAGTTCCTCGTCATCCGGCGATGCAGACAGTTCGTGTGTATTGCCTGCTGGAAGAGCAGGTGACCCCCATCTGTAGGGTGTATCAGGATGAGATGTCACGCGAATAATTCGCGTCTGGTAAGTTAACGTCGGGGATGAACGGCCGCTTGATCGGCGTCCACTCTGTCTCGAACTCGCTTTTCGAGTCGTAGGTCAGTGTCATACTCGCTTTTCTTGTAAAGGTTCAGATTAAAGACGGTGGAATATCCTGCCGTGCTGTTCTCGGTGGTTGGCGCCGTTCTGTGACGGCGCGTATCCACGGCGTGAACGCCGTGGTATTGCGCCTGCACCTCGTATAATCTCGAGGAGACGGAAGCCGGCCTTATGTCTTATCGTCGAGTTGGAACGTCGCACGGACTGGTTTTGCGAGGGGCGGTCGTGGAGCTGTTTCGTGCCGCTCAATCTTTTCGGGCTTTCGCGTTTTTTGATGAACAGCACGGGCCATCGGAACGCCCTTGAGATAATTGAAGTCTCCGAGGACATCGGCACCATACTCAGTAAAGCCGTAGAATTTCCACGGCAAGCCGCGCTTTTCCTTGTTTGGTGGGTACTCGTAGATCCCAAGGAGGTCTGCTTGACTTCCTCCACACGACTGAAGTCGTGGGATTCCTACGTGTGAGTCAGGCTATGCTGACACCGTAGGGAGAGATTCCTTACGGGCTCTCTCGCGGTTTGTGGATTCTTCGTTGGTCGAAAGACCAGAGTGTTGCCACTCATGGTCGTCCCACTGGAAGCGTGGCACCGATCGGTATCCACTCCGTGGACTGTTCTGTCCATGGACCACGGGCTGAGCCATCAGCCCTGAGTTCTCGTTTTCAACGAACTTCTCACACTGGCGGTGTTCGGCTTCTTGAGCTGCGAGGTAGTATATGTGGGGACGGTCAGTACAGTAATTCTTTGAGCAATTTCATTTTCCCGATGCGGCGTCGCCCGTAGATGACGTAGAAATCGTGGCCGGGAGAATTGAACGCAGTCTCGAGTGCAGCGAGTTCGTCATCCCGGTCGTAGAAGGTCATACTCTACATAATGATTCGTACGATAATGACTTGTGCGTTTCGGCGGATTAGTATCGAAAACTCCGGATTCAGGGTGAGGAAGATACTGAGATTGTCGTCCAGAACAGTGCTAGCAGCGCTGATCTCGGCTGCACCTGAGTTCGATTGCAGTTGAGTTCGGTCTGCTCGAGTGAAATCTCGATGTAGAGGAAGCGATCACGATCCTCGAGGTCGGTGGCTCACTCGATAAACGCCTCTCGAAGCGTCTCGGGATCCTCGAGTGTCTCATCTGTGAGCGCACCGGTGCAGCAACTATCCCGTAGGATCGCCGGCGGATCTTCCAGCAACTCGAGGTGGTCGACTTTGTCACCAGCAGTCGGCTGCGAGATTGAGCAAACCACTTTCAATGTGTGAGAAAGACATTCATATTTATGTGATCGTTGGTATAGAATTATATTCGCAGATGAATAGAAATTATCTCAAATCAACCAGACGTACAGTGCTGAAGACCCTTGGTGGAGCAGTCACCGTCGGGGCTGTCAGTGGTGTTGCTTCGGCAGGTCATGATGACGACCATATCGTTCCGAACGGGCCGTGGCTCACAGGAGAGCAGGAAGTTCGCTACGACGGGTTTTACGACTACGAAGAGTTAGTCAAGCGTCTCGAGCAGATCGAACAGAACACACAGGGACGTGTCTCGGTCGATACGATTGGCCAGTCGAACCAAGGGCGAGATATTTTTCGCGCGACAGTTGGCGATGGGGCCGAGGACGTCTTCGTTATCACACAACAACACGGGAATGAACCGACGGGAACGGAAGCCGTCCTTACCAACCTCCTGAGCCTCCTCGGGAACAACGGAACGGTTGCGCAAGACATCCTTGACGAACTTACGGTTCACGTGGTTCCCCGCGTGAACGTCGACGGTGCCGAGATCCCACAGCGCTACAACATTGATTCGGACGCACCCGCGAGAGATACCAGTGAGGGGTTCTTTACGGCGGGCTCTGAGGGTGTCGGGTGGGATATCAATCGGTATCACGATCCAGACTGGGAGGAGAGTCGACTGTATCAGAACTACCCCGACGAGTATCCCGAGAATCCGATTCCGGAAGCGGTCGCAGTGCAGGAAACCGTTGAAGCAGTCGATCCGCTCTGGATCGCTGACGTCCATAATCAAGGAACGTACAAAGACGACGACGGGGACATGATTAAGAGTTCTATCTTCTGGCCTATCAACGAGCACGTCGAAGAGGGGCCACAGAATCTCTCGAAGCAACTGTGCCGCGTAATATACGATCACGCCCAACCGTTCGGCTACGCTAATATTACGCAATATCCCGGCGGTACATATCCAGGGATCGCACGAAACGGGTACGGCCTGCGCGGACTCGGCAGTATCCTGCTTGAGCACCGGGCTGGTGTCGGACAGAAATCACAGGGACACCTCAATCGATTGGCGCTCGAACAACTCATGAGTATCTTCGAAGCGACCGCTGACGGGTCTCTGTACAATGTCGATCCCACTGCTGCTGAGGACATTCCCGAACGTGGAGACTGGCACTACAAGTCACTTCCACCGGAATAACGGTCGGCAAACACGCTTATCGTATTTTTATGCTCTGTTGAAACCCTAAATCCGTGATATATTTCAGCAGTCGTGCTGAATACATAGCTCGGATGTAGTACAAATTGGTCAACTACCTCGGGGTCAAGCCCCGAGGCTTATCAGTGGACTCCCGCTCTAACTACGTAGCGCAGTAGGTCGAAACCGACCGTTCGCGTTCAACGTCCCTGACTTGAGAGCCAGTTGACTGGTGGCTCGTTCAGCACTAGACTTGAGCCAGTGCTGAACAAGACGCCACCCGACGTTCCGAGCGGCGTTGTAATCGCTGTGTAACTGCTTTCCGCACTTCAGACACTCAAACTCATCACCATCACGGTTGTCCTCGTGCGTGAACCCACACTCACCGTGGCTGCACCGCTGACTCGTATAGGCAGGCGCAACGTCGTCCACGTTGATGCCGTATTCGTCGGCTTTGTATTCGACGTGGCGTTGGAGTTCCCTGAACGCCCACTGCTGGAACTTTGAAGCGTTCGAGATACGCTCGCGGATGTGCTCCAAGTTCTCGAACGCAATCGCTGCGCAATCGTTCTCAACGGCTTCACGGACGATTGCTTTTGAGACGCGGTGGAGGTAGTCCGCGCTCCACCGTGCGAATCGGTCGCCAATTGACTGAAGCGTGAGGTGGGCGGAACGAGTGCCTGTCTGTTGCAGGTTTCCACGACGACGTTCGTATTCGTCGCGGCGATGATTGAGGTAGTCCGCATTACCGAGGAACGCTCCCGTACTGGTGACAGCGAGGTATCCATCCACGTTCAAATCGACACCAAGAACCACTCCGTTCTCGGCTTCGCCGTCGCTCGAATCAGGTTCAACGTCTGTCTTCACAGCGACGTGGAGGTAGTACGTACCATCACGCTTGTGGAGCGTTGCTTCGGCTTTCTCCCATTCGTCAGTCCAGTAGTCCTCAAACGGTGTCCCCTCCTTGTTGGCGGGCGTGACGTATTCAGCGGTCACTCGCGTGTCTGTGGTGGCGAGAGAAACGTGGTCGTCGTTGTACGTGATGGTTCGACCGTTGTAGACGACGACGCTTCCTCGGAACTCGGGTTTGCTGGCTTTCTCACCGTCTTCGATTATTCGGTCTTTGCAGTTGCCGAGTGCCGTTGCTGCGAGGTTACGGGCACTTTGAACCAGACTGGATTGCAGGGTGAGTTTCTCACGGACATCGGAATACGTCTCGTCGTGGAGCGTGTTTTTCGTCTCCGTGATGTTGTAGGGGTTGTCGCCCATCCGTAGTCTGCGACGTGTTGCGCCGCGTGTCGGAACTGCTCGAACGTCTCATCGAGGACTTCGTGATCGTCCTCGGGAACGTCGAGTTTGAGTTGGATGTTCCGAACAACCGCTATACTTCATTAGGATAGTTAGAGCTACTTACAGCTAAATATTGAATGTGGGGGAGTCAGCCTTGCCATTGAACGTGGTTTGCGCCATCGAATGTCGGCTTCCTCCCCGACCTCAAGGGTCGGGGTATCCGCCTTGTATCTTGATGAATCTTTAAGCGCGATTTAATTGAGCGGTGCAGACTAAGTATATATCGTATGCTGACGTGCGTTCCCTCGGCTGAGAACTCAGCAGTAGATGGGGAAAGACAATGACTGATAGAACCTCCACAGATGACGGAATCTTGCGCCGAACAGTAGTGAAAGCCAGCACAGTCACAGTGGGTACGCTCGGTATGATTGCGCCCGTGGCTGGCCACGATCATCACGATGACGATGATCACCATGACGAAGACGACCACCACGACGGGGACGACGACACCGATGATGAGTCCGACGATGGAATCGAGATCGAAACCGGTACCACGATCATATTGGAAGGGGAGACGTCGGATTGGGTAGGCGCGGAGCCCGAAGAAATAGAAGGAGAAGAGAATCCCACGCTCGTCCTCGAAGAGGGTGAAGAATACGAGATCGGATGGGAGCAGGGCAATGGTGGGTCCCACAATCTCGAACTTGTCGACGAGGATGACGAAGTCGTCGACGAGCATGAAACCGAAGTCACCGATGACCCTGGTGAGGACGATATCTTCGAATTCGAAGCCACTGATGAAATGGCCGAATACGTCTGTCGGCAACATCCGGACACGATGCGGGGGGAGATTCGGATCGAATAAGCTGACGATGCTGTCAAGGGGGCAAAAAAGAGTAACAAACTGTATTGCTGCAGTCTCCCTCTGTATTTAACAGACCGTTTGTATCAATCCGGGTCGCTGTCGTGGTCACTTATCTGCAGCATCTGCCGCCGGCAGCGTAAACGAGAACGTCGCGCCCTCGCCCGGTTCGGAGTCGACCCAGATGTCGCCGCCGTGACGCTCGACGATCCGTTCACAGAGTGCGAGGCCGATCCCGGTGCCGTCGTACTCCTCGCGGCTGTGGAGTCGGTCAAACACCGTGAAGATGCGGTCTTGATTCTCGGGATTAATTCCGATCCCATCATCTGCGACCGAGATTACCCACTTCCCCCGACGGCGGTGGGCACTGACATGAACCCGCGGCGGCTCGTCCCCGCTGTACGTGAGCGCGTTCGAGAGGAGATTCTGGAGGACCTGCCGCAGCTGACCGGCGTCGCCCTCGACACGCGGGAGGTCTTCGGCGGTGATCTCGGCGTCATTCCCCTCGATCTGGAGCTGAAGGTCAACGAGCACGTCGTCGAGAAGGGCGTTCAGATCCGTCGGTTCGAACGGATCGCCACGCGTCTCGACGCGGGAGTACTCGAGGAGGCCGCCGATCATCTCACGCATCCGCTCGGCCCCGTCGACGGCGAATTCGAGGAACTCCTCACCGTCCTCGTCGAAGGCGTCGTCATAGCGCTTCTCGAGCAACTGGAGGTAGCTCGTGACCATTCGGAGCGGCTCCTGAAGGTCATGGGAGGCCGCGTAGGCAAACTGTTCCAACCGCTCGTTGGATTCCTCGAGTTTGCGCTGGTACTCGCGGCGTTCGGTGATATCCGTCAGGGTGACGACGGCGCGGCTCACGTCGCCATACTCGTCTCTGATCGGCATGCCGTGCTCCATGATGATGCGTTGTTCGCCGTCGAATGCGCTGATCTCGTAGATGTTCGGCTCCGTAACCTCGGCTCCGTGGAGGACTTGGGACATCGTCCAGTCGTCCAAAGTGACCGGCTCGTCCGTATCCGCCCACACCGCGGGGTACTTGTCGTACTCCGTGATCGACTCCGCGTCGAACACGTCGCCACCCCAGATCTCCCTAGCCGTGTCGTTGGCTCTGATCAGCGACCCGTTTGCGTCGGCAACGACAACGCCGATCGGGAGGATATCGACCAGCGTCTCCAACTGCTCCATGGTCCGCTGGCGCTCGAGTTCGGCGTGCTTGCGCTCGGTGATATCGGTCAGCGCGCCGGGGAACGTCAGCGCACTGCCGTCGTCGTCGCATTCGACGCGACCACGTGCGACGACCCAGCGGAGTTCCCCGTCGGCGTTCCAGACGCGGTACTCCGATTCGTACTCGCCGCAGGTCTCGATGGTGTCCTCGATCTGGGCGACCACTCGCTCACGGTCGTTCTCGTGGACGGCGTCGATGAACTGATCGAGCGAGACGCCCTGCTGGGCCGCGTCCGGATCGACGCCGAAGGTCCGCGCGAACGACTGCCCGACGATCATCTCGTCGTTCTGGACGTCCCACTCCCACGTCCCGATCGCGCCGGCCTCCGTTGCCGCCTCGAGCTGGGATTTGGCGTCCCGAAGGTACCGTTCGTGCTCCTTCTGCTCGGTGATGTCCTGGACCATCGCCATGCCAGCGAACACCGTGCCCTCCTCGTCAGTGATCGGAACGGCGTGGACCATCCACTCTCGGCCTTCGTAGGAAAGTTCGACCGTCCGATCATCACCGGCGAGCGCGTCGCGATACATCGGTTCCAGTGTCTCGGCGATGTCTTCGCCCCAAACCTCACCGACGCTACGTCCCGCGGCCTCATCCGGATCGATGGAGATCTGCTCAAACCCCTGCCCGGCCAGAAGCGTGTACTTCAGATCGTCATCGAACAGCGTGACGGCACCGTTGGGGAAGTGATTCGCGAGCGTGCGGTAGCGCTGCTCGGACCGCTCGAGCGCTCGCTCGCGTCGTTTTCGCTCGGTGATATCGCTCGCCATTCCGATCCATTCGTCGATCTTACCGTCCTCGTCCAGCATCGGTACCGCACGCGAGAATGTCCAGCCCGTGCTCCCATCGTCCTGTTCCACCCGGTATTCCAACTCGAACGTGCTCTTTGTCTCGATTGCTTTGTCAATGGCCTCTGTGACTCGCGGCTGATCGTCCGGATGGATATATTTATCCAGCCAGTTACTGGTCAGTTCGTCCGTATCGGCGAGGAACTCTTTGCCTTCGAGTTCGTGCATCTCGCTCCAATCGGGGCTCATGCGATACACTACGTCTGAACTTGCAGTGACCAGCGCATGGAACCGTTCTTTGCTCTTCTGGAGGTTCTCCTCGGCCTGTCTGCGTTCGGTGATGTCTTGGGACATTCCAATGGCGGCGAAGATGTCCCCGCTGTCGTCTCGAACCGGCATGAAATAGAACTGGTAGACCCGATCGCCGATCGTGCTCTCGAATTCGGATGCTTGGCCATCAAGCGCGGCCTCGTATCGGGGGACGACGACGTCTGCCAGCTCTTGGGGCAATGCGTCTCGAAGCGGCTTCCCCTCGAGGTCCGCACGCGTCACGTCTGTGTCGCCCTCCGGGGTACCGCCGAAGGTGACGTACCGGAAGTCCTCGTCGACGAGGGCGACAGCCCCGTTCGGGAAGTGATCGGCCAGCGTGTGGTAGCGCCGTTCGGACTCTTCGAGTTCGCGTTCGCGCTGCTTGCGCTCGGTAATGTCTTGGACTACGCCGACCGCACGAGTCGGCTCTCCCTCGCTGTCGAAGTGGAACTCCCCCTGGGCCGATATGACACGCTGCTCGTCGTCGGCTCGGGTGATCCGGCACTCGAAATCCCACGTTCCCGTCTCGAACGCCTCTTCGAAGCGCCGTTTCACCTCCTCGCGCTCGTCCGTCTGGACGTGGTCGAGGAACGTCTCGAAGTCCCACTCGTCGAGCGGGTCGTCGTAGCCGAAGATGCGGTCGTGCTGCGGGGAGCGGATGGGCGAGTCCTTGGTCCGGAGGTCTAGTTCCCACGTCCCCATTTCCCCGGCTTCGAGAGCGAGCCGCAACCGCTCCTCGTTCTCCCGTAACTCGCGCTCACGCTGCTTACGCTCGGTGACGTCGCGGGAGGAGATGATGATGGAGACGACGTCACCGTCGTCGTTCATGACCGGTCTGAAGACGCCGTCGAGCGTGTATTGTTCGCCACTGGGTCTGGTGAGATCGGCCTCGAAATCGACGTACTCGCCGGCCGCTGCGCGCTCGATCCACTTCCGCACGTCGGCGCGGATCACCTCGCCAGCTCCCCACCATGGTGTCTTCCAGAAGGGGTCGCCGGCCACGTCGTCGAGGTCGGCGTCGATGTACTCCATCGCCGTCCCGTTGATGTCAACGACTGTCCCGTCAGGTTCGAGGAGGCCGGCGAGGATGTTCGGATCCTCGAAGACCGCCTCGAAGCGGCGCTTGGTCCGCTCGAGTTCACGTTTGCGCTTCCGGCGCTCCGTCACGTCGTGGGCGACCGCGAGGACGTACTCCCGGTCGAGTTCGACGTGGGTCGCGGTGACCTCGACCGGATACGTCGTTCCATCGCCTCGCCGGTGGCGGCCGTCGAACGTGATCGTTCCGCTCGCCCGCAATTCGTCGACGAACGCGTTCCACTCGGTCAGATTATCGATGTTGATCTCGATATCGGGAACGGATAGCGAGAGCAGTTCCTCCCGCGAGTAGCCGCAGCGCTGACAGGCTGTCTCATTGACGTCGATGTACTCCCCGGTGTCGGGGTCGACGACTAGCACGCTGTCGGTCGAGTAGTCCAGCAGGGTCCGAAACAGCTCGAGGTCGTGCTCACGTCGGTCTGACGATGATGGTTTCGGTGACAATCGTGGTTGCCACCAAACACGTCCGCTCGTGCCGACGTTCTTCGTCTCGAGTTCATTGTAGTCGACAAGGCGCTCGAGGCGCTCGTGGGAGCTCTCACGATCGAGACCAAGTCGATCTGCCACTTCGATCGTCGTCAACGGGGCTCCGGACTCCTCGAAAAGCGAGAGTGTCTCTCGGAGCGTCTCGCTCAGCGAACTGGAGGTCACTGTTGTGATAAATCCCTCACCAGTTATAAGATCACCGCCAGGGGAAAGGGAGTGGAATCCCGCTCTCTCGAGGAAACATGCTGGTCTCGAGATTAATGTGCTATCATCCGTGGACAGCTGTCGTTGCCAAGAGAGATGCTCAAGTCCGTCTTTGAGAGCGACTGCCGAAGACCGCTCGAGTACTATCCGGCCGCCGGTGACTGGGTGGCGTGAGTCTCCCCACTGATGCGAGTTTCAATGAAGGCAAACAACGAATCAAGGCCAATCGCTAAGAATGCGCCAGGAATCGCGCCAGCGAGCAGATGGGGGGGTGTTGAACAGCGAGATTCCGGTAATAACCCAGACGCCGAGACCGCCGCCACCAATAAAGAACGCGAGATAAGCAGTCCCAACACTGAGGACTGCACTCGTTCGGATTCCGTCGAAGATGACGGGTACGGCCAGTGGAAGTTTGATCTTTCGCAGTATTTGATTCTCTGTCATACCCATCCCGCGGGCAGCTTCGACCGTGCTCTCGTTGACGTTCTCGAGACCAGAAGCTGTATTTGTTAAGATGGGAAGTAATGCGTAGGTGAAAGGTAAATAGACCTACCAGCGAGGGGAGAAAGCCCAGTCCGAGCAGTGGGAAGACCAGTGCGATGATGTTCCATCCCATGAGGGATTGTACGGACCAAACGCTGCTGTTGACGTCCCAGCAGCGACGCCCACTGCAATGAGTACAGTGATCGAGAGCGCGACGAGCAACGCTCGTGGTCAATCAATTCCCGACCCGGAGCCATCTTGGATCCACTTGAGTGGATTCATCTCGTCACCTCCACGTCAAACCGGTACGCTACCATGGAAGCACCTCCGGCGGCAAGATCTCGAGGATGCGGCGGACGACGATAACCGCAAAGCCGACCAGTCCAAGCAGAATGAGCCACCGAAGTCGACGCCGCCAGTCAGGTGTAACAGCAAATGGGGCAGTAAGCTCGGTGACAATCAGTAGGCCGATCAACGAGAGGACGAAGAACAACTCGTAGGAAAACGAACCGAGGACAGACAGAACAACCACTGCTGCAACCATCCAGGCGAGTTGTCCGCGAATAAACCGCATTCGTCGGTGCGTCGGTATCTATATCTTTAGGTGAAGCGGGTCACTGTAAACCCACGGGATTTCGTCAGCCCTGTTGGCAGCTTCAGATCGAAATCGGAGAGTTTCGCCTGATGAGTAGTTGTGAAAATAAGATGCTAGAAACAAAGTCGAGTCGCTTCTTCAGGATTATTGCACCGTCGCTTAGTGAAGTAACTACGTTTCGTCCGAAGAGATACTCAGGCTCATTATCGGGTCACGAGGATCTTTCACGAACGTATGCTTGCCCGTGATACGGGCGGATCCAGTTATTGTCGGGACTATTAGAGTTATGTCATCACGTTGTTTCGTCTCGACAATTTGACCCTCGAATCGGGTTCCAACGACGCTCTCGTGGAGATACGGTTCGTCGACCGAGAGATGTCCGGTTTCGTATAAGAGTGCCATCTTTGCACACGTGCCGGTCCCACACGGCGAGCGGTCCACCTGCCCATCGCCAAAAACAACAATACTGCGGTCAACGTCGTCGGAGGATTCGTAAATCTCAGTGATAGAGACCGCATCGGGTTTGCCAGAGAACGGGTGAACGATTTCGAGTTCGTTGTTTACGGCATTCCGTATTTCGAGTCCCCAATCGACGAAGTCGTCGGTTTGAGTAGTATCGACAGAAGCGTTCAATTGCTCGCTATCGACCAGCGCAAAGAAGTTCCCAGCGTAGACAACATCCACTCGAAGCGGCGAGTCGGAGAACGAGACGGGGACTGTCGCCGTGTCATAGACGAACGAATCGACGTTCTGAATCGTGACCCGCTCGACCCTTCCGTTGGCATACTGGGGCCTGGTCTCAATGACACCTGCCGGTGTCTCAACGTTGATCGTCGGTTCGGCGGGTAGGTGTCCCAGTTCGACGAGGGCCGAGACGATGCCAATTGTCCCGTGACCGCACATATCCAAATACCCCTCGCTGTCCATGAAGAATACGCCGAGGTCAGCGATTTCCTCGTGCGGTTCGACGACGACCGCACCGAACATGTCGTCGTGACCTCGCGGCTCTCTCATCAGCAGTTCACGAACCCAGTCATACTGCTCGGCGAACGACTTGCGTTTCATGCGAACGCTGTCGCCAGTGAGAGTGGATCGGTCGAGACCGTCGAGGAGAATGCGCGTTGGCTCTCCTGCTGTGTGTGTGTCGACCGTCGTAAACGATGCATCCGTGCGCACGCTGTCGAAATCTCCGTCGATCTTCATTCTTCGATCGTCTCCAGTTTCTCTATCTGCTCGACAGACCAGTCGTAATACGGTTCATCGACCTCTCGAAGCGTCCGCACACACTCGTTGTATCGCTGTCGTGCTTCCGGTGCATACGGATCGTTCGGATGCGCCTGAATCCATTCGCGGAGTTCCTGTAGCGCACGAGGCGAGTAGCTGTCGATACTCCCCTGTTCTCTGAGCAACTCGAGTTTCCGCTCTTCGGTGCGAAGTGATCTGATGAGGACAACACTTGCAACGCCAGGTAACGCGAGTATCGCAAGGAACATTGTTACCCACGTGACGGTCGAGAGCACCATTTCAGTCACCCCCCTCTGAGACAGGTCCCGGAGAACTACTCGCGTTTCCAATGATGCCCATCACGGCCGTACTTATCACGACGAGAGCCACCATGAGAGCAACACCCACCATCACCAACGTTTGGTTTTCAGTCCCGATGTTCGTGACAACACCGAAGCCAACGATGAACACCATTACCACTGGTATAACGTACTTGATGACCGGATTCCACCACCGACTGACGTAGATGCCGGTGTTACGGTTGAGGTCGATGACGCGGGCGCGCTCTGGACCCAGCTTCCACGCAACGAGTGCGATGATCGACAGCGTCGCTAGCGGGAGGCCGAAACTCCCGATCACGAAGTCCATCTGATCGAGGAACGACGACGAATAGGCGCTCGGGAGACCGAACAGCCAGACGACTCCGCAGACCGCGAGTACCGAACCGGTTCGTGAGAGACGTGTCTCCTCGGAAACGGTCGTTACGCCGACTTCGGTGATACCGAGACCTGAAGTGAACGTTGCGAAAAGGAACGAGATGAAGAACACGGCGGCCCACGCCGCTCCGCCGGGCAGTTCAGGGAACACCTCGGCCAGAGAGATGAAGAGCAAATTAGAACCCGCAGCCGGTTCGATTCCGAACGCAAAAACGATAGGGAACGTCGCGAACACCGCCAATAGCCCGATACTCGTGTTCCCGATCGCGGTGAACATACCGCCACCAAGTGGAACATCGTCGTATCTGCTGAGATAGCTCCCGTAAGTGAGTGCGATTCCCCATCCTAACCCGGTCGAGAATAATGCCTGGCTGAGTGCTGCAACCCAGGTACTCCCGCGAGTGAGGGATGTCCAGTCAGGCGTAAAGACGAATGCCACCCCTTCCATTCCGCCGGGAAGAGTGACACCACGAACCCCAACCGCGACCAGTGCGAGGACGAGTAGCGGAATCATCCACTTCACTACACGCTCGATACCGCGACGGATCCCGAAGACGAGGGTACCGGCGATCCCAGCCATAGTCACTGTATGCATCCCGATGACGAGTGCTGGGTTCGAGATGAACCCGTCCCAGAACGCCTGCGGCTGGAATCCGGGCTGGGTGAACGTCATAAGTAAGGAGTGGCCGGCGTAGTAGAGTGCCCATCCAATGATCGGCGCATAGTACGACATCAACGCCACGTTGACGATGAGAACAACGACACCGAGCCCTTGCGAACGCTTACTCCTAAAAATCTGATTGAACGTTCCTATGACGCCCTTGTTCGTGTACCGACCGATCATCGTCTCAGCCATGAGACCGGGAACCGCAATGACGTACAACAAGACGATGTACGCGACGAGGAACGCTCCTCCACCGTTTTGCCCCGTGGTGAACGGCATTCTCCAGATATTTCCTGCCCCAACCATGGCTCCCACCATCGCCATAAGGAAGCCGAATCGGGTCCCCCATTCTTCTCTCGCTGTTCTTGGTTCTGAGCTTTCCATGATAAGCCTAGACAAGCCATATGAGAGATAGGAGTTGTATTAGTCCCCTACCATAGTCGGCGTCTCACTAGATTCATATCTCTCACGAATTTAACTTATTTACTATGTATACAATTTATGTATTTCTACAGACAAATAAGGCGAGTGCCTCGAGGCTTGTCCTCGAAGTACCTCACCTTGAAGGAGAGACCACGCAAGCGCGATTATCGGTCGCACTCACGACCTTTTTCCCGTGTACTGCTTGAGTCAAGCCCTAAGGCATTCGCTTTCTATATCCTGTAGAACTCCTTTCGTTTGAGTAAAACAAAGCCAAGAAGAATGAGACAGAATCCAACGATGGTAAGCGAAGTAACTTGTTCTGCGAAAAGTATCCAACTGAATACTGTCCCAAACATCGCCGCTCCGTATGTAACAAGATTGAGTTCGACTGACCCGAGTTGAGGAAGGAGGTGGAAGTACATGAGATATCCAATCGCGCTCACGAATATGCCAAGATAGAGGAGTGCAAGGAGTCCCCCCAGAGACAGCTGAACGAATCGGAGAGATTCAGTCGGGCTTGCAAAGCTGGCGACGTGGGTAAGGACAGCACCAATGATCATTGCCCACGCAGTCCGAGGAGAAAGCGGCATCTCAGCGTTTGCCCACTGAATAAGGACGCCTCCGAGCGCGAATGCGGCTGCGGAGAGCACTAAAATTACTTGTCCAATGGTGTTCGCTACAAGAAGGTTCGCTGGGTCTGGTTGGGTAACTACCACGATCCCAGCAAATCCGAGGCTGATACCGAGCAACTCGGGTATGCCGAAGTCGTCTTGAGGAAGAAAAATCTTAGCAAAGCCAATTGTTAATACTGGAATCAACCCTCCGAGGATTGCAGCGATTGCACTCGGAACTGTTTGTTGGCCAATGTTCTGTAGGACACTGTGTCCGCCAAGGGTGAATATCCCCCCAGAAAAAACTGCTAACCAGTCGCGTCTATCGCGTGGCCACCAATAATCGAATGAGCGAGAGACATATAGAAGCAGTACAATCGCAGCAAGGTCAAGCCGTAACGCGGCATAAAATATAGGCGGAAAATCATTAAGACCAATCTTTACTGCGGGATACGTGCCACCCCATAGGGCCGCTAAGACGACAAAGAAGGCAACGGTCTGATATCTATTCTTGACACGAGAATAGCTCATGGGGGAGATCCACCTTGTATTTCGATATCTGATACTATTCTCATTGTATAGTGATTGAGCATGGTCGAAACAAGCTGTCGGGACTTCGTAGAGGGGGTTTTTCTGTTCGCGTGCGGTGACCTCATGGCCAGAGATCACGCGTCTGTTTTGCCTTGATGATACAGGAAAGCGCAACGGCGTAGGCCGTATTGCGCCATGTCAGGTTTCGGAAATCGACTTCGTGGCTCACCTTGACCCACACGTCAAGCGTCTTCTTTGCCAGTCCCTCGTACATGCCGTCGAGAGACCAGTGTTGACGGTTATGCTCTGTTGCCGGCGCAGTCATTGCGTTGAGCGATTCATTTCGTTCTTATAATCACACCACCAACGAAAACATTCTAACAAAATCCGTCCGAAAATATCGGGCATGAGCTATTCGGTCTCATGCACGGCTGTCTGGCCTGTGGCTTTTCCCCCTCATTCTCGGAACGTGAACGCGATTCCGAGAGGGGCGACGAAACCGCCGACGGTGAGTCAAGTCGGAACCTCGCTCAGCAAGAAGAGTGCGAACAGGATGATTTGACTATACAGAATCGCCCTCCTATCGCGGCAGCATTCGATATTCACTGAACAACTGCACGGGCGGCAAAGAACAGGTTTTCCTTGCGTTCACGGAGACGGCGGTAAAAGTACAGGAGCCAGCGTGATCCGTAGGGGGCATACTGGTAGACGGTAACGTCTTCAGCCGCGAGGTTCCGCTGGGCATCCTTCCGGACACCCATGAGCATCTGAATCTCGTACGGCGTCCCGTACTCCTCGTGGAGTTGGCGGGCATACTCGATCATCTCGGGGTCGTGACTGCCGACGGCGACACCGCCGTCGCGGTGCTTGAAGGCAGCCTCGAGCAACGCCCGGTACTCTTCGTCGACTCGAGTTTTGTCCTTGTACGAGACCGATTTCGGTTCGTCGTAGGCCCCTTTCACGAGACGAATCTTACCCGGTAGGTCGGCGAGTCGGTCGAGATCCTCCCGAGTTCGTTTGAGATTTGCCTGCAAACAGACGCCGACTCCGCCATCATATTTCAAAGCGAGTTCCTCGTATGCATCCAGCGTCACGTCCGTCGTCGTGTAGTCCTCCATATCGATCCAGACGAACACGTCTCGTTCGGCCGCCTGCTCGACGATTTGATGAAGGTTGGTTTCGAACACCTCGGCGGAGATATCCAGACCGATCTGCGAGGGTTTGACCGAGACACAAGCATCGATTTCCAGCGACGCGATATCGTCGATCAGCAAACAGTAGGCTTCGGTATCTGCGGCTGCCTCTTTCGGATTGTCGTAGTGCTCTCCGAGTAGATTGAGAATCGTACCGACACCGTATGTGTGATTTCGAGTCGCGTGGTCGAGCGCAAGAGACGGTGACTCACCCGCGACGAACTTATTAGCTATTGGTGGAATCATCGCTGTTTCTCAGTTAGATCACTCGCTTATAGTACTGGAACCTACCAAATATTTCTCAGCGACTTTGGCGTAATAAATGGCTTGTGAACGTATTATTGAGGGAACTTACTCATCCGTTCCAGAACGAAGTCGTGTTTTATGATGTTTTCAAGACAAATAAAAGACGTCCAGATATCACATCCATTCAATGTTGTGGGTATCGAAACTAGTGAAATGGAGACTGTAACGGATCAGATAGTGGTCAGAGAGATTGGGTAAATTCGTTGATCGCAGGATCGAGGAGTTTGGCTTCCGCTTTTCGGAGATGCTCGAGGAGGGTCGTCTTCGAGATATCCGCCTCGTCAGCCAGCTCACGGGTGGTGATTCCCCGGGGCCAGGCGTAGTAGTCGTGTTCGCAGGCAAGTTCGAAAATTTCACGCTGACGCTTCGAGAGGTTCTCGACCCTGCTGAGTACATTACTACTGGAGGTGCTGTGAGAAGTGATCTTGGTAACGGAAACTTCGGCATCTCGCATTTCCCGCACGGCTTCGAGACGCTCGTGAAGCTGACCCCGATCGTCGTTATCGACAAACACGGACCAGTATTCGGTCCCATCACGGATCTGGACGGGCCCCTCCTGAATAAATCCGTAAGAGGCGAGCGCATCGCTGACCGTGTCGTTCGGGTCGTATTCGACGAGCAATTCGCGGGTTACGCTACCCGAAGCGACGTGAGGGTGTTCGAAGCCATATCGGTGTTGCATCTCAGCAACCGAATGGGTCAATCGGGAGTTGGTGGCTTCTTCGACGAGTCGATCGAGTTCCTCAGTCGAGTCACCGTAGGCCGTAAAATGACCCTTGACACGCCCGTCTGCCGCATTGTACACTGTGTGTGCGAGCAGGTTTGCGGACACTGCCTCTGTCACTTCTAGGGTCCAACAGTCCGGATGCCAAATTTTGAGCGTTAATAATGCGTTTTGAGAAGATTGGTGTTCTGCCTGTGCCATGTGTACGGAGTGCGGATATGATGTATAAATAGTTTACCCTACCATGGGAGGGAGACCATGGGAGGGAGGGAATACTATTCACCCACCTGCGAGAAATCGGATATGAGTCAGACAGTCGACTCGCAGGTATACAAGCATTACATCGGCGGCGAATGGACCGACGGAAAAGGGTCGGAGACGTTCGTCAGTGAGAATCCAGCAACCGGAGAGACGCTCAAAACGTTCCGACGTAGTACGGAAACAGACGTCGACCGGGCGCTCGAGGCAGCTGAGGACGCATTCGAGGACTGGCGTTCACTTTCGTACATCGACCGCGCGGAGTACCTCTGGGACATCTATCACGAACTGCGCGAGCGGACCGACGAACTCGGTGAAATCGTTACCAAAGAGTGTGGAAAAGAAATCAGTGAGGGACGTGCTGATGTGATCGAGGCCTACCACATGGTCGAGTGGGCCGCCGCCAATGCCCGCCATCCCCACGGTGACGTGATTCCGAGTGAGATCGCCTCGAAAGACGCCTACATGCGCCGGAAACCCCGCGGTGTTGTCGGCTGTATTACACCGTGGAACTTCCCCGTTGCCATCCCCTTCTGGCACATGGCAATCGCACTGGTTGAGGGGAACACAGTCGTCTGGAAACCCGCAGAGCAGACGCCGTGGTGTGGCCAGATCATCGCCGAGATGTTCGAAGATGCCGGCATCCCCAACGGCGTGTTCAACATGGTACAGGGCTACGGCGACGCCGGCGCGGCGATCACCGACGACGAACGGGTCGATACTGTCCTCTTTACCGGCTCCGCAGAGGTCGGTCACGAGATTGCTGGCAAGGTCGGCAGCGAACCCGGCAAGCTCGCAGCCTGTGAGATGGGTGGGAAGAACGGCATAATTGTCGCCGATGATGCCGACCTCGACGTCGCCGTCCACTCCGCTGTGATGTCGAGTTTCAAGACAACCGGCCAACGGTGTGTCTCGAGCGAACGGCTGATCGTCCACACGGACATCTACGACGAGTTCAAAGAACGATTCTTGGAGGTGGCCAAGAACGTCGCCGTCGGCGACCCGCTCAAAGAAAGCACGTTCATGGGGCCGGCGATCGAGGCCGAACACGTCGAGAAGATCCACCGCCACAACGAACTCGCACGCGAGGAAGGTGCTGAGGTGCTCCTCGACCGCGCGGAACTCGAGGCCGACGAAATTCCCGAGGGACACGAAAATGGAAACTGGGTCGGCCCGTTCGTCTACGAAGTCGAGTACGACTCCGATCTCCGCTGTCTTCAAGAGGAGTGTTTCGGCCCGCACGTCGCGCTCATTGAGTATGACGGAGACATGGACCGCGCACTCGAGATCCACAACGACACGAACTACGGGCTTGCCGGTGCGATCATCTCCGAGGACTACCGAAAGATCCACGAGTTCCGTGACGAGGCCGAGATCGGTCTCGCCTACGCGAACCTGCCATGTATCGGCGCAGAAGTCCACCTTCCGTTCGGCGGCGTCAAAAAGTCTGGCAACGGCTACCCAAGCGCCCGTGAAGTAATTGAGGCTGTTACTGAGCGAACGGCATTCACGCTCAACAACTCCAAGGATATCGAGATGGCACAGGGCCTGTCCGCGGACATCACCACTCAGGACGACTAGAACGGGCTTCAATCCCCACGTCGTTCCACAGTCACTGGTCTGTGGTCTTTTCTCTCCGTTCTATTGACGATGAACAACTGTGCTCTATAGAGAGGAGGTGAATATTACGTCGGGACAACTGGCCCACTCGAGATGTGAAGTACCTCGGGGACAAGCCCCGGAGGCACTCGTCCTGCTTTATCTGTGGATGTGATCACCTTCTCGCCGTGAACGGTGAGGAATCGAAGATCTCTCAGGCAGTCGGGCGGAGCCCGACGACGAGGTTTCCCCGGCACCGCACTGCTGGATTGAGTCCCAAACTCGGTCAGAAATCTTCACCCTTCAGAGAGGGGCGGATATCAAGATCGCTCTCTTCTATGGTCGGGTCCGGTTATTAGAATCGATCGTGTGAAACGAGGGACGTGATGGGAAATGACCAGACCTGTCCGGTTTGTAATGCATCGACTCGCCATGTCGATAACGTCGAACGCTGTAGCGAATGCAAGTGGATATATCCACAGGGAGCAGACTGACCGTCCTGAAGGAGTAACTACCGAACGGGTGTGCACTCGAGACCGAATATTCGCCAATCAGTCCGTAATCTTGTGGCTGAGACTCGGAACCACGCTGCTGCAGGTGATCAAGGGCTTTAAAATCTAGATACGTCCGTATCTGCAAAGCGTGTCATTGAAGCGGGAAGTCTCACTCTCAAACGCAAGCTGTCAGGTGAGCGGGAGGGTAGTTCACTCAGTCACAGATTTCGACTTCTTCCTCGTATTCTCGTTCAATAGCAAGTTCAACAGTCGTTGAGATCGGGACTTCTTCTACGTATTGGAAAGTGAAGTCCCAAGTTCCAGATGTAACCATTGCTGTGTTCTCCATGAAAAAGTAGTATCGGTCATCCTCTGGCGCAGTGAATTCCCCGTCAATAACCTTTGAGACAGAATGTTCTTTCTGAACAGTTCCAGAGGAATCCTCAATACGCAGATTCGGACGAGCATCGTCAACCATTCGGATGTAGTAATCTATGTGGTCTCCCTCTTCAATTTCGAACCACGGATCTAATTGACTACCTGCATCCACCTCTACACGATCATCCCATTCATTTTTCGTTTCTGGTTCGGTTCGCTCACCAAGATTTTCAATTCGGACCTTACCCTCACCACTGCTATTGAATCGGTGTGTTGTGGTAAGCGAGAGGCCGGTTTCGCTGTATACAGTGTGTCCCTCTGGCGAATCAATCTCAACTGCTACATCTTGTCCAACTGAGGTGGAGATATCGAAATGAACAGTATCACCCGTTTCACACCGATATTCTTCCGTCCAATCACTGTTACCATCGAGTTCCCGAGATCGATCAACTAGAGACTCACTCTGAGATTTTACTTCAGTCCGGCAACTTTCTTCTTCTTCTTCTTCTTCTTTTCCTTCGCTATTCGCTTGCTCTTCACTGTTTGAACTCGAGCTTTCATCTGAATTAGAAGTACTGTTTTCAGTATCACTACCATCCTCAATATCCTGGTCACTGGTCTCATCACCATCAATACAGCCCGCAATAGTCGCAGTCCCATACACACTACCGATTGCTGCGATCAACTGTCTTCGATCCATATTCGCTGAAAAATAGAGGATCGGTAAATGCTTTCTTGTTTAATTATAAGCCATGTTAGAGTATTTGGGACTACCCATCACTGTCTGAATCATGTCATGTTGGAATAAGGACTATCCCACCAATTCATCAGTATACAAGCACGAAAATGACGAGCTATCAACCAGAGAGAATAGGGTTTAACTATAATTGAAGATAATTATAGACCACCATGCAGGCAGCAACGTACCACGGCCAAAAGGACATCCGTGTCGAGGAGGTAGAAGAGGGAGCAGTCGAAGCGGGCGAGGTCCGAATTGACATCGATTCCTGTGGCATTTGTGGTTCAGATCTCCACGAATACACCGCCGGGCCGATTTTCGTTCCAGAAGGCGACCCCCATCCCGTCTCGGGGGAGACAGCACCGATCAGAATGGGTCACGAGTACAGCGGCACCATCGCGGAAATCGGCGAGTCCGTGACGGATCTAGCTGTCGGTGACGCCGTCGCCGTCAACCCCATCCTCTACTGCGGGGAGTGTCGGCAGTGCCGGGAGGGGAACTACCACATCTGTGATTCGATCGGATTCATTGGACTCTCCGGCGGAAGTGGTGGATTCGCCGAGAGCGCAGTTGTTGACGCAGAACACGCTGTTCCACTTGGAGAAGACGTCCCCGTAGAACACGGCGCGCTGGTTGAGCCACTGAGCGTGGGACTGCACGCGGTACGCCGCTCCGGACTCCAGGCCGGCGACGCCGTCGCAGTGTTCGGGAGTGGCCCCATCGGTCTAGCGGTAATCCAGTGTGCTCGCGTGGCCGGTGCGGGAACGATTTTCGTCTCCGAACCGCGCGACGCCAGGCGTGAACGCGCAGCTGACTGTGGGGCAGCGGAACTCATCGATCCGTCGACAACTGACCCCGTCGAGTACATCCACTCGCACACAGACGGTGGCGCCGACATCACGTTCGAGGTCGCAGGCGTCGAACCCTCGTTCAACGCGGCCGTTGAGAGCACGGCGCCGGATGGCCGTACAACCATCGTGAGCATCTGGGAGGAGGAAGTGAGTACGCATCCGAATAACCTTGTCCTCGGTGAACGAACCGTGACCGGGACGCTTGCCTACCTCGGCGGCCCGCGCTCCGACGAAGAGTACGGAATGGTGATCGACATGCTCGCCGACGGTCGCCTTGACCCAGAGCCGTTCATCACTGGCCGAATCGGCCTCGATGAGATCGTCGCCAATGGGTTCGACCGACTCATCGATCCCGAGAGCGACCACGTCAAAATCCTCGTCAAACCCGATATGGAGTAACCGACTCTGCGTTCTCGGTATGAGCGAGATCACCGGCTCGGAGTGCGTTCGAGTCCCCGATAGACGGACGTCGCTCGTCGATTCTCCCCCGAACGTTTTGCACCCGAGTGGAGGAGGGACAAATATGAACAGCGCTATCCCACAAGGTTTGCAGGCGTTCTCCGAGGAACTCGAGTCGCAATCAGCGTGACTCGAGTCGTTCGACTGGTACTGCGAAATGCGCACGGAAACTCCAGTCCAGTACGATCCGAAACGGGGCAACTGGGACGTCTTCCGATACGACAAGCTCGAGTAAACCCTTACCGACGACGGGACGTTCTCGGTTGATCTGCGCCAGACCGATAACTACGTCGAACCAGGGTGATCTTGAGCCCTGCATTCGCGAGATTACTTGTTAACGAGTATGTTCAGACCGGGGTCTGCGTCGATAATTGTCGCAAGGTACGGCTCTAACTGCTCAAGCCGTTCAGTTGGTTGCACCAATTGTCGTTCTCGATCATACTCCAAAACCCCGTTTGCCACCAGTTTTGGAATGTGGATGTGATAAAGTGAGAGATAGATCTGCGTCACTTCCTCGGCAGGCACCTCTGTGATCGTGAGGTGGTGATTGTGGCGCACAATGGATTTTGATAGGTCATTTAGAGACAGTGGCCGTTGTTCTTTAATGATGATAGCGAGGACGATACGACGGTGCTGGTCACAACACAACTCAAGGGCTGTGTCAAAGTTACCCACGTCCTCACTCATTAGACAACTGATAGTGGGTTAATGATCTTGAGTCCCCCTCCTGACATAGAAGGGGTTTATATACCCCATTCGAACGTTGGAAAGTCATGTGGTGGATTTCGTAAAATTCTTAATCTGATGGAGGAGTGACGACGATGGTGTTTGCTATCAATGATTGATACCCCCGTTGTAGCCGTTCCGAGAGCGATTGCGGAGTGATACCGAGTTCGCTGGCTACATCAGCGAGGGTCACGTTTGCGGTGGTAAAATAGTCCATCTTCCATGCAGTCACTAACGCTTCGGACTGTTTTTCGGTTAAGCCAAACTGGCTTCCTGTGTGTGGCTGCGTAATTTCATGGAGTTTTGTCAGTCTGAACGAGATCCCTTGATCATCACAATGATCTTGAAACTGGTCAAGACGATCATGCGTATCGAAGCGCATACAGAAGTGCCATTCGTCGTGACTTCCAGTGGCTTCGAGGATTGTGGCCCCAATTTCAAGATAAGCGAAGATGATGGCGTCTACCTGCTCTGTCCATTCCGCTCGAAAGAGTGTAGCGCGGTCGAATTCGTCTAAGCGACGCAAATTCTGGATGGATGGATCCTTCTCACTCACAGTTTCAAATTCGTCAAGATTGCACCCAGAAACCCAGAAATAGTTCGTGAGTCCCACCTCGGTAGCAACGACTCGCTCTGTCTCAATAGTGATCTCTTGTATCTGCTCCAGTGTGTAGTGGAGAGCGAACGCATCAGTCGGGACAGAAAATTCGCCGTATAAGCTCATAGCAAACCGGATGCAGTCGACAGAGAAAAACCAGAGCTATCATTTCAGATAATGAATTGATAGTAAGAATAAGTACTCATATTCTAGGAAAATGCGCTTGAAGACGCGGATATGAGCTCGCACTACCGATCGTACGTGAAAATGGCAATAGCTGGCCGACCATCGTGATATTCTGGAGCCCATCCTTTACGAGGTCGAAGGTCGGATTTCAGCGCTGTGAGAAGAAGAGCTGGCGGTGACGGAATAGTGTCTCATCTCCGACCACTTGGTTGCTCTACGGCCAGCGTTTTTAACTAAGTATAGAGTGAAAACAAGCTGTATGGAATACACGCATCTAGGGAATTCGGGACTCGAAGTTTCCAGACTCTGTCTGGGGTGTATGAACTTCGGCAGTGAGCAGCCCTGGATGGTTCACGATCACGACGACGCTCTCGAAGTCATCGACCGAGCGCTCGACCTCGGGATCAATTTCGTCGATACGGCCAACGCCTACTCAAAAGGTGAGAGCGAGGAGATTTTGGGGAAAGCCCTAGCCGAACGCGACCGCGAGGAATTCGTCGTCGCGACAAAGGTCTACTTTCCAATGCGTGACGGCCCCAACGGACAGGGGCTCTCTCGGAAGCATATCCTCGATCAGGCACAGGCGAGTCTCGACCGACTCGATACCGACTACATCGACCTCTACCAGATTCATCGCTGGGACGATAACACGCCCATCGAGGAGACGCTCTCGGCACTCGACTCTCTGATCGACGAGGGCATAGTGAGATACGTCGGCGCGAGTTCGATGCCTGCTTGGAAGTTCATGAAAGCGCTCCACACAGCGGACGTCAACAACTACGAACGGTTCATCTCGATGCAATGTGAGTACAACCTCGTCGACCGTCACGAGGAGGCGAATGTCCTTCCGCTATGTGAGGACCAAGATATCGGTGTCATCCCGTGGTCACCTCTCGCAGGCGGCTTCCTCGCAGACAAGTACGAACAGGGAAAAGATCCTGACGAGGGCCGTGCTGCGACGGACGACTTCATGCAAAAACGGTTCACTGAAGACAACTGGGCCGTGCTCGAGACTGTCCGGAAACTCGCCGACGAGAAAGACGCGACTGCTGCACAGGTGTCGCTCGCATGGTTGCTGCACAAGGACCTCGTCGACTCACCCATCATAGGCCCACGTACCATTGAGCACCTCGAAGATAACGTGGATTCACTCGACGTCACCCTGACTGCCGAGGAACGCCAGCGACTCGAGGCCCCCATCGAACCGGTCTGGAACCGCGCGATTGGAGATGTGTAAACCGCCTCGAGGGCATGCGGTTTGAGATGTCATAGGCGTCTCGCCATCAAGCGAGCCCTTCGGTTTCGCGGACAGCGAGGCGTCTTCGATCCCTCGAGCAGTCGGCGCAATGCGCCAACGACATCGCGAATCGGAGATTCGCTCAGTCACGTACTGTCTCTGGTACGGACAACAGACAATCGGAAGTTATCGAACGTACAAATCACTTCAACAAACTCGCCAGGGTCAATCGGCTTTTCGATGACTGCATCCTCGTCTGTATCGTGATCAAGATCGCGTGATTCGATGAGGTCTTCGTCTAGCCCGGACAGAATGATAACAGGAACCTGTTCCAATTCTGGGTGATGTTTGATTTTGTGAAGAAGGTCTTCACCATCTACGCGCGGTAAGTTTAGGTCCAATAAAATAATGTCTGGACGAGGTGCATCCTTATGATCGCCTTCTCGATGAATGAAATCGAGTGCTTCTTGACCATCAGTGACGGTGTACAGGTGGTTGTTAATCTGGCCATCGCGGAAGACTCCTTTGATAAGACGCACGTCTCCTGGGTTGTCTTCGACGAGTAATATTTTCGCTTCAGGGGGGCTCGTGGGGCGACTATCCATAGCCAAATTGTTCGGGATTGAGGCGTAAGTGGCTTAGGCTAAAATCATATCAAATATGGAAAATTTGGCAGTATCTGCTCTGGTTGACACGGATTGCGTAATCACGTATCGCAATCACTCGCTGCCGGCAACGTAAACGAGAACGTCGCACCGTCACCAGGTTTGGACTCAACCCAGATCTCGCCGCCGTGGCGTTCGACAATTCGGCGGCACAGTGCGAGTCCAATACCAGTTCCCGGATGCTCCTCGTGCGTATGCAGTCGCTGGAACACCTCGAAGATAAGCTCTTGCTCGTCAGCGTCAATCCCGATCCCCTCGTCCTGAACTGAAACGATCCAGTTTGTGCCATCGCGTTCAGCAGAAATGTCGACTCGTGGTGGCTGGCTGCCGCTATACTCGACTGCATTACTGAGCAGGTTCTGGAAGACTTGGCGTAACTGGCTGGCATCCCCTTCCACACATGGGAGCTCGTCAATTTCGATCTCGGCGTTGCTCTCCTTGATTTGCACCTGCATATCCTTGCGAACGTCTTCGAGGATGTCGTTCAAGTCGACTGCTTCGAACGGATCACCGCGCGTTTCGACCCGTGAATATTCGAGCAGTCCATCGATCATGTCGCGCATTCGCTCAGCCCCATCGACAGCGAACTCGAGGAATTCTTCACCGTCCTCGTCGAGTGCATCTCCGTATCGATTGTCGATCAACTGGAGGTAGCTCGTGACCATCCGCAGGGGCTCTTGGAGATCATGGCTGGCGGCATATGCGAACTGTTCGAGTCGTTTGTTCGATTCCTCGAGCAGTCGGCGGTACTCCTTGCGTTCGGTGATGTCCTGTATCATCAACATCCCAGCGTAGATCTCGTCGTCCGCGTTTCGAACGGGGAGTGTGTGTGCTATCAGATGTCGATTGTGGTACTCCACTTCGAACGTCTTCGATTCGCCATCGAAAACGGCGCGAAAGTGCGGTTTGATCTCTTCGATTAAATCGTCAGGATATCGCTCATAGATTGAGGTGCCAGCGATCTCATCGGATGGGATCCCAAGTTCATTCAGCATCTTGCCACCTGCGACGGTATAAGTCAAGTTCTTGTTATAGAGCCCAACTGCGCCGTTTGGAAAGTGTTCGACGAGCGTTCGATAGCGACGTTCGCTCTCCTCGAGCGCGCGTTCGCGCTCCTTCCGTTCGGTGATATCACGGGCAACGCCGATTCGTTCGTGCCCGTCGCCGGATAACATCGAGAAGGTCGCCTCAGAGGGAACGCGATCGCCATCTGCCGTCTGTATCATCGTTTCCGCCATTGGTTTATCGATGTTCTCCGCTGCAATCTCAGCTTCCAGCTCTTTCGCTCGCTCGACGGTTTCGTCGTCAACAACCAGTGAGACATGGGATCCAAGCAATTCCGCTCGGGAGTATCCAGTCAGTTCGCAGTACGCATCGTTGACCATCGTGAAGCGACCGTCTTCGTCGACCGTGTAGATGCCGTCGTTAACGGTCTCGACGATCGTCTCGTACTTCAGCAGTTCTCGCTCGCGTTCCTTGCGTTCGGTGATGTCCAGAGCCATCGTCATTCCCCCGTGGATCTCGCCATCCCGATCCGCAAGTGGCACGACGTGGAGAATCCACTCGCGCCCCTCGGACGTGCCCTCAACCGACTGCTTCTCGCCTTCAAGTGCGGCCTGGAACACGGGTTCGATCACCTCAACCACGTCATCGGCCCACACCTCGTGAAGGTGATGGCCTTCAATGTCGTCTCTCGAGTGGGGAAGATAGTCGAACGCTCGACCCTCGGCGAGCGTGTACTGAAGTTCCTCGTCGAACAAGGTGACGAGCCCGTTCGGGAAATTCTCCGCGAGTGTTCGGTAGCGACGCTCCGACTCTCGGATCGCCTGCTCGCGCTCTTTCCGTTCGGTGACGTCACGGAAGTACACCGAAAGCCCGGTTTCGGAGGGATACACGCGGACTTCAAACCATCCACCGAGGGAGGGAAACGTTTCCTCGTAGGACACTGCTTTCTGTGTCTCGAGTGCACGGTGGAACGCCTCGTAGCCGTGTGTGTTGCGGGCATCCGGGAACGCCTCCCAGATATTCTCGCCGAGCAGTTCTTCTCGAGAGTGCTGCAGAATCTCCTCGGCACGCCCGTTGACGTGTGTGAAGCAAAAGTCTTCGTCGACTGCGTAGAACGCGTCGGAGATCCGACCGAACACCTGCTGGAGTTCGCTCTCGAGTTCCCGTTCGCGCTCGTATTGATCGGTCATGTCGCGGGTGACCTTCAGGAATCCGCAGTGGGTTCCGTCCTCGTCCCAAACCGTTGTAATCGTCACATTTGCCCAGAACTGGGAGCCATCCTTTCTGACACGCCACCCTTCGTCTTCGACGGATCCGATTTCGGTTGCCCGTTCGAGGTTTTGCTCGGGAACGTTTTCCGCTCGATCCGCTTCGGTGTAGAACGTCGAGATGTGCTCGTCGAGTATCTCGTCAGTGTTGTAGCCCTTGATTTGCTTCGCACCTTCGTTCCAACTGATGACGTGACCGTCCGAGTCAAGCCGCAAGATTGCGTACTCCTCGACGGCGTCGACCAGCGACTCAAACCGCTGTTCAGTCGCTCGGAGAGCATCTTCTGATTGCTTCCGATCTGTGATATCGTAGTAGAGTTCGACTCGACCGCCCGCATACTGCCCCGATTCGATCGGTTTGCTCCGGTGCTCGAGCCAGCGTTCCGCACGGTCAGTGCCTGCCGTGACGTGGCATTCGAACTCTTCGATGTAACTGTTGTCGTCGTACGTTGCCAAGACTGTCTCTGCAAATCGGTTTGAATCGTCGACTGTATCGGTTATACTCTCGTGTACGACCTGTTGTTTGTCACAGCCGATGAGCCCGTCTCGATCGAGGCCGAAATACTGTCCGATCGTCTCGTTGGCCCACGCAATCTCGAACGCATCATCGAGCACGAAGACACCGATATCTGCTTCGTCGAGAACGCTTGTGATCGAGTCGTACGACGCCTGTGCTGACTCGAGGGTTGCCAGCCGCTGCTTTTTCTCGGAGAGATTTCGTGCGACGCCGATCGTCCCCTGAAACGCTCCTTCCTCGATCAGCAGGTTGATCCGTAGTTCACAGGGAATCGTCTCTCCATCGGCAGTTTGGACACCGAATTCAAAGGTAGCGATATCCTCATCTTCTGTTTCGATCTGGTTCACGATTTCAGATTCGATGCGTTCAACATCGTCATCAGTGAGAACGAGTGAGACGTGCTCGCCGAGGAGTTTCTCGCGAGAATAGCCTGTCGTTTCGACGATCATGTCGTTGACCGCAACGAAGTGTCCGTCTGAATCAAGCTGATACACCCCATCGTCGATCGTGCTGACGAGTGTCCGATACCGGTGGAGCGCTACGTCGTCGTCGACATCCTCCCAAAATGCGTCGTCAGGAGCACTCGCTCGTGTACTCATTGTACCGTAATGACCGTTGAGTTAGTTAAACCACTCGCCGCTCAAGGTTGTGTACTCGCGTTCGAAAATTTCAGCCGCAAGTGCCTCGAGTGCTGCTCGTTCTGACAGCGTTTCCACCCACCGATCCGGTACCACGTCACGCCCGAACCGAGCACCGGCTACGGCCCCTGTTACTGAACCAATCGTGTCTGTGTCTGCCACCCATCATTACCACGTCGTAATTGCTTCTTCGGCAGTCTTAGCGGTCAGCCCGTGGGACTGCCCTGCCTGTAAGGCCATAGTGGCGTACCGCATTGTCCAACTCAATGTCTGCCCGTTCCCCACGTCTGTATTTAAGAACTGGTCGGACGGCATCACGCACCTCATCAGATAACTCGGTCTCGAGGGTCTCCACTGTCTCCTCGAGAGATTGTTCGTCTTCATTCAATGAAGTATCTCGGGGACAAGCCCCGAGAACAGCTCAACTCGTCCCCATCGAGTTCCGAATCGAGCTTGACATCTACACCTTCTCGCTCGTTCCCCTCGGTTCAATAATTAGATAGGTCAATAGCCAAAATATTATTCCAAATGACATACTACTTATAGACATAGTTATAGAGTATAGATATAAATTGTAGCTCTAGAGTATAGCTGGATGGGCACTGTCTAGCTGAGTCAGTTTGAGGAGCGAGCAGGTCAGTGAGATTCTTGTCCAAAGATGCTTGTAAACCTGCTCAGCGAGAGCTACGACGCGGATTTAGAAGAATTTTGGGAGAACGAGCGGACGGCGATGCCAGTCAGGGCGTTCGCCGTCCGCCTCCATCAGACCGGCTGTTCGCTTCGAGAGACAACAACGATTCTCGCTGAATTAGGCGTTGAACGCTCTCACGGGTCGGTTTGGAACTGGGTACATCGGCTGTCTGACAGTGGACGCGACCCGCCTGAGGCGAAGCCGAAGCGGGTCGCTGTTGACGAAACCGCTGTCAAGAACGGAGAATGGTCTTGGGTGTATGCCACAATAGACATCGAGTCAAAGCTGATCTTCGATGTCGCGTTGTTCGGTCGGCACGGTACCGATCCGGCGGCTGCATTTCTGCATGGACTTCGTGAGAAACACGATCTCGCGGACGCTGAGTTTCTCGTTGATCAATTCGGCTCTCGGACTGCCATTGCTCGATTAGGATTGAACGGTCGAGTGAACTACACCGACCGAAACCTCATCGAAAGCGGTTTCATACCCTCAAAATGAGGGGTGACCGTTTTCATAACTCATGGGTTGGCAGTCGGGCGAGCGCACGCGAGTGGATTGAACAGTTCGTGCATTACTACAACTATCAGAGACCGCACCAATCGCTCGACGGACGAACGCCAGCCGACGAGGTGCTGAACTAGACAGTGCCTTTCTCATCAATTAATTCGGATATCGGACTGTCCTCTTTCGATTAGGATTGATCGACCAGGTCAACTGCACCGAGCGAAACCTGATCAAAAAGTGATTTCACACCCTCAAAGTGCGGATAGACCGCTCCCATAACTCGTGGGTGGGCAGTCCGTCGAGCGTCCGCGAGTGACTTGAGCAGTATCTGCATTATTACAAACGTCAGAGACCGCACCAAACTCTTGATGGAAAGACACCAATTGAGGAGGTTCAGAACTAGACAGTGCCCGATTGAGTCCGATATCAATGTTCGGCTATCGGTACTTGTTACAGCTCCTCTTCCGAAGAACATGGAAGTCGCCATCGTCTGGTTTCGAAATGATCTCCGAGTGACGGACAATCCGACGCTCGCGGACGCGGTCACCACGGCAGACGAAATCGTTCCGATCTACGTCGTCGATTCGCGCGAGCGCGGCGAGACACGCTATGGGACCGAAAAGCTCGGCACTCATCGCGCCAGATTCCGCCGCGAATCACTGCTCGAGTTGCGGGCGACGCTTCGAGAGCGAGGTGGAGAACTGTTCGTCAGACAGGGCCGTCCGGAGGCGGTCGTTCCCGATATCGCCGGGCGCGTCGGCGCCGACGCCGTGTACGCACAGACGAAACCGGCGACGGAGGAACTCGAGGTCGAAAACGCCGTTCGAGAGGCGCTTCCCGACGAGATCGCATTCGAACGCCGGTGGACGCACACGCTGTATCACGTCTCGGACCTCCCGACGTCGCACGAACGAATGAACGATACGTTCACGCCGTGGCGCAAGGCGGTCGAACGTGAGTGTCCGGTTCGAGAGCCCGTTGCGCCGCCGACGGCGGTTTCGACCCCCGACCTATCCGCTGGCGACGTGCCGACACTGTCGGAGCTGGGACTCGAGACACCGCCCGACGATGACCGTGTAGTACTGGCCTTCGAGGGCGGCGAATCGGCCGGCAAACGCCGCCTCGAGGAGTACTTCTGGGAAGGAGATCACCTCAGGGAGTACAAAACGACGCGGAACGGGATGCTCGGAGAGAACTACTCCTCGAAGTTCTCACCGTGGCTGGCGGCGGGGTGTCTCTCGCCGCGGTGGATCCACGCCGAAGTCAGTCGCTACGAGGACGAACGAGGACACCTACTGGCTCGTCTTCGAACTCCTGTGGCGTGATTTCTTTCAGTTCCAGTTTCACAAACACGGCGCACAGTTTTTCCACCCGAACGTGATCCGGGACATCGAGAAAGCGTGGCATCACGACAGAAACGCATTCGAACGGTGGGCGAGCGGCGAGACGGGCATTCCGTTCGTCGACGCGAATATGCGGGAGTTGAACCGGACGGGATACATGTCCAACCGCGGTCGCCAGAACGTCGCCTCGTTTCTCGCCGACGCACTTCGGATCGACTGGCGCTGGGGCGCAGCGTACTTCGAGGAACGCCTCGTCGACTACGACGTCGCCTCCAACTGGGGGAACTGGGCCTACCACGCCGGCGTGGGAAACGACTCCCGTGACAACTACTTCGATGTCCTCTCACAAGGCAAGTACTACGACAACGGCGGCGAGTACGTGACTACTTGGCTTCCCGAACTCGAGGAGCTGCCACCGGAGTTCGTCCATCGGCCTTGGACACTGAGCGAAACCGATCGAACCGACCACGGCGTCCGGTTGGGCATCGACTACCCCGAACCGATGATCGATCTCGAGGCACGCTACGAGACCTTGGACCGCCGATAACAGTGCTCGAGGACTAACGACGACCGAACGTGGTGTACGCATTTGTGTCGGCAGACAGTAGACTCCGGTATGTTCAGACGCGCTCGAGAGTTCGGCCCGCCGGTGCTGGTGCCGCTAGCATGGGTGTTCGTAACGGCTGCCCACCTCGAGGTCGTAACCGAGCACACGCTGTTTATCGCCCACGTCGTGATGGCCGTCCTGCTGATCGGCTTCGCGACGACTGGCTACGCCGACATGCGCGAGGGCGTCCTGCGAACGTGGTGGCAGCTCATCGCCGTCGGCTCGGTTGTCACACTCTGTGGGGTCGTCGGCCTCTGGTTCGAGCCGAACAATTCAGCGCTCGTGGCCGTCGCCCTCTTCGGCTGGATGCTGCTGCCAGCGGTCGGCTTCGTCGACACCGGGCGTCGAGTTAGCGACGGGCGCTGGATCTATGCGACCGGTACAGCGGGATGTCTATTCGGCGTGGCCCTCTACGCAGTCAGCCTCTTTTGGCCTCTCCAGACAGCCGCAATCGGTGGACTCGCGCTCGTCGGATTCGGCCAGACGGCGGGCATTTTCGACGCGGCGATTCGCTACTGAACTCACGGACTGTTGGCAGTGGCCCGCAGCTCGGCGACACGCTCGCGGATCGCCTCGAGGTCGCCGGTCTCGCGTTTGGAATCGACGTGTACGTACACTAGCCCATCCGGTGGTTGCTCCGCCGATTCTCTTCGTTTTGTGCCAGAAAGCCCCCCCTAATTTCTATCCCTACAACAGTTCCAGGACGGCTTGCAGGCTCTCGACTTCGACGGTGGGCTCTACCTCGAGTTTTCGAGTGGCGTTGTGTTCTCGACGGAGTAAGACGGTATCGAAGCCTGCCCGCTGGCCAGCGACGACGTCGCTCTCGCTGTCGCCGACGTACAGCGGGTTCGAACAGTCCAAATCGGCCGCAGCGGCCTCAAGATACCTTGGTTCGGGCTTCTTTTCGCGAAGGCTCTCGCGGGTCGGCTCTCTGGCACGGATCGTCTCGACGTACTCTTGCAGCCCGTGTGCTTGGAGGACGAACTCGACGATCCGGGCCTGATTGTTGCTCACGATCCCGGTCGGCACCTCGACGTGCTCGAGACACGCGACGTCCTCGTACGGCGCTTTTCGTCCAGCTCTGGTTTCCCTCCGCAACGCCTGCTCGGTTCGCTGTTCACGATACTGCCAGAGTTGGTCGGGATCCACCCTGTACCGATCCGCAACGGCACACAGATCGTCGTCCCGGACTCGGATCATGATCGTGTCGACGTCGTCGGGAGTCGGGTTCGAAACCCCCGCGTCGACGAACGCATCGGTTGTGGCGGCTCGCAATACCTGCTGCGAACAGAGCGTGACGATCACGCCGTCGTGATCGAGAAGAAGCCCATCGTATCGCGCCTCGGTCATGGTCTCAATATTGGGGGCAGCCGTACTGTGACTGTCGGTTCCGGATATTCGGCGGGCTTCCGGACGCCGAGGCCACTGCTCGAGAGTGTGTATGCTCATCGGCTTCTCTCGAGCGGTCGAAATCGTCGACATAGATCACGAACCGCAACGAGCGCTACCGATCCCCTTTGGCACGAGCTTTTTAGGGACAGCGCTGTACCAGTGTGGTATGGGAGAACGAACCTGCTACAGAGAGTACTGCCCGGAGTGTGATGCTCAGGTGACGATCGTCGACGACGAATGTCCCGACTGTGACCGCCCGCTGGAAATCAAGTAGTGTGGTCGCGGCTGCGCGGTTTGCGGCCCTGCAGCTGGCCAAACGTACCACACCACCTTCTCAAACGTGTCTCACTCGATTCGAGAAAGTGCGAGTTCTTTGGCGGTATCTGCAGCCGTTGGCCGTGATTCTGTGAGCTCTATTTCGGCGACCCATTTGATACTTTCCCAACAATTGCGGTCAGTGGCCGTTGGTACCAGCCGAACTGGACCTCCGTGTTCGGGTGAAAGGGCGTCGCCGTCGAGTTCGAGCGCGAGGATCGACTCGGCAAGACGCTCTCGAGGAAACGAACATGCGTAGTCACCGTCCATCGCTCGGACGAGCGCGAAATCTCCCTCGGGCGTGGGACTGGCGTGGTCCAGTATCGTTCCGACGCGGACACCGCGCCACGAGAGCTCGTCCGCAACCCAGCCCTCTGCACAGGCGAACTCGCCAGTGAACTCCTCGAGCGAGAGCGAGGTGAGGTCGCGTCTGGTGAGACGCAGTGGCTGCTCGACGGCCCCAGTAACTCGGAGTGCCCACTCGTTCGTGTTGACGTCCGCCGGGATGTCATGCTGTTTGAGGTCGTCCATCACAGAGAAATAGTGTGCGTGAGAGGAAAACGGTTCGTCCGAACCTGTACGAACGATTCGTCGCTCGTCACGTTGACGTTCGATAGAGTGGGAACGATAGCTTTGTTGAAATCCTATTCTTCAGATGTTTTTTTAGCATGAAACGCGCGCTCACTAAATGACAGGGCCAATCCTCATTGCAGTGGGCAGCAAAGTCAAGAGTCGAGTGAAATGTTCATTTCGTGGGCGATACCATATCGTTCGTTTCAATAGCGTTTGTGTCTGTCGCGAACTGTTTGATGATCTTCTCCTCAGCTCGGTGGAGTGTCTCGCTACACGTCGATTTGGCGATATCGACGTCTTCAGCGAGCTCCGTCAGCGTCACCCGCCGGGGTGTGTCGTAGTACCCGCGTTCGATCGCTCGCTCCATCAGTTCGGTCTGTTTGACACTCAATAACTGCGTCATTTCGACTTGGTGAGTAATAGACTTGACGTCGAATGTAATGCCGAACTCGCGGAGTTGGTCGGCAAGCAGAGAGAGCCGTTCTCGTGTCGCCGTAATCTCCCAATCAACCGTTCCGTCAGTGACTGTAAACGGTAACTCGAGTGGAGTTCCCGCCTCTCGAACCGGGAACAACAGTAGCGGCGAGGATGTCTCGAACTGGACGAGTACGTTGTCGCTTGTCTGCTGGAGGAGATCGATGTTCGTAACCTCGTCGTAGCCGTTCATCGTTTGGAGCACGGTGCCGACGTCCGAATGCGTGATTTCGGCGAGTGCCACTCCACCCATATCTTTGGGGAACGCGGTGAGGATTTCGAACACCGCATCAGGATACTTCCGTGAGAGTTCACCGATCCAGACCCGGTCGGGAACCGTGATCGTGAGTTCAGCGTTAGGCATGGATACTGGTACGTGGACGTGTCCTGTATCAGTGTGGGTGAACATGTTCGGGTATGAGCGGGAGGGAAGATGATGCTGGCTACATATTGGCTCGACCTCTCGGGACCGTCAACGGTAAGTCGTCACATCGTCCCTACCTGACCATGGAAACGGTCTCAATGTCGCGGCGGTTCAATACGGATCCGAACACACTCCAGGCGCTCATCACGGACGTTGAGCCGTTCATGTATGGGGCCGGGTTCGACCGTGTCGACAGAACGGGATCGGTCCTCGAACTCGAGAACAGTGTCGGACTCGCGACGATCACACTCGAGTTAGAACTCGTCGATGAGCCGGATGCGGTGCTCGCCTACGAGCACCGAGAGGGAATCTTCGACCAGATGACGACACGGTACGAACTGGACACATACGGCAACCACACAGAACTGACTGCGACGACGGCGTTCGAACTCGAGATGGCGCTCGTTGGCATGATTTTGGATGCGACGGTTATCAAACGACAGCGCCGAAAAGAACTCGCTGCACAGTTCGATTACCTCGCCGAAAAAATTTGAAATGTGTCGACCACTCATGCCAGAGTGGACCTGACGCAGTAGTGAACGCGTTCGGTTGTCCTCGCGTGATCGACAGTACAGTTCGAGGTCACTTTCGAGAAAGTGTCGAAAATAGAGAAGAGAAGACCATCTGTTGTCTCGAACGAGTTCGTTCTCGAGCAGCGGGGTTCGCCTACGAAACGTCCCGGTATCAAACGACGAGTGGTACGTGTCGATCGCTCTTAATTGAACATGTTCGGAACAACAGCCTCGTTGCATCGACGACGATTCGTAGACACATGGCAGATACGACCCTCGACGTCCGCGAGATTCCACCGGCGGATCGCCATCCGAAAATCCACGACGCGTTCGCGGAACTCGAGCGCGGAGAGACACTGACGCTGATCAACGATCACGAGCCGAAGCCGCTGTTTTACGAGATGCAAGCTGAAGTCGACGAGTTCGACGCCGACGGCTACGCGGTCGACCACCGAGGCGAGAACGAATACGTTGCGACGTTCCCGAAAAAGTAGTCCGTTCCCGACGGACGCCAGCCGACCGTCGCGACGAACTCGCCCGTCTCCTACTCGTACCCTCGGTCGGTCAGTTTCTAATGATTGTTCTGTGATACTTGGTCGTTAAACTAGACGAGGATGACGTCGGTCTTGAGTCCGATCACCGGGTTCCGTCACCCAACCGACGTCGCTACTCGGATCGTCGAGCCACTCCAAAGTACGTTGACATGATCACGCGTGTGATGCGACCCTGAACACGTTCGGCAGTTGGTTTTCCTTCATAAGTTACAAATCCGACGATATGACGCGTGTATCTCACGCTACGGCTGAAAACGCGACGATAGACACGGTGAGCACGGAACGCGGCCCATTTCGAAAGCGACGATGAACGACCAACCGATCGAGACAGCTCGGCGGCCGTTCGTCCTCATCTGGGAACTCACTCGAGCGTGTGAGTTAGCCTGCAAGCACTGCCGTGCCGATGCGAAGCCACACCGCCATCCGGACGAACTGTCGACGAGCGACGGCAAGCAACTCCTCGAGGACGCTCGAGCCTTCGGCGACGGCCAGTTGATCGTTTTGTCCGGCGGCGATCCCCTCGCACGCGATGACACCGTTGAACTCGTCGAGTACGGAACCGACATCGGGCTCCGGATGACGATGACGCCCAGCGGAACGACGTCGCTCACCCGCGAACGGATTCGAACGCTCGCCGATGCGGGGCTTCGCCGGATGGCGCTCAGCATCGACGGCGGGTCGGCATCGGCCCACGACGAATTTCGCCAAGAGCGGGGCAGCTTCGAGCAGACCATTCACGCGGCCGAAGAGACGCGGCGCGCGGGTCTCCCGCTACAGATTAACACGACAGTGTGTGCCGAAACCGTCGACGAACTACCGGCCATCCGCGAGATCGTCGCAGACCTCGACGCGGTACTCTGGTCCGTGTTCTTCCTCGTTCCGGTGGGTCGCGGTCGGGTGTTGGATCCGATCTCGCCCGACCACGCGGAACGGGTGATGGAGTGGCTAGCCGACGTTTCGAAGATAGCTCGGTTCGATGTCAAGACGACGGAGGCACCACACTACCGACGCGTTGCTATCGAACGTCACCGCAGCTCCGAGACGGCAGAGCGATCGCCCCCGGATGGCATCGGACGACGCACGGGAATTACGGCTGGGAACGGCTTCGCGTTCGTCAGCCACACCGGTGACGTTTATCCGTCGGGTTTTCTACCAGCAGTCGCCGGTTCCGTCCGGGAGGAGAGCATCGTGGACATCTACCGAGATTCGGAACGCTTCCGATCCCTACGCGAGCCCGACGCACTGCGCGGGAAATGTGGCGCGTGCGAGTATCGACACGTCTGCGGCGGGAGTCGCTCGCGAGCGTTCGCGTATACCGGCGACCCGCTCGAGTCGGATCCGCTTTGTCCGTACGTACCGACCGCGTACGACGGCCCGCTCCCCGATCAGTCGTGTAAGCCACGTTAGGAGAAAACTCACAGATAAATCTTTCGACGAACATATTTCTTCATTTCTCAACACTCAGGAAAAAATAGTCCGCCTATTACGCAGTATCCGCAATAATCGACTGTAACGATCGGGGTGGAAGGTTGGTGACCGCCATCTCGAGAAACCCGGGTTGCCGAAGAACACGGCAACGAACGACAGCGCACACACAGGACAATGACCCAGACCCACGATTCCGACGACAGTTCCCTCGAGACGAACCGCGCGACTGACTCTACGACCGACGACGACAGTTCAGAGCGCGATCCGCTGTTCGCCCGCATTCCCCGACGGGACTTCATGAAAGCGGGGGCAGCGACGGGTGCGATGGCCTCGATGGCCGGGTGTACGGGACTGCTCGGTGGCGACGACTCGGTCTCCCTCGAGGACGTCAAGACGAGCGTCGAGCCCGGCGAACACGACGACTACTACGCGTTCCTCTCGGGTGGCCACACTGGCGAGATTCGCGTCTACGGCCTGCCGTCGATGCGACAGCTGATGCGGATTCCAGTGTTCCAGACCGAGAGCGCACGCGGCTACGGCTACGACGACCGCACGAGTGAGATGTTAGAGGAGGCGGGTGGGTACACATGGGGTGACGCCCACCACCCGCGCGTGAGCCAGACGGACAACGACTACGACGGCCGCTGGGCGTTCGTCAACGACAAGGCCAACGGCCGAATGGCCCGGATCGACCTCGAGTACTTCGAGACGGACGCGATCGTCGACATTCCGAACCAGCAGGGGACACACGGAGCCTGCTGTCTGCTCCCGGACACGAAGTACGTCTTCGGCGTCGGCGAGTTCCGCGTCCCGATGCCGAACGACGGACAGGACCTCGACGATCCGTCGAATTACACCTCGACCATCGCCGCGATCGACCCGGAGACGATGAACGTCGAGTGGGAGGTGCTGGTCGACGGCAACATGGACAACGGCGACGGCGGCAAGGAGGGTCGCTGGTTCTTCGCCACCGGCTACAACAGCGAGCACGCCACCACCGAAAGCGAGATGTCCTCGTCGGACACCGATTGGGTGAAGGCCTTCGACGTGCCTGCTATCGAGGAAGCCGTCGAAGCCGGCGACTACGACGAAATCGGTGGCGTTCCGGTCGTCGACGGAACCCGCGATAGTTCGCTAAACGAGAGCGACCGGCCCATCGTCCGCTATCTCGACGTGTCGAAGAGCCCCCACGGCGTCAGCGTCACGCCCGATGGAAAGTACGCGATCGCCAGCGGGAAACTCGACCCGACGGCGTCGGTCATCGATATCGAGACGCTCGCCGACGCCGACGATCCAAACGACGCGATCGTCGGCCGTCCGCGACTCGGGATGGGGCCGCTACACACCGCCTACGATGGCCGCGGACACGCGTATACGACCCTGTTCATCGACTCGCAGGTCGTCAAGTGGGACATCGAAGCCGCGGTCGAAGCCAGCGAGGAGTCCGAGGATCCGGTCATCGAGAAGGTCGACGTCCACTACAACCCGGGTCACCTGATCGCCGCGGAGTCCTACACTGCCGATCCGCAGGGGGACTGGCTGATCTCGCTGAACAAGCTCTCGAAGGACCGGTTCCTGCCGGTCGGGCCGATGCACCCCGAGAACGACCAGCTGATCTACATCGGGGACGACGAGGAAGGAATGTCCCTCGTCAAGGATACGCCCTCTTACGCCGAACCCCACGACGCCTCGATCGTCAGCGCGGAGAAACTCGATCCCGCCAAAGTCTACGATCCCGAGGATTACGACGAGGAGTTCATCTCGCCCGAGGACAACGACATCAGCCGCGAGAACGGCCGTGTGCACGTGAAAATGCACTCCCAGCGCAACCAGTTCGGCTTCACGGACGTCACCGTCACCGAAGGCGACGAAGTGACGTTTACCGTGACGAACGTCGAGCAGACGGCCGACCTCCTGCACTCGCTTGCCATCCCCGAGTACGACGTCAACATCAAGCTCGCACCACAGGAGACCCGCGAAGTGACATTCACAGCCGACGAGCCGGGCGTCTACTGGATGTACTGTGCGTTCTTCTGTAGCGCACTCCACCTTGAGATGCGCTCGCGACTGCTCGTCGAACCAGCGGAGTGATCTCACCATGACCCGACCCCGCCTCACGCGGCTGTTCGAACTCAGGCGACTGCTCCCGCTCGTCGCAGCCGTGCTGTTCGTGCTCGCTCTGCGCGTTCCGGTGTGGCGGATCACGCTGACGGCGCCGCAGTACGTCGATCCGCTCGTCGTGGAACTCTACGCCCACCCGGAGATCGGCGGTGACTGGAAAGAAGTCCGTGGGCTCAACAAGTACGTCGGGTTCTACTACCCGGATCCGGTGTACGTCGAGCCCAACTACGAGCCCCACGAGAAGGCGATCGACGTTCCCGAGTGGGTGCTCGGCCCGGTCGTGTTCCTCGGCATGGCCGCAGCCTCGGCGATCGTCGCTGCCCTGCCAACCGAGCGGCTCTCGCGCGGGCTGACCGCGCTGTTCGCCGGCGCACTCGCGATCTTCGGGACGATGGGGGCCCTGATCCAGTACCGGCTCTATCAGGCCGGCCACACTCTGGACCCGGACGCCCCGCTCAACGGCGTCGAGGGCTTTACGCCACCGCTTGCCGGCACTTACGAGGTCGCGAACATCAGCGGCACCGCGTGGTTCGGCCCCGGCGGGTACATGATGGCCGGCGGAGTCGTCCTGTTAGCCATCGCCTTCGCCCTCCGTACGTCGACGGCGACGATCACCGACGTGCCCGCGCTCGTCTCCGGAATGGGAGAGCGCATTCGGGATCGCATCCGCCGTCGTGAGGGTGACGACGAATCCCCGCCCACGGCACCCAACCGCCAATCGACCCCCGAGACCGACGAGCACCTCGAGACCGACGGCGGCAGTCGGTCCGCCTCGAGCGGCAATCAGCCACCGGCTCGAGACGGCCGTCGGAAGTCGGCAGCCGTGACCGACGACGAACCGACCGCAACCGAACATCCGCGAACGCCGCCGGACGGTGATCCACCGTGAGAGAAGGAACGTTCGCCATCGCCTCTGCAGTGCTCCTCGTCTGCTCGCTGGCGGGAGCGGGCGTCGCCGCGACGACCAAGTCGACCGATGCCGAGAGTGTCGACAGCTGGCGCGCGGAGACGCCAGCGGTCCACGACGTTGAAGAGCCCGCCGCTGACGGCACCGCGACGATCGACAACCGGGAGTTCGACTCGGTGCAAGCGGCAGTCGACGCCGCCGACCCGGGAGACACGATCCACCTCGAGGGGCAGTTCGACGAACGCGTCATCGTGGACACGCCGGGCGTGACGCTCACAGCCCTCGAGCGCGACGGTGCGGTGATCGACGGCGGCGGCGAGGGCCGCGTCGTCGAGATCGAGGCCGACGACGTCTCCCTCGAGAACGTCTGGATCCGCAACGCCGGGAGCGATCGGCAGGACACGGACAGCGGTGTCGTGGTCAACGGCTCGAGCGCGACGCTGTCGGCGCTTCGACTGACGAAGATCCAGTTCGGCGTCTGGATCGGCAGCGTCGAGGACGTGACCGTCGAGGACTCGATCATCGCCGGTCGCGACGACCAGCCGCTGGCCGAACGTGGCAACGGCATCCACCTCTGGGAAGCGACCGACACCGAGGTTCGGAACAACACCATCACGACCGTCCGCGACGGGATCTACTACCAGTGGGCCGAAGGCGTCGTCGCCGAGGACAACACCATGTGGGACATGCGCTACGGCGTCCACTACATGTACTCGAACGACAACCACCTCGAGGACAACGTCGCCTTCGACAACGACGTTGGCTTCGCGCTGATGGTCTCGAAGGAGCTGACGCTCCTGAACAACACCGCGGTGAACAACGACGGCACGAGCGGCCACGGGATCCTCGTCAAAGATGTCGAGGACAGCGAGATCCGCGGCAACGACCTCGTCGGCAACGGCAACGGCCTCTACGTCCACAACTCTCAGGACAACCGCCTCGAGTCGAACCTCGTCCTCGAGAACGAGGTCGGCATCCACATCACGGCGGGCAGCAGTACGGAGACCGTCGCGGGGAACAGCTTCATCCGGAACGGGCAGGCGGCGTTCGCAGAGACGAACTCGCAGGCCCACTGGAACGACACCGATCGGGGCAACTACTGGTCGGAGGCACGTACCGCGGACCTCGACGCCGACGGAATCAGCGAGAACCGGCATCAACCGGCCGGCACCGTCGAACGGCTCGTCTACGAGACGCCGCAGGCAGCCATCTTCGCCGAGAGTCCCGCGTTCGACGCCGTCACACTCGCTGAGAGTTCGTTCCCCGTCCTCGAGACGCCCGGAATCGTCGACCACAGACCGCTTGCCGACTCGCCACACGACAACTGGAGGACCTACTATGAAGATCACGATCACTGACGTTCACAAGCGATACGGCGACGTCGTCGCCCTCGATGGGCCCTCCTTCGAGGTCCCTTCGGGGTCGACGTTCGGCGTCCTCGGGACGAACGGCGCGGGAAAGACGACGCTGTTCGAACTGCTGGTCGGCCACGACCGGCCCGACGCAGGGCGCATCGAAGTCGGCGGACTCGACGTCGAGACCGCGGGCCATCGCGTCCGTGAGCGCGTCGGGTTTCTGCCCGAACACAGCGGCTTCCCACCGTCGATGACGGGACGAGAAGTGCTCTCGGTGCACGCGCGTATTCGCGGGCTCTCCGGTCGAACGGCCCGCATCGCGGAGTGTCTCGATCTCGTCGGGCTCTCCGATGCCGCCGACCGGGCCGTCTCGGGCTACTCGAACGGGATGGCTCGGCGACTCGGCCTCGCGTCCGTCCTGCTCTCCCGTCCACCTGTGCTCGTCCTCGACGAGCCGACCGCGGGACTGGACCCGCGGGGCGTGGCGGCGTTTCACCGACTCATCGAACGGATCGACCGCGAGACGGACGCCACGGTCGTCATCTCCTCGCACGTCCTGAGCGAGATCGAACGCCTCTGTGACGAGGTCGCGATCCTGCAGGACGGCCGTCTCCGCGCTGCCGGTGCCGTCGACGAACTGCGCCGGTCGGTCGACGATCACGTGACCGTCGTCTGTCAGCCCACAGCCGACCGCGCTGCCGTGCTCGAGGCCGTGCAGGGTCACGGCGACGTCACCGATACCGGTGACACGCTCGAGATCGTCTGCGATCGCGAGGACGCGTTCGACCTCGTCGCCACACTCGGCGAACAGCAGCATCGTCTCGACGGCCTCGAAGTGCACGAACCGGGCCTCGAGGCGGCGTTCCACGAGGCGCTCGCGGCCGAAACCGACGACACGGAGGTACCAGCATGACCGCCGATCGTCCACGAGACGGCTGCGATGGAGAGCCGACTGCGGACTCAGGAGCCGCTGTCGAATCGAACGCCACCGAGCCGAAACCCGACGGCGGCTACGGGACGGGCATGGACAGAGCCCACAGCGGCGACTCGGGCACCCCGCTCGGACAGTTGTTCGTCGTCGCCGAAACGGAGTATCGACTGGCCGTCCGGAGCCGGTGGATCGTCGCGCTCACGGGAATCTTCGCCGTGTTCGCGCTCGGGATGGCGACGTTCAGCGGTTCGGAAACGAGTCCGACCGGCTTCGAGCGTATCGTCGCGAGTCTCGCTGCCCTCGTGGTCTACCTCGTGCCGCTCGTCGCACTCGCGTTCAGCTACGATGCGATCGTCGGCCGCGAGGAGAGTGGCTGGCTCCAGACGCTGTTCTCGCTGCCCGTCTCGCGGTCGTGGGTCGTCCTCGGAACGGCCGTCGGCCGTGCGACCGTCCTCGGGAGTGCGACCGTCATCGGCTTCGGGAGCGCCGGTATCCTGCTCCTGCTCGAGTACGGGTTCGACGGCTTCGAGTCGTACGTCGGCTTTCTGCTCGCCACGGTTGGCCTCGCGCTGGCGTTTCTCGCAGTCGGCGTCTGCCTGTCGACGATCGCTCGAGAGAAAACGCACGCGCTGGGGCTTGCACTGCTCGGGTGGGCCTGGTTCGTCCTCGTCCACGATCTGCTCGCACTCGGCGTAATCGCGGCGTTTTCGCTCCCTAATCTGGCCGTCTCGGCGGCGGTCCTCGCCAACCCGACGGGCGTCTTCCGGGCGCTCGTGCTGGGTGCACTCGGCGCTGGCGGTGACGCCGGCTTCGCCGCCGTGATCGCCGCGGCAGGGCTGTCGGCTGAGCTCCTGAGCGCTGCGCTCGTCGCGTGGATCGTCGGTCCGCTCGCAATCGCAGCAGTGGCCGTCAGGAGGCGGCGACTATGACGCAGCGACTGGCTTCGTCCCGGACTGACCGCCGTCGGGTGCTGTTCGGGATCGGCACGCTCGCAACCGCCTCCCTCGCGGGCTGTCTCAGTGACGACGACAGCGACGACCCCGCGGAGCCGATTGCGCTCACCGACGGGCAGACGTGTGACGTCTGTGGTATGATGATTACCGATCAATACGGCCCTGCCGGACAGGTCTTCTACGAGGACGGCAACCCCGACGTGCGAGACGGGCCCGCTTGGTTCGACAGCGTCGCCGAACTCCTCGAGTACGCCGCACGACAGACCTCACGCGGTTGGACGGAGCGTGGTACGTTCGTCACCGACTACTCGAGTGTCGAGTACGAACTTCTCGAGGGTGACGAAGCGCTGCACATCTCGACGCACGCCGCTGCAGATGATTTCGCTGACGCGACGGAGTGCTACTACGTTGCTGATAGCGAGGTTCAGGGGGCGATGGGTGACGATTACCTTCCGTTCTCGGCTCGAGATGACGCCGAAACGTTCGCTGACGACCACGGTGGAACCGTGCGGGAATGGGACAGCCTTGCGACCGACTGATGCTCTCGCAGCTTCGCTCCCGTTGAGTCAAACCTGATCGACGCCGTGTTCGTCACGAACACGACTCCGAGCACGACGCTAACGCAGGCCGACTGTCGGGGTTGTTCCTCAAGAGGTTCGTTCTTCGCTCGGATTTCGTCACTCGATCTCGAGTGTCCCATCCATGAATCCGGCGTGTGGTTCACAGTAATAAAATTGTGTACCGGGTTCGTCGGCAGTCCACTCGTAGCTGTCCCCTTCAGCCGAGACGGTTTGTCGAAACTCACCACTCGGCGACTTCTGCTCGAGCGACTCCGTCGACGTGATCGTATGGAAGATGTCGTGAGTGCTGACCCACCGAACGGTCGTCCCGACACTGAGCCGCACGTGGTCGGGCTCGAACGCGAACGCGCCGTCGCCGCCTTCGTTGTCGACGAGTTCGATCTCGACGGTCTCGTCGCCGGTCATATCGACGATACCGTTCGTTTCGTCGTCTCCGTCGTCTTCGGCTGCGTCGTCCATCGCCGTCGATTCGTCTCCCTCGTCCAGTTCGTCGCCATCGGCGGATTCGTCTTCGTCCGCCGTCCCACTGGTCTCATCGGTTTCGGAGTCGAGACAGCCGGCAAGCGCCGAGATACCGATGACCGAAGCAACACTCGAGCGGTGGAGTAGCTGCCGCCGAGTCCACTCGGAACGGTTCGGTGACATGGAAATTCACTCCAGTGGTGTCGGCATGAAGCTCCGATCGATGCCAACGTCGACGTCGCCCCAGGGCATCTCGAGTGGACGGACGGCGTGGTGGACGAGCCAGTAGCCGTGTTGTCCGTCCTGTCCGCCGTGGCCGCCTTCCCAGGACTCCGCACTCCATTTGTGGAAGTGTGTGAAGTCGTCCTCGTGGGGTTGACTCTCCGCGGAGAAGTCGCCACGCACGCCGATTCCGTAGTAGATGAGGTCGTTCGCCTCTCTGAGATCCGGTTCGTCGAAGTGCAGGAACACGAAGACGTCCTCGGTGACCCACTTGGCGATGTGTGACGGGACGTTCGGATACCCGTCTTCCGCTTGCCCGCCCTCGAACGGTTCGTCGTCGAAGAGATCGATCAGCGTCTCGATATCGTCGTCGTCGAGTCCGCCCTGCCCTTCGACCTCGAAATCCGCCGTCGAGTCGCCGTCGAACGCCTGTGGGGGAGTGGGCATAAAGTCGTAGTCGACGCCGGGTTCGGTCTGGCCAAAGGGGCTCTCGAACTCGTCGACGGCGATGTGCGTGAGCCAGTAGCCTTCGTCGCCGGGTTCACCACCGTGACCGCCGTCCCAGGAATCCGACTCGGCTTGGTGGAAGTGCGTGAATTCAGAACCCGGCTGTCCCTCCTCGGAGAAGACGCCTTTGACACCGACACCCATCCAGAGAAGATTGTTCGCCTCTTCGGGGTTCGGTTCGTCGAAATGCAGGAAGATGAACGTGTCGTCGCTTACCCATTTCGTCACGTGTGACGGCGTAAACGGATCGCTCTGCTCGCCCTGAAAGACGGTGTCGTCAAACGCGTCGACGAGTGCGACGATTTCCTCGTTCGTCAGGCTGTCGCCGGTCGGCGCTGGCTCGAGGTTCGGGTCCTCGCCGCTCATCTCATCGGTCCCCGTCTCGTCTCCATTTGCATCGTCGTTGTCCGACTCGTCGGTCGCGCCGGCTGTCTCGTCCTCGTCACCGAGACACCCTGCAACGGCGAGTGCTCCGCTCGCACCCAGTACTTGTAGCAATCGGCGCCGATCGACGGACCCTGGTAGATTCGTTGCCATACAGGTGGACTGTTGCGAGAGAGGTGATTGATCCTGTCGCGGGAGTGTATCGTCGGTGCCCCACCACCACACATGTATACATCTCTTATCGGCCACTCTTTTCGACGGACCTCCAGCTCGGTCGGGCATCCCGATTCGAAGAGCGACAGTTGGCAGACTGCCCTCGAGCACCGACCCGTGACAGATGACTGCTCGAGACCGAATTATCGAACGTCGAACGATTCGATTTCGTCGTGAACATGCATCGTCCACCGATCGACGGACGAGTGCAGCAACTCCTTGGCTTCCGAGAGCGGGATCGGAAAATACTGGTACACGTACCCGCCCCCATCAAGTATTTTCCGATCGCGCTCGATCAACCCCTTCTCCGAGAGCGTCGAAAGCGAACGGTTCACACTGCTCCGATCCCGGTCGAGGTCGTCGGCCAGTTCGGTCGTCGTACTGCCGGGTGCCTCGAGCAGTGCGAAATACGCGCGCCGTTCATGGGTGTGGACCCCGAGCACGCACTCGAGCACCTGAGCGAACGTTGGGTCGGTGATACGCACGGCCTCGACGTGCCTGTAATTCTGCTCACTCATCGTTGTGAGTAGCCGTTTGAGTCGATACCGCGAATACTGTCGTGTGTCATTCGGAGGTCCTCCATTTGCTTGTTAGGTCACTAACTCTGTGGCAGATCAGCGCTGCCCCCAACGGTCGGTTTCGTATCTGGCGTTGCGAGTTTATATCGCTCGAGACAAGTCCGCATCTCCTCCGGCGTGTCGTATTTGAGGAGTTTTATCGGTGTGTCACAGTAGTACGTCCCACTGCGTTTTCGGAGGGCCATTCGGACCGTTTGTCCTAACAGATCGATCTCGATAATAACCCGGTTTCCCGTGTCGACCTTCTCGAGGATCTCTGTGGAGGTCAAGTCTCCTCGCTGAACGTGTATTGTCTCACTCATTTGTTATCTGGGTGCGGAATAGTCGGTGCCGGTCGCGGTTCGTTTCTGAACAAGCCACTGATACCAGTCGGCATTGTTGGTGAACAGTCTCTCGAGTTCACGAGTTCGAATCGTACTCGAGTCATCGAGGTCTCATCTCTGCTGTACTCTCCACGGGCCAGGATCAAATAGTATCATGTTACCGATTAGTAACCCCGTTTCAGTACTGGATGACGACATGTCTTCAAGAGATAATCGTCGAGCACGCGTTCATCATCGCGATCGCAGACGACTCGTACCCGTCATCCGCAGTAGCAGTTGTCATCCGGACAGAACGTCGGCTCTCGGTCGCCGACTGAGAGCCCGAGCGTTGCCAGCGAACTCTGTAGTCGCTGGGTAGTGGTCGTCTCGGGTCGAACCATTCCGCCGACAGCACCCGTTGGGGACTCCCCAGTGTCGATAGTCGTGAGCACCTCTCGCCGGTCACGGTCGATCACAGCGACGTGATTTGCGGTCTGCACCGGAACATACAGTTTCTCTCGCGAAGGGGCCCACGCACCCGAGGTCGCTCTACCGCCGATATCGAGTTCGCGGTCGACGGCTCGCTCCTCGAGGTCGATCACCGTGACGGCGTCGATACCGGGAGTAAAGAGGTAGGCTGCCTCGGTTTCTGGATCTACCTCGCTCGTAATCGTCGGGGCTGATAATCCGTCGTCTCGAGTGATACGTTCGAGTTCGGTCGGCGCCTCCGGATCGGAGGTATCCCAGATACTTTCTGATCCTCGGCGCGGGATGTCTGGGTCTGATCCGAGCCCACCCTCGCCGTTTTCGACCAGGAGACGGTCGCCGTCGAACGAGGCCGTACACATGAACGGAAGGACGTGTCCGTCTCCGGTAGGGTCGCCGATGTCGACTCGAGCGGCGATTTCGAACGGATCGACGCGAACGACAGTCAGCGTCTCGTTTGCGATGTCCGCGACGAATCCGTACTCACCACTCGGCTCGAACGTCACATCACACGGCCCGGTGTAGCCGACCGGTATCTCTCCCGTCACCTCGCCGAACGTGTCGCTCTCCCGGTCGGCATCGATTCGAACGAGGACGTGATCGGTCGGCTCGTCGGGTTCGGGGTCGATCGTCGTCGTCCCGCCAGCAGCGACGAGCAGATACTCCTCTGTCGGAGTCAGGTTGGGATAGTTCGGTCCGAACCCGGTGTCGATCGATGCGACCTCGTCTAACGTGTGCTGGTCGATGGCTTTGACGCCGCCTGAAACGTTGAGCCAGAGCGTATCGTACTCGGAATCGACGCCGGTTCCGTACTGGTTGGCCGGGAACGATGCGGTCGTCCCGATGAAGACGGTCTCGAGCAGTTCGTCGGTGTCGGCGTCGATGATACTCAGCGTTCGATCACCGTTGTTGAACACGTACACCGTCGGCGCTCGTTGGCCACTCGTATCGGACAGACAGCCGGACAGGGTCGTCGCTGCTCCGACGGCGGCTGACGACTGCAGTACTCGGCGTCGATCGATACCGTTTCGAAACGGATTCGTTGCTCTCGGATTCGTTCGAACCGGTTCCGTCCCGCCATCGCGTTCCCTGCCTCCGTCGTCCTCATGCTGGTCCACGCTCACGGTTTCGTCGACCAAGGATATATATTCAAACTCGTCTGTGTGTCGGCCATGCACGACCGACGCCCGGTTATTGAGTTGCCGCTCTAGTAGACCTCCTATGCGAGATGGACAGCAAATTAACGGTCTCTCCAGACGGCATGTTATCCGCACAGCCGGGAGCGTCGGTCTCGCTGCGCTGGCAGGATGTCTGAATCGCTCCGATGCGTTTGGTCGTGGGGCTGACGAAGACACGTCGGTTGGCGAGCCACCGATAGCCGACCGGTCGCTCCCCGAGGAGTACACGACCGACGAACTCGAGGACGCGAGTCTCTCCGGTGGTCCCGGTCAAGATGGGATCCCCGCCATCGACGAACCGCAGTTCATTTCGGCTGAGACGCCACCGACGAATCTGGCGGACGGTGATCCGGTCTTCGGTGTCGAACTAAACGGTGAATCGAAAGCGTATCCGCAGTACATTCTCGTCTGGCACGAAGTCGTGAACGATCGTCTCGGTGGGGAGTCGGTTGCGGTGACGTACTGTCCGCTGACGGGGACGGCACAGGGCTTTTCCCGCGGTGACGGCGAATTCGGCGTCAGCGGACGACTGATTAATAGCAATCTCGTCATGTTCGACCGCGGCACGGAGACGTGGTGGCCACAGATACTCGCGCGGGGAATCCGTGGTCCACACGAGGGAGCATACCTCGAGGAAGTGCAGGTAACCTGGACCACGTGGGAACGGTGGCGCAAGCAGCACCCGGAGACGGTCGTTCTCACGGAGGAGACCGGCCACATTCGGGATTATGGTGCCGATCCGTACGGCGGATACAATCCACGGAGCGGGTACTACGAGAACGAGAATACGCTGTTCAGTCCGCTTGCGACCGACGATCGGTTTCCCGCGAAGGAGGTCGTCGTCGGGGCCCGGAACGCCGATGGCTCGATGGCCGTTCCCAAAGCAACGCTTCGCGAGCGCGTAGTCGTCGACGGAACGATGAGTGATGTTCCGTACGTGACCGTCTACGACGAGAAACTCGACACGGGCTACGTGTATCGAAATCCCGATACTGAGTCGGTCGAATCCGATGGCGGGGACATCACCGTCGATGGTGACGAGTACGATGCAGATGCGCTGCCGCTCGAGCGCGAAATCGCGTTCGACGCGATGTGGTTCGCCTGGTACGGGTACTATCCGTCGACGGAGGTCCACGAATGAGCGCCGAGAATCGGTTTACACTACAGCCAAAACGGCGCTTCGAAGAGACGGTCGCTGCAATCGGACTCGTCGTTCGCCGCTCCGATTCGCTAGCGATCACGGCCGTCATCGTGATCAGCTATCTGACGGTCTTTCTCTGGGTGATCGGTGATCTCGCGTTTCGACCCGACGTGACGGCGAACTTGATCGTGGTCGACGACCCGCTGAATCGAATGTTCCTCCGAACCGGTCCTGCCTCGTTCGAAGCGGTCGCGCTTCTGGACACTGGCGTCGTTCGATTGCTACTGTCGCCGATCAACGTGGCGCTCGGTCTCCTGGTCGCCAGCCTCGTCGGTATCAATCTCGGTCTGACCTATCTTGCGACCGTTCAGCCAGCAGCCTGCGGAATCGGCGCGGGTTCCGGCTTGCTTGCGTCGGTGCCTGCACTGCTGTCCGGCACCGTTTGCTGTGGTCCCGTCGTCCTGATCGCACTCGGGATACAGGCGAGTGGACTCTTGCTGACGATGTTCGCGTGGCTGTTGCCACTCGGAATCGGGCTGTTGCTTGTGAGCCTGATCTACGTCGCTGGAACGATCGACGTGATCGGAGAAACGACGTGAGAAGCGGTGAGAGTCGCCACTACGTCCTGTTTCGGCGGTCGCGTCCGACGCAATGCCGATCAATTCGGGTGACTTCGATTAGAAGGTGATGACTTCGTAGTCGTCGTCGACGAGCGACTGCACGCTCGGATGCCCGTCGTGGTCGTCGAGCGTCACGACACCCGCATCGTCGATCGCGTCTTCGACGCCGAACGCCCCGGCACAGAAGTCACAGGCTGCTGCATCGTCCCGCACGGCCTGGTACAGCTCGTGATAGTCACTCGATTCGTCTTCTAACTCCGGTATCCACTGCGTGCCCGCTCCGTCGAAGATCAGTTCGACATCGTCGCCATCCGCTTGCGCGAACTCTTTTGCCGTCTCGAGGCCGTTGACCATTCGACCGACGTCGGCGTGCGATTCGGTTCCTGCGAGGATTACGACTGCTGCGTTCGTCATTGCGTCTTCCAGTACAGTCGTCGGACATAAAAGCTCACGCGAACGGACGAGTAACGAGGTTACGGATTCCTCACCCGCCTCAGACGCTGGTTATCGAGTTATCTTTCGTCTCGGCAGGCATCAGGTGTTTCTGTCCCCAGTCGGCCATCTCGAGGATCACCGACTCGAGCGACTTGCCGAGGTCGGTCAGCGAGTACTCGACGCGGACCGGTTTTTCGTTGACGATTTCCCTGTTGATCAACTGTTTCTGTTCTAAATCCTCGAGGACATCCGAGAGAACCTTACTCGAGATGCCACCGACTTCCTCTTTGAGCGCGTTAAATCCGAGCGGCCCGTTGTCGAGCAGTCGGTGGAGGACAACGGTATGCCACTTCTTACCAATAAGCGTTGCAGTCGCCGTGACCGGACACCAGTCTTTGCCCGCACACCACACTTCCAGTTGCTCTGTCGACTCGCTCATAGTATACCGGTTGCACTGGAGCAACATATAGTTACGTATTGTATCTTAGTTACGACTAGTAAGTGACGCGCACAGAGAAGCACGCGTTCTCGGCACGGCTACCATCCGGTAAGGGGGTGACAGAACGGTTGGCTGAACGTTATACCCAACCAAATGTAACTGGGTTACTGTTAGTAACCATATGACGAGCACTACCGACTCCCCAGACCACTACGAGGTCGCCGTCATCGGCGGCGGACCGGCCGGACTGACGACTGCCCTCTATGCCGCACGACTCGGACACGAAACCGCAGTCTTCGATCGTGGCGGCGGCCGTGCCGCGATGATGCAGGACACGCACAACGTCCTCGGCGTTCCCGAGTCGATCTCCGGACGCGAGTTCCTCGAGACGGCCGTCGAACAGCTCCAGTCCTACGGCGCGGACTACCGCAGAGAGTACGTGACCGACATCGGCCGTGACGGCAGCCCGTTCGAGCTTGAGACAACCGACGGCTCGGCTACCGCCGACCACGTCGTGCTCGCAACCGGGTTCAACGACGTCCGACCAGATCCACCACTGCCCCGGACCGGCCGTGGCCTGCACTACTGTCTGCACTGCGATGCACACATGTTCGTCGATCAGTCGGTGTACGTGATGGGACATTCGGAGAGTGCCGCCCACGTTGCCGCGATCATGTTGAACTTCACCGACGAGGTCGATCTGCTCACCCGCGGCGAGGAACCGGAATGGAGCGACGAGACGGCCGCGATGCTCGAGACGCATCCGATCGACGTGATCCACGAGGACATTACCAGAATCCAGAACGGCGAGGACGGCTGGTTGAAAGCCATGGAGTTCGCCGACGGAACAGTCCGCGAATACAAAGGCGGATTTGCAATGTACGGCGCCGAGTACACCAACGGACTGGCACGGGAACTCGAGTGTGACATCAACGACGACGGAACCGTCGACGTCGACGATCACGGCCGGACATCTACCGACGGGGTATACGCCGTCGGCGATCTGACACCGGGACACAATCAAGTACTGATCGCACTCGCCGACGGTGCGAAAGCAGGGATTTCGATTCACTTCGCACTGCGCGATTTCCCGCGCGATCCCGACCTCATCGACGAGGCGGGGCCGGTTCGATCCGAAGACGTTCCAGGGATCCCCGATGCCCTCCTCGAGCAGGCCGTCGACTTCCACACGTACGACTGAGACGATAGTAGCCACCGGAAGTCAGTGCACATCTGATCGCACAGCCGTCGTGCGATCGGTGTGTGAACTATTTCAGTTGTTACTGTAGCAACAACCAGAATCGATGTACACGTACGAGAACGAAGTAGCGACGTGGCGAACCAACTTACCCGCTCGTAACTCGGACTTTCATTAGTCAGGGGGTCTACGGTGTGTGTATGGAGGAATTCGATTTCTTAGTTATCGGTTCGGGCTCCGGGCTCGACGTAGCAAACGTCGCGGCGAATCAAGGGCAGTCCGTCGCCATAATCGAGAAGGGGCCGCTCGGCGGCACGTGTCTCAACCGTGGCTGTATTCCGTCGAAGCTGTTGTTGTATCATGCAGACGTTCTGGAAACGATCGAGCGGGCCGACGAGTTCCATATCGACGCGACCGTCGACGATATCGCCTTTGCCGACATCGTCCGCGACGTCACCGAGGAAGTCGAAGCCGATTCCGAGTCGATCCGCCGCGGACTGCGCTCGTCATCCGCTCACGAACTGTTCGAGGGAGAAGGACGGTTCGTCGACGAACGGACCATCGAAATCTCCGGCGGGGAAGACGACGGGACGCGTCTGCGAGCGGACACGGTCCTGATCGCCGCCGGAACCCGGCCGTCGGTTCCTGACATCGACGGCATCGAGGAGACGACCTATCTGACGAGTACCGACGCCCTCCAACTGGAGTCGCGGCCCGACCACCTCGTCATCGTTGGCGGCGGCTACATTGCGGCCGAACTCGGCCACTTCTTCGAGACGTTCGGCAGCGACGTGACGATCATCGGTCGTCGACCCTCTCTCCTCCCGGAGGCCGACGAGGAGGTCGCGGCGGCGTTCACCGATCGATATGCAGACCGATTTACCGTGCACACAGGACACGCTGCGACGGCGGTTTCCGAAGCCGACGGCACGGTGACCGTCGAAGCACGACCGTACGAGTACGGACCTGACGGCGGACTCCTCGAGGACGAAGCCCCTGTGACGGTGTCCGGAGATGAGCTGCTCATCGCAGCGGGGCGCGTTCCCAACACGGACACGCTGAACGTCGGTGCGGCGAACGTCGAGACCGACGCACGCGGCTTCATCGAGACCGACGAGTACCTGCGGACCTCCGCCAACGGCGTGTGGGCACTCGGCGATATCGTCGGCGAATACCTGCTGAAACACAGCGCAAACCACGAGGCGCGAACGGCCGTCCGGAACATCTTCGGCGACGATCTGCAGCCGGTCGACTACAGCGCGATGCCGTTTGCCGTCTTCGCGTCACCCGAAGTCGCCGGGGTCGGCGCGCTCGAGCAGGATCTCCGCGCTGCGGGCCAAGAGTACGCGACGAACACTTACCGCTACGAAAACACCGCTCGCGGCGACGCGATGCACGCCGAGGGGTTCGTGAAGGTGCTCATCGATCTGGAGGGCGAGATTCTCGGCTGTCATATCATCGGCCCGGAGGCGTCGTCGCTCGTTCAGGAAGTCGTCGTCGCGATGAAAGCGGGGACGGGGACAGTACAGGACATTCGCGACGCTGTGCACATCCATCCGGCACTCCCAGAAGTCGTCCAGCGCGCGTTTTCAGGCCAGTTCAGCCGCGGTGATGGCGGCCACCACCATCACCACTGAGAGGGATTCTCGGAGGAGTTCGTCGTTTTTCGACGAAGGACTAAGATGCGCTACCGAAGCCGGACGTCGGACCCTCCGGGTGGCTACGATATCCCTTATATGCGGAGCAGGCGCAATACCACGTCGTTCACGGAGTGGATACGCGCCGTCACTCAGTGATCCGATCAACTGATAGAAGTATACTCTGAGTTTCAAATCCAAAAACTCCAAATGCACGGAACTGCGATCTAGTAGCAAGGTCAGGTCGGAACGGAGCGGATTCCGAACGACCGTCGGAGGTCGTTCGAGAGAGCTTCGCTCTCTCGTGATGACGAAAATCAAAGATTTTCGAACCACGGCCTGTCCGCCCACATAACGAGGCAGTATCCGAAATGCCGGCGCGGTGAACGCGAATCCTCGAAGGGTTCGTCTCGTGCCTGTCGGTTGAGCAAGCCCACGATACCTCCAAATCCGTCGACGTGTTAGCGACTCCCTGCTGGCAAAAACAACAGATGGGAGTTAAAGGCGCTGAGGATAGGAGTACCGGCGGTTTGGCACCGCCAGTCAGCCACCGACCACGAGGGCTGGGTTAGACGCGAACTCCCGCAAAGTGGCGGCATCCGTGGTTGTAGACCTGAAACTCCCACCGCTCGGGATTCCTGCGTCTTCAGGCGCAGGAGGATGTCAAAAATTGTCGCTCGCTGTGCCATCCGGTGAGCCGGAGTCCGGTACCTCACGTCATGATGAGCGCGTCGGTCCAGTCGTCCGATTGAATCCAGGCGTCCTCGTCGCGTTCGTCGTAGACGATCAAATGGTCGTTCTCCGTTCGAACGGCCGCGTAGTGCTCGAGCGAGGTGGCGTCGATGCCGATCGTTGGCTGCTGGTTGGGGTGTGTCGTATCCGTGGACATGGGGTCTCTCCTCGATTAGTTACCTTACACTACTAGGTAACACGTGGTAACGTATAAGTGCTCGCGAACGCCCTCGTTAGGCGGTTACGTGGAAGAAAGTCAGTCGTCCGCGGCCGTCGACTCGTCGGTCAGCACCGAATCCGAAACCGAGTAGAGCGATTTTCTCGCGTCGCGGAAGTACACCTGTTCGTGAAGGACGCCGGTATCACGGAGCGCATCGAGTGCGTACCGAACGGTCCGTTTGCTCAGCCGCGTTTCGGCTGCGAGTTGACTTTGTGTCATCGCGCCGTCGACGGCAAGGACTTTTAACACGAGTTTGCCACTCGGCGGAAGGTCGTAGAGTCGGTCCGGAACGGGAGTCATGATACGCGTATCGTCGTCGTGTCGTCAAATGTGTTTTCAGCCCCGATGCACCGACCGCACCGATCACACTCGGGCCGAGACGAGGGCATCGATGCGTTCTAAGAGGTCGTCGACTGTCGGACGGTCGGCGGGCAGTTTGCCGCGGTGGACGTACTCGATCGTCGGTTCCTGGCCGGTCGCGTCGATGAGGACTGCTTCGGGCATCCGTCCGACCATGTCGTGGAGCGAGCCGAGCGCACCGAACCGCGTGGGCTGATCGTACTGGTCGCTCGTCGTCTTCGATTCGTCGGCCAAGAGCGGAAATGGAAGGTCGTACTGGTCGTTCCAACGCGTTGCCTGTTCGATGGACTCGGGAAGGATCGAGATGACGGCCGTTCGGCGGTCGACGAACTCGTCGTACCTCGAGGCGACCGTCTGGACCTGTTCTCGACACTTCGGGCAGTGGTAGTCTCGTTGAAACAGCAGCACGATCGCGTCTCGGTCGGGATCCGAGGCGTATTCGCGCAGTCGAAGCGGATCTGGGCCGGCTGCGGCGTTCGGGAGTTCGAAATCGGTAAGTTCAGTCATGGAAGGTGGCTGTGGTGGGTGGGGTATCGACACTGCAGACACCTGTGTGTCTGTCAGCGTGATGCAGTACGACACTCTCGGTCGAATGGAGACACCGTGGTGGTGTGCGCTCGCAACTGTAAGCCACCCTCGAAGTCGGATGTCGGCTCCGGACCGCGACAGCGGTCCCAGCATCGCGGCGGAGCACAGGAGCTGGCAGGTGGGGTGGCTCTCGAGCGGCTCACGATCATCTCGTGATCGAAGCGGTGGTGGGTGTTGCACTACATGGAGCGTCTGCAACGGGTGCCTCCATAGTATCCGTCGCACCGCGGGAATATAAAGGATAATCTAACAGATCAGTTAGCGGATTACCAGATCGTAACCCCGGTCGACCGCCTCGGAATTGCTCGAATCGAAGATCGCCGATAGTCTGTCTCTCACTCCAGCGGTAACTCGTCGATGAGAACGGTCGCGGTTCCGTCGAAAATTGTCTCCTCGGTCTCGTTTTCGACTCGAGTCGTGAGCCGATATCTGTTGCCGTCGAGCTGTTCGTCACTTCGACACCGTGCTGTGACCGTCTCTCCGATGAAAACCGGCCCGTAGAACTCGAGCGACTGAGAAAAATAAATTGTGGTATCGATTGACATTCTCCCCGCGCTAAATAGTAGGCACCGAGATGCTCTCGCTGCTTAAAAATAGCCTGCTCCCGGTCGTGTCTTCACCTTACCACCCTCTTCGTTGGGCGTGATCGACTCAGCGACTCGAGCGACAGCTATCCGTCGGAAGAACGCCGCAATCGACTCGAAAAAAGGACCGTGGATTACTCGTGAGCGACCAACGCGTACGCCACTGCGACCGGGACCGCGTAGACGATGTGACCGACCAGACTCACGAGCGTGCCCGGAATCGCGACATTCGGGAACGGCGGCGCCATCGGGAATCCGACGACGGACAGCCAAATCGGCATCACAAGAACGGCGAGCAGTACGGTCGTCAGGACGCCGTAACCGATTCCGAGGCCGATCGCGGGACCGACGCGTTTCGCCGGCTCGCGAAACGCCCCGAACTGGACGAGCGCGACGTACGCCAGACCAAGGACGACGCCGTGGAACTGGTGGATCGCCCACCCGGCCATCAGTGCCGGCCCCTCGATGCCGTACATCGCCGGAATCGCCATCTCGAGCATCGGTGCCGGGATCACATATTGCATGATGAGGCCGAACAGAACGCTGCCGACGAAGCCGCCGACCGCACCTGCTGCCCAGTCTGTGACCGTAACGGTACCTACTGACGTTGTCGTGGGTGTTTCAGTAGCCATTGTGTTATCCTCTGTACCACCGTATTCCTCCTACCGACATAATTGTAAGCTAAGCGATAGGTAAGATGATTACTCCGGGGTAACGGTGTCTCGTCTCAACGCTCGTACTCTCGTCCGAACAGTGGTAATCCGGGTTGCCGTAACGGTAGATATGGATCTCGACGCGTTTCGAACGACGACCGACCGTCGCGTGACTGCAGTGACCGCCGAGGAGATGCGCGACGTCGACCGGGTCGCTATCGAGGCGTACGGCCTCTCGTTGCTCCAGATGATGGAACAGGCCGGCCGTGGACTCACTCGCGAGACGTTCGCCCTTGCGAACGGCGGCTCCGTCGTCGTCCTCGCTGGCGGGGGCGGGAACGGCGGTGGCGGCCTCGCGTGTGCTCGCCACCTCGCGAACCGTTCGTATCCAGTTACTGTCGTTCTCGACCGAGAGCCAGCGGCGCTTTCGGGTGTCGTCGCGGCGCAGCACGAACTCCTCGAGCGGATGGGGATTCCGATCCGGACTGATGTGACAGCGCTCGAAACGCCGGCGCTGGTGGTCGATGCACTCGTCGGCTACGGACTCGAGGGACCACTCCGTGGTCTGACTCGAGAGTTCGTCCAGTGGGCTGAAAACGCGGAGACGACAGTGCTGTCGCTGGACGTCCCGTCCGGGATTGACGCGACGACGGGTGCGGAACCCGGCGATGCCGTCCACCCGGCGCGCACATTCACGCTTGCGCTTCCAAAGACCGGACTCCGAGACACGACGGGCGAACTCGTTCTCGGTGATATCAGCATCCCGTCCGGCGTCTACGAGACGATCGGCATTCCGTACACGCCGCCGTTCGGTCACGAATTTTCCGTTCGTCTCACAATAACATGAGTACCCCTCGGGAACTCCCGTGGCCTCTTTTTCGGATGTGGCAACACGCGCGATAGCGATGATGCTGCCACGGTTGTTTTTTGTCCGTGTAGTTGCTGGCGCTCGAGCCACTCGAGTCGCGCAACTCGTCGATCGAAATCAGTCGACGAGTTGTCGCACCGACTCCTCGTCTTGCATTCCGATGAGTCGATCGGATGGCTCACTCTGGGTGAATCCAATGAAGGTCGGAATCGAACTGACGTCGAAGCGGGCAGCGACTTGCGGAAACGCGTCGACATCCACTTTCACGACAGGTGCATCGACAGCTTCTGCAACTGCTTCGACTGTTCCTTCCATTAGTTGACATGGGCCACACCAGTCCGCGTAGAAATCGACGAGGACGGTGGCTTCGAGTTCGAGAATGTCGTCGAGTTCGGAGCCGTCCTCGAGTTCAACGATCAATGTGCTGGGTTCAGCTGGATCTGTCCGTTCGGACATACCCTGATTAACGTGCGAGTTCGGTTTAATAGTAAGCGAACCAGAACGTTGGTTAGTTACCTGACCCTCACCTGCTCACGCGGAACGATACAGACGACTGTCCGTCAGTTCCGGAGTCGCGATTCGAGCGTCCCGTCGTGAACGGGGGTCACTCGAGGAAACTCGAGAGAGCATCGACGAACGCCGTCGAGCGATCCTCCGGAACCCAATGATTTGCGTCGAGTCGGGCTATACCAGCGGTGTCCTCGAGGTCGTCGTTCAACTGCTCTGCGAACTCGATCGGCTGGAATCCGTCGTTTTCTCCCCAGATGAAGGACGTTTCCGCCGTGATGGCATTGTAGTCGATTTCGGTCGTGTGGCTCGTATTCGTCGCGATCGCGTTTCGACTGAGGGAAATCCGACCCTCGTCGCTGCGAAAGCGGGAGGCCATCGCCTCTACGAACTCGTCGTCGGGCTCGATGAGCGTCGACTGGAACATCTGGGTGAGTTGTTCGTCGACGTCATCGACGGACATGTCGTTGATCGTTCCGGGAAGGCCGAGATCGACGATGAACTGTATCGGCCACGAGTCGTACGCGATCGAGTTCGAAAGCACGAGTTTTCCGACCGCATCCGGGTTGTGTGCCGCGTACCGGAGCGCGACGCCACCACCGATGTCGTGAGCGACGAGATCGATCTGGTCGACCTCGAGTTGCGCTACCAGTCCGTCGAGTACCTGCTCTTGGGCGCGGATCGATCGATCGAAACCGTCGTGCATCGCGGAGTTCCCGTAGCCAACGAAGTCCGGTGCGATCACTCGCCGATCGTCTTCGAAGGCCGGTGCGACGCCACGCCAGAGATACGACCACGTCGGAATCCCGTGGAGGAACACGAGTGGGTTTTCCGATGCCTCAGTGTCGCCCTCGTCGTAGTACGATACCGTCAGGTCGTGCGTGTCGACCATGATCGTCGTTTCCTCCTGTGCCTCCGTCCATTCCTGATGGGTCAGTTCGTTCGTCATCGACTGTGCAATCGTCGCCACGCTATTTGTAACTTCGGATGTTACAATTAGGTACTATCAAATAACTCGCTCGTTGAGAGCACCACCGTTCTCTTCACAACGGAATAAAAAGAACAACGGCAGTCGAGATACCGGTTTCAGTCACCAAGATCGGCGCTTTCGACGCTTTCGATCGGCGTCGATGACTGCTCGAGAATCTGCAGGCTGAGATCGGCGATCGTGATTGTCTTGAGTTCGTCTTTCAGGGCGGCCTCAGCCGGTTGCAGCGTCTCGGTGAGGATTGCCTGGATGTTATCGCCGACGGGGCATTCGTCGTTCGGTTCGTTCGGATGAAACGTAAAGAGCGACTCGATCTCGAGCGCCTCGTAGATGTCGGACAGCGTTACATCGTCCGGACTCCGGGCCAGTGCGAACCCGCCGTTCGGTCCCCGTTTGGACGTCACGAGCTCGGCATCCCGCAGGGATCCGAGGAGACGACGGACGACGACAGGGTTGGTATTGAGACTCCAAGCGAGTTTTTCCGAGGAGAGGCGTTCATCACGAACGACGGCAAGCACTGTCAGCACGTGCGTCGCGACGACGAGCCGACTACTCCCATTCATACTCAAAACTAGACGGGCCAGTGATGTAACGTCTTCCGATCTCTCACCGTCCGAACCGCTCGCTGCGTCGAACGCTCGTGGTCGACCGGGACAGAAATATAAAACGGTCGTTCGGCGGTGCAACAGCGATGCACGACCACAGAAGGTATTTTTTGTCTCCTGTCTTCGGTCGGTATACGATCTCGGAGCTGTCATCACAAGTGATCTCCCGAGTACCGAAAACGCGACCAGACGGCTCGGTTTCACAAACTATCGCCAGATAACAGTATTACGACGGAGATGACACACGCCACGATACACGACCTCGAGACGATTTCTGTAGGTCCTCGAGACGTCGTCACCGAACCATACGCGAACGCCCGTATCCTGATCCACGGGATGCTCAGTCTCGAGTGGCATCTTGAGTCTTCACACCGACTTGCCAAATCCGGTGTGGTCCAAACGAAAGAGAGAGCCCCGTTTGTCAGAGCCAAGCGACCGCCCGAAATCGAGTTGATCGTGACTCTCACGGGTATCGGAGCGCGATGGCTGTGAGACGGCTCGTACTCGCCACGGTCGGACTACTGTTGGTCGCGTATTCAACCGGAATGGCAGCGACATCGTTCGGCAACGTACTCGTGACCAGTTTGCCGATCGACTCGGTTCCAATGGAGTCGTTCCTCGCACACTGGTGGGTGTTTCCAGTGTCGATCGTGTTTTCGACGATCGCGCTCGCTTCGGGCGTGTCGGGAGCGCTCTTTTTTAGTCCGTTCTTTCTACTGGTCGTCGGACTGCAACCGGCTCAGGCGATCGGTGCCGGACTTTTGACGGAGGTGTTCGGGATGGGGAATGGGCTCCGATCATACGTCAAGCAGGGGCTCGTCGACTACGCGACGGCCAAGTGGCTCTTACTCGGTGCCGTGCCGTCGATCGTTATCGGTGCGTTCGCCGCGCAATACGCCCCAGAAGGGCTGCTACGTGGTATCTTCGGCGTCGGACTGGTCGTCCTCGGCGGGTTTCTCGTCTACTACGAGCCGCCCGACAAGTGCGTTCCCGGTGAGGGTGAAGGACCGTATCTGGAACGAAAGAACACGGGACGAGGTTCAACCGTCGTCGAGGCCACCAATGGCGAGCGGTACGCGTACGATACCTGCTGGCGCCCACCCGGCGTGGCGCTGGCGACGACAGGAGGATTCATTACCGGACTCATCAGCGCTGGCCTTCCGGAAATCGTCACGACACAGCTCGTGATTCGATGTCGCGTCCCACCTCGAGTCGCGATCGCAACGTCAGTTTTCGTTCTCGCTGTCGCCGCTGTTGCCGGGGCGGCTGTCCGCGCGCTAAGTGCGACCCCCGTCTGGTACGTCGTCGCCTGGTCGATTCCGGGCGTGCTGATCGGCGGGACGATCGGCACCCGTACGGGAAAATACGTCCCGAGCGACCTGATGGAACTGGGGCTCGGTGTCATCTTTGGACTCGTCAGCGGGATCGTTCTCGTGACGACGTTCCTGTTGTAAGTGACTGCCGTTTACCGAGAGGGCGGGCCGGAACGCAGAGATAAAAAGCCAGCCGGCGACGCGAGCTAGACATGGCGTCGATATCGAGATGGTTTCGTTTTTCGAGATGGATCCGCCTCAGTACCCGCTTTGTGCAATTCCCTATCAAGTTACAGTTACTCATTTGACTATTGTTTAGAGAGATAGACCAGATGGTTCATTTTCCAATTTGAGAAACTGTGGGTCGGGATGAACGCCCACAAACCATTGCTTGCACTCGTACTGATCGGAATGCTGAGCGTCGGTGCTATCACGCCAGTTGCAGCCCACGAAACACAGAACGTCGACGGGTACGACATCACTTTCGGCGGTGCGGACGAACCCCTCATTACCGGCGAACGAATGTGGTTGGAACTCGAAGTCGTCGATACCGAGACAGGGGAACCGATCGAAAATGAGGCCGAGAACCTGATCGTTTCCGTTCAGGCCACCGGGAGCGATAAGACACCGCTCGACGTCACCGAGAAACACGGCGAGCCCGGTGTCTACCAAGCACCCGTGATCTTTACCGAGTCCGGCGATTACATGATCCACCTCGAGGGGAGTATCGAAGGCACTGAGGTTCACACCCACTTCGAAAAAGAAGTCCACGATCACACCGCACTGGAATATCCCAGTGACGGATCACAGACTGCAGACGATAGTGACGAGTCTCAGACCGACGAGACTCGAACTGATGAGTCCGGATTCGGATCCGTTGGCGTCGTGATGGTTGGAATCGGTGCCGTGGCAGCTATCGGTGCGTTCCTCCTGCGTCGGCAACGCTGACCCGTTTTCCCACCGCTTTTTTCGGTCGTACTCGCTGTCGATCGTGGCTGAAACGGACACAGTAACGTCTCAATGGTACCCGCCGAATCAGCTGTATAAATTTGTTTCGACGGTGTGTACTGGGCATGCCTGATCGGCTGGCATATATAATGATCGACGGAGTATGCCTCCCATGGCGAACAGTTCCACTGAATTGAGGCCACCGGAGCTTTCGACCGACGACTTGCTTCAGGTTCCAGACGATTATTTTACGACAGATACTGTCGCGATCGTCACCGGCGGCGGATCAGGCATCGGACAAGCAACGAGCGTCGCACTCGCGATCAACGGGCTGACCGTCGCTGCCGTTGACATCGACGAAGAAGGGCTCGAGGAAACAGTCGATGTCGCAACGTCGCTAGATGCCGATGGACGAGTTGTCCCAATCGAGGGCGACCTTACCGACGACGAGGCCGTAGAGGCGACCGTCGACGAAGCCGCCGACCTCGGGACGATCCGCTATGCCGCGAACATCGCCGGGATGCAACACATCGCATCGCTCGCCGACTTCCCGATGGAGACGTACGATTTCATGCACGATCTCATGCTCCGATCGCCGTTCTTGCTGTCGAAACTGGTTATCCCACATATCGAGGCAACGGACGACGGCGTCGGTGCGATCGGGAACATGTCCTCAGTGCACGGTCACTACGCGACGCAGAACAAACCGGCGTACATCACGCTTAAACACGGCCTCACGGGACTGACTCGAGCGATCGCGGCCGAAGGTAGCGGATCACTTCGAGGATTCTCGGTGAGCGTCGGCTACGTGCTGACGCCGCTGATGGTTGGTCAGATCAAAGACACGGCCGAAGAGCGCGGCATCTCCGAACAGGAGGTGATCGAAGACGTGATGCTCGGGCAGGCTCGCACCAAAGAGATGATGACGCCCGCCGAGGTGGCGAACCTGTTCGTCTTCGGATTCTCGAGTCACGCGAGACACCTGAACGGTGGCGACCTGCTCTGGGACGGTGGCTACACCACGACGTATGAGTGAGGACGATCCGACGAACGTCGCCATCGCCTGTCAGGGCGGCGGGAGTCACACTGCGTTCACTGCCGGCGTCCTCAAAGGCCTGTTCCGCGAGTGGCCCGACGATTGTGAACTGGTCGGGATCAGCGGGACCTCCGGCGGCGCGTTCAACGCCCTCGCGGCGTGGTACGGGCTCGTCACGGCCGACGAGGCCCGCGCCATCGAACTCCTCGAGGCACTCTGGACCGATCTGTCGGCGACCGACGTCGGCGATCGGGTCCTGAATAACTGGGTGACAGGGCTCTCGCGACTCGAGAGCAGCGGGGTTCCAATTCCACAGCTCAGCCCGTACCAGACCCCTAGCTCGGAGCTTGGGAAAGACCGGATCAGAGAACTGCTCGAACGGCACATCGAATTCGAGGAGATCCCCGACCTCTGTACGCGAGACGCCCCGGAACTCGTCGTCGGGACGGTCGACGTCAACGCGGGCGTGTTCGAGACGTTCGTTGACGAGCAGGTGACGCCGCAAGCGGTGCTTGCGTCGGCTGCCGTCCCGACCCTTTTCGAAGCCGTCGAGATCGACGGCCACCTCCACTGGGATGGCCTCTTCTCGCAGAACCCACCGATCGACGATCTCATGGCCATCGATTCCGATCGCAAGCCCGACGAACTGTGGGTCATCCAGATCAATCCCCAAGAGATCGAGGGCGAACCCACCTCGCTCGAGGAGATTGCCGACCGGCGAAACGAACTCGCAGGAAATATTTCGCTGAACCAGGAGCTCCACGTCATCAAGCGCGTCAACGAGTGGATCGACGCGGGACACCTCCCCGAGGACGAATTTTCGAGGACCGCCGTTCGACGGATCCCGATGGAAGAGAACTACCACTGTTCGACGAAGGTCGATCGGAGCCCGTCGTTCATCCGCGAGCTGATCGACCTCGGCGAACTACGCGCAGCTGCGTTTCTCGAGGCCGGCCCGCCCGACGAGAGCGCGTACACTGTCTCGGAGCCACGCCACAGTCATCAGACCAACTAACCGATCACGAACCAGAAACACATGTCACGACTGCCATTACTCGAACTCGACGACATTCCCGAGGAGTATCACCACCTGTTCACCGATGAATACCTCGGCGACCGCCACATCTTCCGTGCCTGGGCGCACAATCCCGAGGTGCTCGAGGCGACCCTCAAGTATCTGAACACGCTGTACGACCAACTCGGCGACCGCCAAAAGGAGTTGGTCATCCTCACCGTCGCTCGAGCTCGCGGTGCCCGCTACGAATGGCACCAACACGTCGACATCGCTCGCGAGAAGGGCGTCACGCTCGAGGAGATGCGGGCCATCGGTGGCGACGATTTCTCGCCGTTCGACGAGAGCGAGTTCGTTCTGCTCCAGTACGCTCGAGCCGTCGAATCCGGTGGCGTAACGGACGCGATCCATGATGCCCTCGCGCGAGCGTATTCGCCGGCCGAAATCGTCGCGGCCGGCCTGCTCATCGACTTCTACGTGGGGCTGTGTAACTACATCGCGTCCGTCGAGCTGCCGTTCGAAGGCGGCGAGTTCGTCGGCTGGACGCCTGACGACGAGATGGTCGAACGACTCTTCGACGGCGACTCGTCGTAGACGACTACCTCGAGCCTCGGTGTCAGGGACACTCACTCTCGTCGACGGCCTCCCGATCAGACCCTTGATCGACGGTTCGTATCTCGCTTGAGGCGAGATTCACGATCATCAGTTGCCCGCCGTACTCGTGTGTCTGGTCGTGCCCTCGGATGACCACACAGGTCACGTCGTCCGGAACGTCGATCGTCTCGGAGCGCGTGAACGGTTGCTGCGTGTGTGCGTGAGCTAGCTCACGGCGACCGAGTTGCGTCCCGTCGAGTCGTTCGATCTGCCACCAATTCGCAAATCCATCTTCTCCCTCGTCGTCGTGACGCAGCGTAACGTCGAACATATACTGGCTATTGTCTCGTTCGAACGACACGTCAACAACGTTCGCCTCCCGAAGGTCGAGTTCCACGTTCGAATCGTCCGGCGATCCAGCCGCCGAATCCCCTTCATCGGTCGAATCCGATCGATTGCCACATCCGGCCAGCGTTCCGAGTACGAGCGTCCCGACTGTTCCGACTAGCTGTCGTCTTGAGGGGAGTGAATTGGATCTCATACCTCCTCATCAAGGTCGCTGACAGAAACACTCTCGGGTAGCAGTTGGTATCCATTCGAGGCGTCTCGGTACATCACCTCGACACCTCGTGTCTCAGCAGCGATCCCTCGTACCCACCGACGCGACGGCCAGCACCTCTCATCTGGTGCGCAATCTCGTTCACGAAGCTGCTCTCGAGTACCAGCACGTCGGCGTTCGGTCGATGATGGGACGATCTGGACGTTTCGAATCTCCCATAAAATCGTCAGTGGACTGCTCCTGCGAGTTTCGATACCGAAACAGGACAGAGGATATTGTGATTCGATCGGGGACCAAGGACCTCGAGAAAGAGTGGAATTCGTGTCACCTCTGACCGGTTTACGAGTTTGCCAGGGTACATTCCAATACCGAGAAAAAAGAGATGGAAAATCGATATGTCGACAAGTCAAATGCTGACATTCAACATTCGGGGCGGAGTAATCCATTATTTAATAACTTCGATTACACATCCGTGTTTTACACTCGTATGAATGTTCGCCGGTCGTGCATCGACAACGGACGACCGCAGAAATGATTTACTACGGTTTAAGATTGTATATCTATTGAATTACAATATATATTACCAATATGGAATAAGTTCGTTATAGAGTTGTACATATGCTGCAAATATATACTCGAGTCATAACTGATTATTCTGCCGCCGACCGTAAACGAGTCGAGCGGATTTTGAACAGGTGAACGTACCATTTGATCGCAATCCGCTCGCCAAAGTCAAGTTGGTGATTCGGACCTATCGAGAGTCAGCGGTCAAATACGGTAGCTACTAGTGGAGGATTCGATCTCGGACGGATCGCATTTTTCGGTGCGGTACGGTGGTGGCTAAATTGGGTTCGTTGTTCATGGAGCGTGGCATCGAAAATAGATACTTTGCCAGCAATTATGTGTAGAATACACAATACTCATCTTTGCTAAAACTGACGACATTATTATTATTCTCGTTCTACAATGGTTCAGTTGTCAGTAAAACCAGTCGTTTCAAGTTCGAGTATTGGCGCTCTGTTCTCGACCACAGTCGCTTTGAAACACGTAACCAGTTATAAGCCCCGGCCACGTTCGTCTGCTGTCTCGAGACGCCGAATGCGGCCAGCGGCTGAAATCGGACTGTCTCGATGCGTCGCTAACCACCGCTGGCACGACGGGAGCGTATCCAGCCGTAGCGACCGCTTTTCGCAGCGACTAATCCTGATTTTGCGCCGGAATCGTTCTGTTCGGCGTCTGCTCGGCGGTAAGCTCGAATCCTCGAGCTTCCATCTCCTCGAAGTATCGGTCCGCATCGAGCCCGCTCGTTTCGGTAATGAAGATTCCGTCCTCGTCGATATCGCCGTCAGCCATGAGTTGGAGCGTTACGGACAGTGGAACACCGACGTAACAGCCGTACTCACGCATCAGCGTGATATCGTTGCCGTCGAAAAACGGGAACGGTTGCTCGAAGTGGAAGACGGCACGGCCGTTTTGTCCGTCGGCTGTACCAGTTACTTCAGCCGAGAGGATCGTCTGGGGCGTCCACTCTGTCTCCGATGATAGCTCCGCGGGCGGCTTCCACTGCGTTTCGAGCTCCAGACCCTGGCTTTTTACTTGCTCTTGCATCACTTCAACTGGATCGACTTCTGTTCCATCAACCTCGAGAGAGTCGGTCTCGAAAGCATTTGCTGCGTGAAGTGTCCGCTCGTAGCGCTTCCACTCGTCATGCCATGCTCCCCGCGTAATAATACGATCGGCGTTTTTCTCTTGCGCGACCGGAGACTTCGGGAACGTGATCGGTTCAGGATGGGAGATGACGTACGTCTCTTCTTCCCCAATCGGGTCCGGGAACTCGAACGTCCGCTGTTCGCTGAACGCCGGGAGATCATTGATGACCTCGCCGTCTTCCCACTTCGCCCGCTCGTCAACGTCCGGATTGTGTTCGTAGGTGACTGTATCCGTAAGGCCAGGCGTCGTCTGTGTGAGGAGACGCCACATTCCCCAGTAGAAATTGACGTCTTCAACGTCATCGAACTGCTCACAGGCAACCATCCCAAGTGCGATGGTGCTCACGAGGCCACCGTTGGCAAACCAGAGCGCGTTCCCTGCCTCGGCGAACTCCTCGGATCGATCGAGTACCTCGTCGAAGTCAAACGCGTTCAGATCGACACCCGTGAGGTCACCGACTTCCTGCATCGCATCGAGAACGTTCTCCTCGAATGGATACGGCAAGCCATTAACTACGTACTCTGCTCCTTCGAGAACTCTTACGAGATCATCCGTGTCAGTCGCATCGACGGGCTCGAATCGAAATCGGTCATCATCAACGAGCTCGACGAGACGACGCGCGTTGTCTTCATCAGCGTCTGCCACTACGATCTCGTCGAAGTCACTTGTCTGATGGAGGTCGTAGACACATCCCGATGTCATCGCACCAGATCCACCTAGTACGACAGTCTTGCTACTCATATACCGACTAGAAGACCAATCTGCAATAACTTAAAACCAGGGGTCGTTCTTGGAGGAGACGGCGGCAACTCCGGATCATTATCAGCGAAAGAGCTATTTATCGAAGCCGAGTCTGACAAAATACCAATGGACAGACCAGTTTCACGTGGAGTGAGAGCTCTACGTCCACCACTCGAGGGATCTTTCTCGCCTCCGTCACGACGGATAGTTTTCCGGCGGAACGAGCAGTCGTTGACACGAACACTGCCCGAAATCCCAGCCGATACGTGCAGCGTGCTGCAACGAAGCACTATAATTCCAGATCTAAGTAGGATATAGATGCTGAAAGCGTTTCACGACTATCGTGACAGACAGCTGAACGTACATGCGCTCGGAATCACCGTTTCTCTCGCCGGCGTCCTCGTTATCGCTCCGATGTTACCAGAGATTATCGATGAGTTCGACATCACTCCGGCCGTAGCCGGGGGATCGATCTCCTTCATGTGGGCGTGTAACGCTCTCGCGCAGTATCCAGGAGGTCGCTACTCCGAGCGACTTACATCAAGTGTGGTATTGCTCGCCAGTCAAGGATTGATGATCGTTGGATTCCTCTTGCTGATGTTCTCGAGTGCGTTTTGGATCTTCATTGCTGGTCTCGGCTTCATCGGGTTTGGCTACGGAATGTTCGAACCAGCAGGAATCGTACTCATTCGGGACCTCTTCGAGGAGAACCGTGGTCACGCATTTGGCATTAGAGATGCGGCTGCCAACTTGGGGAGTGCACTCTCGGCGGTACTAGCAATCACTGTCGTTGGTGCTGCCGCGTGGCGTAACGCGTTCTTGCCAGTCGTCGTGTTACTCGGGGCTGTAGCTGTCAGCAGCCATCGACTCAACCGTGAGTCGTATGCTGTCTCGAGAGTGGCGCTCAACATCCCGTCAGTCTGTGCTCGATTGTTCCGATCCCGAAAGACGTATGCGAACCTGTTCGTACTGGCCGTTTTCAACTTCATCTGGCAAGGCAGTGCGAGTTTTCTGCCGACGTTTCTTCGTGTTGAAAAGTCGTTTACAACGTTCGAGGCGACGGTTGCGTTCGCCAGTATGTTTGTCATCGGAATGCTCGTCACGCCGGTAGCCGGTGTGCTTTGCGAGCGGCGAAAACCCGTCAACCTCGGACTCGGTGCAACGGGGTTCGGAATCGTCGGTCTCGTCGTGCTGATTGGCGCAGAGTCTCTCATTGGACTCGGCGTCGGGTTGTTCATCTTCGCTGTGGGATTGACAACGATTTGGCCGATCATGTACGTCTACTTGGTCGAGACACTGGCCAAGCAGACGATGGGTACCGACCTCGGAGCACTCCGTGCAGTCTACTTCGCCATCGGTAGTCTCGGTCCAGCATACGTTGGCACTGTCGCCACGCGATTCGGGTACACGGACTCGTTTGCTAGTCTGTTGCTCTTTTTTATTCTCACCGCGCTGGCGTTGCTCTGGATCGCACGCCACTGACCGGAATCGCGATTAAACGGCTGTGCTCCATGGCGGGTGTACCATCTCCGTTTGGAGAGGCGACTGATCACTTCTCGATGATTTGCTACTCTCGGAATAGCTTTGTAGCCCGATTACATTATTACAGTATGGCGATTGTAGCCGCAATCGACGATTCGGAGGGAGCAGCGACCGTTCTCGAAGAAGCGCAGACGCTCGCAGCCGACCTCGAGGAGGAACTGCATGCAGTTCACGTCCTCAAGCGTTCGGAACTCGTCGACGTCCTCGAGAAAGACGTCAAGGGACAGGACCCGATCGAGAACTATGAGGCTCAACAGATCGGAGAGTCCATCGTGTCCCGAGCGTTAGGAGAGTCGACGTTACCGGACCCGACGGTATCAGTGCGTGTCGGAGATCCCGCAACCGAGATCACGGCGTACGCTGAGAAGCAGGATGCACGCTACGTCGTCATCGGTGGACGGCAACGGTCGCCGACCGGAAAAGCGCTGTTCGGAAGCGTAACGCAAAAAGTGATCTTCGACTCGCCTGCGCCAATCGTTAGCGTCGGGCTCGAGTGAGCGACTGATAACGCATCTTTCGGCAGACGCCTTTTAAAACAGTTCCCCTCCCACAGAGTGTCGACGAAATAGATCAGAGAACTGCTGAGCGAGCGGAAACGTAGCTTAGTCGTCGGCCCCTCCCATCCAACTGGGACGTCGCTTTGAGAGGTAACCTGCAACCGTCTGCTGATCCGTATCCTCACGGTCGTCTTTGCTGTAGCGTTCGGTCAACAAGACCGGGTTCGTCTGCTCGAATTCGATGGTAAGTCCAACGACACACAGCCCGATGACGAACGCGATGGGGAACCCGAGGAGGACGACAAAGTTCTGGAGCGTGGCGAGACCACCGGTGATGAGCAACAGGGAGGAGAGTAGTCCCACGAGCCCGCCCCAAGTGACACGGTTGATCGTCGAGGGATGCTCACTCCCGTCGGTAGTGAACATCGCGAGGCTCAGTGTCGTCGAGTCGACGGTCGTGATGAGGAACGTGAGCACAAGCACCAGATAGGCGACGGCGAACACGCCACCGAAGGGCATGAGCGTCTCGAACAGCGGGAAGGCAACGACTTCGCGACCTTGTTCGAACACGATGGTAAGCAAATCAGCGGAGCCGCTCGTCTGAACCCACAGCGATGATCCACCCATGACAATGAACCAGGGGAACGAGGCTGCGGTGGTTCCGATGATTCCCGCGAAGACGACCTGACGAATGGTTCGACCGCGGCAGATGCGGGCAATGAAGATGCCGATCATAGGCGCGAACGAGAACCACCAAGCCCAGTAGAAGATCGTCCAGCCACCGACCCACTCAACACCGTTCGCTGCGTTCGCGTAGAGGCTCATACCGATGAAATTGTTAACGTATCCGCCGAGTGCCTCCGTACCCGCATTGAGCAAGAACGCCGTCGGGCCGAACACGAACGCGACCAGGAGAAGGAACAAGAAAAGATACATATTGAACGTCGAAATACGACGAATGCCGCGTTTGACACCCAGGGCTGCGGAAGCGGTGAATCCAACTGTGAGGCCGACGGTCACAAGTATCGTCCCGAGATCGCCGACCTCGGCGCCGTAGTTGTAGGCGACCCCGCCGAGAAACTGGGTGACGACGAACCCGAGTGAGACAGCGACGCCGCCCACTGAGACGACGACCATCAGGAGGTCAAGCGGTTTCACCCAGTTCTTATCCAGGTTCTCAACGCCGATGAAGGGCGCGAATACGGTCGACGGTTTGATCGGAGCCCCCTTGCGGTGGACGTAGTAGGAAATCGTCACGCCGACGATCAGGTATGCCGACCACGGGGAGATACCCCAGTGGAGCATCGTATACTGAATTGCGTCGGGAACGATGGCAGCACTCTCAGCCTCGGAACCGAAAAACGGCAGGCCCGAAGAGTAATGAAACAGCGCTTCCGCCGGGCCGTAGAAGACCAACCCAGTCGAGAGCCCCGCAGAGAACAACATCGCGAGGAACGAAAAGTACGAAAATTCCGGTTCCTCGTCGGGACCGCCTAACTTGATCTTGCCCCACGGCCCGACCAACAGCCACAGGCAGAACGCGACGGCGAGAAACATCGCCCAGAGGAACACCCAACCGAGCTCACTCCAGAGGAAATTATTCGCGCTCGTGAGGAACTCTCCTGCGACATCTGGACGGGCAGCGATGTATCCGATCGCGAGAATGGTGACGATCGCTCCGCCGAGGAAAACGAACGGATCGATCTCGTCGCGGAAAGCAGCGATACCGCTCTTGGGATCAGTACTCATAGGTACACCACCACTATCCCCTGTTCGACCTCCACGTCGTACGTCTCCACGGGCGGCTCGTCTCCCTCGAGAGTGGCCTCACAACCCTCACAGCCGCCATCAGAAGCTGTTTCACCGTCTTTGGCCGGCTCGACTCGAGCCTCGAAGGTCTTGGCTTTCACCTCGTGAGGATTGAAAACCGACTCTCCCGTCGTGACGTCGAACTCCCACCCGTGCCACGGACAGCGAACGACCTGTCCCGGCCGAACCCAATCGTACTCACCGGGGCTGTCAGATTCCGTGGTGCCACCGAGTTTGCCCTCACTGAGCGGTGCGCGCTGGTGTGGACAGTCGTTTTTCATCGCGTAGTACTCCCCGTCGACGTTAAAGATTCCAACCGAGAATCCGTCCAAGGTGACGATACGTCGCTCACCAGCGTCGAATTCGTCGGCCGGACAGATCTCGAATCGTTTTTTGGTCATCGGAGTTACTCCAGTTTACTGCCGTCCGTGGGCAGATCCCACAGCTCGGCTGCATTCTCGTGTTTGATTGCTCGCTCCATGTCGTCATCCATCGGCGGCAGCCCCCACGTCGGATCGTCGCCATCCCAGTGTGGATAATCCGACGCGTAGACGAGCATCTCATCCGCGTGCATCATCTTCAGGATTTGGTCGTGGAACTCCGGTCGTTCGGGTTCCTCGACGGGTTGACTCGCGAACCAGACGTTGTTTCGAATGTAGTGGCTCGGTTTCTCTTCGAGCCACGGCACCTGCGACCGCAGCCCTTTCCAGTTTTTATCGAGCCGCCACATGAAGTGGGGGAGCCACCCGTAGCCGCCTTCGATGAACGCCCAGCGGAGATCGGGATACTCGACGAGGACTCCTTCGGTGACGATCGATGCGAGCTGCCCCATGTAGTACGCACCGAGAAGCGTATGCCACTCGATGTAACTGTTCGGATGGCCGGCACCGGTCGGCGGATTGCTCGTTCCGTGCCCCTCCGAGAACGGATGGATCGCCATCGCGAGGTTCTTTTCTTCGGCAGCCTCGTACATCGGCCAGTACTGAGGTCGACCGTAAGGAACTTCAGCACCACCGGGGAGCAACACCTGACGGATTTGCGGATGATCGCCGTACTCACGGATGAGGTCTGCGGCTTTCTCTGGCGCTTTCGGCGCAACGTACAGCGATCCGAGAAACCGATCGTCGACCGGGAGAACGTCGTTGACCAGCCACTCGTTGTACGCCCGCGCCAATTCGTTGGCGTAATCGCGGTGTGGAAGCGCTGCGAGGTTGAACCACGAGTTTCCGGTTAATACCGCGTAGTCGATGTCGTGTTTTTCCAGGTGGTCATCGACGATTTTCTGGAGATCAGATCCCGGTTTGTTACCGTCGTCCGTCTGTTCGTCCTGCCGGAGGAACTCGCCAGGATTCCGGTACAGAAGTTCCGGAAGCACTAGGCCGTCATCCTTGTATCGCTCAGGTAGGTACTGAGCGATTGCTTCGTCATCCGCCCATCGCTGGTGTATGTCCGCGTCAACCAACGTCAGCTCCGACTCGGAGCGACGGTCCGTTCTCGTCCCCTGCGTATCTTGTGCCATAGATCCACATAGATATACAATAACAACCCCATATAAAGGTTATTGTACTCGAGCTAACTGAATCGTTCGTAGAACGCTTCAATAGCCCGTATTCGGCTGAATCCGATCTCGAGCGCAATTTAAACGAGGGGTAATTCGTTCGGGATTGTCGAACCGACATTCGATATTACTTCTGGTATTCACGATCAGCGTGGAGGATCTCGGGCCGTACGTGATTTACTGGAGCAACAGATTCGACAATTCCGAATGTATATATGTGATGCCACTGATTACCATTCTATGGATGACGAAGCGAATCGGCCGATCAAGGCGCTGTTGACGATGGACGATATCATGACGGCGCTCGAGAGCGCCGGCGAGAGCAACGTGACAACGCTGGCTGAGGAGATCGACAGACCACGGAGCGTCGTTCACGACTACCTGAGTACGCTCCGTCAGCTGGGATACGTGATCCAAAATGACCGTGGCGCGTACGAACTGAGTCTCCGGTACATGGAACTCGGTGGACGTGTCCGCGACAATGTGGCTCTGTACAACGTCGCGAAGCCGGAAGTGAATCGTCTCGCTGAGCAATCCAGTAGCGAACTCGTTACGCTGTCGGTCGAACAAAACGGCCTGTGCGTCGCACTCGACGTCGTCCAAGGCGAGCAAAGCATTTCGTACGATTTTACCGACGGGACGCACTTTCATATGCACTCCTCGGCCGTCGGCAAAGCGATCCTCGCGGAGTACCCGGCCGAACGAGTGACTGAAATACTCGACAGACATGGGATGCCTGCCCGCACGGAAAACACGATCACCGATCGAGACGAACTCAAAGATGAACTCGAGGAAATCCGAAAGAACGGCGTCTCGTTCGACCGCGAGGAGTACAGAACAGGGATGACGACGATATCGACCGTTATCGAGGACTCAACCGGGACTGTGCTGGGCGGCCTCAGCGTCACCGGTCCTGTGCAGCGACTTCAGGAATCCGACGTCGAGGAGGAACTCCGGAACAAACTCCTGTCCACGACCAATATAATCGAGCTGAACTACAGCGCCAGATGACGTACGCGTGTATCGTTTCGTAACACGGTCTCGATCACTTCGGTTAGAGGGGGAATCTATTTATGATGGAACTAGCGATTATACACATAGATGGCAGTCCAACAGCGCAAGAACTACTGTAATGGAGAGTGGATCGAATCGGACTCTGAAGAGACGTTTTCGGTAACCAATCCGGCCGACGGATCGGTCGTCGCGCAATTCCCGAAGGCAACCGGAGCCGACGCCGAGCGAGCAATTCAGGCGGCTGTCGGTGCGCAGGATGCGTGGGCAGAAACGCCCGGGCCAGAGCGCGGTGCCGTACTTCGCCGTGCTGCCGGATTGCTCGAAGATCGCGCCGAGGATGTCGCGAAGACACTGACGCTCGAAGAAGGAAAGACACTCGCAGAAGCGACCGGCGAAGTCCAGCGTGCCGTCGACATTCTCTATTACTACGCCGAGAAAGCCAGTGATCTCGCAGGCGATGCGAAGGCATCGAGCGATCAGAACAGTCGTCTCCGAACCGTGATGGAACCCGTCGGAGTCGTCGGACTCATCACACCGTGGAACTACCCGATCGCCATCCCGACGTGGAAGGTGGTACCGGCACTGGCAGCCGGCAACACCGTCGTACTCAAGCCGGCGTCCCAAGCCCCGACCGTCGCTCACGAACTCGCCGACTGTCTTGACGAGGCTGGGCTTCCTGACGGCGTCCTCAACGTCGTGACCGGCTCCGGAAGCGAAGTCGGATCGACGATCACGTCTCACGAGGCGGTCGACGCGATTTCGTTCACCGGAAGTTCGGCAGTCGGAGAGCTCGTCCGGGAGTCGGCTGCCGAAACAGGGGCTCGAATCCAGTTAGAGATGGGCGGGAAGAATCCAGCCGTTGTGATGCCAAGCGCAGACATCGACGAGGCCGTCGACATCGTCGGCGCCGGTGCGTTCGGCGTCACCGGTCAGGCCTGTACCGCGACCTCTCGAGCCATCGTCCACGAATCGATCTACGATGAGTTCGTTGAGCGACTCGCTGACTACGCGAACGATATCGAAATCGGCCCTGGCCTCGAGGCCGAGATGGGCCCACAGGTTTCGGCGTCTGAACTCGAGAGTACGCTCGACTACATCGAGATCGGGAAAGAAGAGGGCGCAACACTTGAAGCGGGCGGTGATGTCCCTACTGTCGACGGTGACGGCCACTACGTCGAACCGACCGTATTCAGTGACGTCGAGTCGGAGATGCGGATCGCCCGGGAGGAGATATTCGGTCCGGTCGTTGCGGTTATTCCTGTCTCTGATTTCAAGGAGGCAGTCGTCATCGCGAACGACAGTCAGTACGGGCTCGCCGCGAGCGTCATCACGGAAAATCTCTCGGAGGCCAACCGTTTCATCGATAAAGTCGAAGCCGGCGTCGTGAAGATCAACGAGAAGACCACTGGTCTGGAACTGCACGTCCCGTTTGGCGGCACGAAACGCTCCTCCAGCGAAACGTGGCGGGAGCAGGGAGACGCCGGGCTCGACTTCTACACGACGACGAAGACGGTGTACCTCAACTACTGACGAACGAGAAGTGGCGTCGTTCGAGCGACTGTTGAATCAGTTTTTTCTTCGAAGGCGATTTTCACAGGGAGTATCGACAGCTATCCGCGCACCGGTCTGTAGAACAATCGTTCTATGGGACAGAACGAATAGAGACAGCACCACTGAATCAGTGCATGTAATTACACACATACCGCTGTAAAATTCGATCGTAGATCGAGACTCGAGGAGAACTCGATACGCTCAAATTCCCTGTAAGAGAGGTAAAGTGAGCTAAGCGTTCTGTCTGGCAGAACACGTATTCGGGATCAACTACAAGTACTACTAGCGAAACTATCTCCAATATGAATCGCACGAACGCCCCCATCGGAACGGTCGAAACGCTTCTATCGCTGGTAGAGTATCTCGAAGTGAACGGTGAGGCAGGTGTAACCGAGATTGCCAACGCTGTCGACGTTTCGAAGAGTACTGCCCACAATCATCTGACGACGCTCCGGGAAAGAGGGTACGTCGTAAACGAGGACGGTCGATATCGTCTTGGACTTCGATTTCTTCGCATCGGCGAAACGACTCGGATGCGAACGGACTTATTCGAAACTGCACGACCACAGATCGAAACTCTCGTCCGGGGTACGGAGTTGGTGGGTAATCTCGCCGTCGAAGAACAGCAAAAAGGCGTCTATCTGTACCGATCTCGAGGGAGCGATAGCATCCGATTTTCGACGCAAGCAGGAGAGATCCACGACTTGCACTGTACCGCCACTGGAAAGTCAATTCTCGCTCACGTCTCGTCGGACCGATTTGAGGAACTCTTCGACTCGATTGAACTCGTCGAGTACACGGAACAAACGATCACCGAAAGAGACGAACTGCTTGACGAGCTCAACCAAGTTCGCAAGCACGGTGTCGCGTTCGATGAAGAAGAGTACGGTCGTGGACTTCGGTGTGTTGGCGTTCCAGTATTTGGTCCTGATGAGACAGTAGTCGGCGCCGTCAGTCTCTCGGGCCCTGCAGCCGACATGACTGGAACCTGGTACCGAGAAACCCTTCCTGATCAGTTACAAGCGACGAAAAATAGAATTGAAGTGAATCTTCATGACTACTGACGAAGATCCTACCGTATATCTCGCTTCGCTTATCACACGCTATTGATCAAACGTAACCTTTTGCAAGTGGTTAATAAACCTAACAATAGTTGTTAACTACAACTCCAATTTAAATGTTGTTGGTATGTAGCCAAATATAGCATTGATTACAACAATAGTGTATTTCTCATGATATTTGTATCTGAAGTTAGGATCGTGCCGTTCACAACTATTATTCCAAATTTGGTGCCACCAATGTGAGATCTGGCGTCGTGATAGCCATTACGTATTTTTCAAAAAAGCAGCCTTTACCGTTGATTCTGATCACTTAGACCGTTATAAAAGAGATTTATTCGACAGAAGATCGATTATGGCCGCCAACAACACTGCTCGCCGTCGAGTCGGATTGAGGCTTCACCAACTGTGACGTCCCCCGAACGCTGACTAGAATCGAAGTGTAAATCGGCTTTCTGGATCGTGACAGACAGTCGCTTACCCTCGTTTTTGGACATCTAGATAGTATTTTGATAATCAGAATTGGCGCCGATATATAAACTTCTATAAAGTTTCCACCACTCTGTAAAAGGAGATTGGGTTGACGATGTGAGTGTTGGAGGTACGTGAATTCGACAAGAGGCCGGTTGAAAATTCCACGTCTCATTCCGTTAACCTACTTTGAACACCGCCCAAAGAGTGGCGGCAGTTCTATAACGGTCGGGCGTTGGACTGCGTATAGATGACTTCATCTGCGAACCGTGTCGGATTTCTATTTGACGACGAGTTGTCGCCGGAACAGCAAGCAGCACTCGAGTGGTGTGAAGCGACGGGCATCGACGCTGAGCCGGTGTCACTCGCCGACATCGCAGCAGGAGCTGAAGCGCTCGAGGCGTACGACGTCTGCTGGTGGCACCGGACCGAGTCGCTCGAGTCCGTTGCCAAGCTGTCCGACTGCCGAGAGGCGTTCGATACCTATCTCCGTGGTGGAAACGGCCTCTTGCTCTCGCTTCGGGCGCTCGAGGCCGTCTCGACGCTCGGAATCGATCCCGTCGCCCCGGACGTATCCACCGTCGAAGATCCGACAACGACGACAGGGCTGCTCGTCCAGGCGGCGTACGACGAACAGCCTGTTTTCGCCGATTTGAACGGGCTTCGGGTTCCGACGCGGGTGCCTGACGGTCCGCAACCGTCCGCGCGATACGAGGCGATTCTACCCGAACGCGGCGTGCCGCTTTCGAGTACGCTGCGCGAGGACCGTGAGGCCCCGCACGAGGTCGCGCTCGTGGGGTGGCAGATGGGTGCTGGCGACGTCGCCGGCCTCGGCACGGCAGTGCAGTTCGAGGGGCCGACGACCGACGAAACGGCAGCGAATCGAAGGCGACTCCTCGAGAACCTCCTTGGCGTGCTTTCGGCCGACGACCAGCGACTCACAGACGGGCGACCGGAAGACGCAACCGCACTCTCACGCCGCCGAGCTGCACTGGCCGACGATCACCACCGGCCGCAGTATCACCTCTCGCCGCCGGCGAACTGGCTCAACGACCCAAACGGCGTGATCCAGTGGAACGACGAGTATCACGTCTTCTACCAGTACAATCCGGGCGGACCCTACCACGGAACGATCCACTGGGGCCACGCCGTCAGCGACGACCTCGTGACGTGGGAAGACCGACCAGTTGCACTGACACCCTCACCGGACGGTCCCGATCGGGACGGCTGCTGGTCCGGCTGTGCCGTCGACGTCGATGGGACGCCACTGATCCTCTACACCGGTGGTCGCGGTGACTTGCAACTCCCCTGTCTCGGGACGGCGACCGACGACGACTTGTCCGTCTGGGAGAAGTCGGATGAAAATCCGATCATCGACACGCTTCCCGAGGAGCCGCCACTGCGATCGACCGAGCACTGGCGTGCGGAGTTCCGGGATCACAGCGTCTGGCAGGCCGACGATGGAACGTGGCACCACCTGATCGGCTCCGGGATCGAAGACGGTGGCGGGACGGCGCTGCTGTATACGAGCGACGGCGACGAACTGACTGACTGGGAGTATCAGGGACCGATTCTCGTCGGCAACCCCGAACGCGACGGCCATATGTGGGAGTGTCCGGAACTCCTCGATTTCGGCGAGCGCCAGCTTTTGCACATCTCGAACTATGAGGCAGTCCGCTACTACCTCGGTGGCTACGACGCCGACGATGGTGCGTTCGACGTCGATCGGACCGGACTGCTCGACCACGGATCGTTCTACGCGCCACAGTCGCTTCGTGACGACGACGGCCGGTGGCTGATGTGGGGCTGGGTGAAACCGGAGCGGGATGCGAGTGCCCAGTGGGATGCAGGCTGGTCGGGGACGCTGTCGCTCCCCCGGTTGGTCGATCTCGACGCCGGCGGTCGACTCCGCCAGCGGCCTGCCCCCGAACTGACCGCGCTGCGAGAGGCACACGTTCACGAAGAGACGGCGACGCTCACCGACGAGCACCGATCGCTCCCCGTTACCGGACGCGCACTCGAGATGCGTGCAGAGGTTCGGATCGACGACGCCGACGAGTTCGGGCTGGTCGTTCGACAGTCACCCGACGAGGAAGAAGAGACCCTGATCAGATACACCCGCGAGAGCAACGTCGTCGTCGATCGAGCCGCCTCGAGTGTCGACTCTCGAGTCTCGGACGAACCGGTGTCGATGCCCGTCACGCCGGTGGACGACTCGCTCTCACTTCGGCTGTTCCTCGACGGTTCCGTCCTCGAACTCTTTGCCAACGACCGGCACTGTCTCACCACCCGGATCTACCCGACTCGTGAAGACAGCAACGGTGTGTCACTGTACGCAGCAGGCGGCACAGTCACACTCGAAGCGCTGGATATCTGGCAACTCGGCAGCGCTTGGCCAAATCCGGAGTAACGCGACTTAGCGACGCGCGTCCCCGTCGCCGTATGTGGTTTTCGTGCGATCATTTGTATCGGCTACGTACTCCGCCAACAGTCGTGGCAAGTCTTCGTCAGGGAGTGGAAGATGACCGTGCTCGAGCGCTCCGAGAAGCCGTGTCTCGTCGCTATTAGCAGTCAACCGAAGCGTCGGGGCGAGCGTCCCGCCGAAGCGTCGCTGCTGCTCCGCTGGCGGCAGGTGAGCGACGTCGTCGAGCGACAGGCCCTGCAGATCGTAGTAGTTGAAAAAGCTGCTGACGAGGATCTCCTCGCGGTGCGGATACGCGAGCCACGAGTACGTCTGGAAGGGAGCATCGGCCGGATTGGTAACGACGAGCCCCGAGCCGTTCAGCGGGGTGTACTCGCCACGAAGCGAGTCGGCAACGAACCCGTAGAGTGCATCGTACCCCTCGAGACCGGGTTCGAACGTGTGCTCGTGACTGGAGATAAACAGGTAGTAGCTGCCGTCCTGGACGATCACGTGCGGTCGCTCGAGTTCCTGGTTCGTTCCGACGGCCTCGAGCAGCGGCGCGTCTAGTTCCCACTCCGTCGGATCACCGGACGGCGACACGGCCACACCGACGCTGCCGTTGAAATCGAGGGCGTCGCGATCGACGTCGAACCGGGCCTCGCGGTCGGGATCCGGAATCGGCGTGTTGGCTTCGAACAGCAGGCAGGTCTCGCCAGTTTGCGGGTCCTCGAAGAACCACGGATCTCGGAAGGTGTAGATCATTCCCCGAGACTGTGCTTCGCGTTCATAGTGCTCGCCGTCTGGCTCGAGCAGGATCTCGTGATCGAACGGACCCGTGATCGAGAGTCCATCCCCGTCGGTCGTGATCGTGCCCCCGGAACCGACCGCGATACGTTGCGTATAGGTCAGTTCGTCCTCGCCGCGTGAGCCGGCTGCGGTGTAGAAGAAGTAGAGTTGACCGTCGTCGTAAAGCGCGGAGCCAGCCCACTGTCGAGAGCCGAACGCTGCTCCGTCCTCGAAGACCGGCCCGCCGCAGGTCCAGTCACGGCCATCGGTAGAGTAGAAGTATCGAAGCGTCGCCACGTCGTGGCGCTTCCCCGGCAGCAACGCCGCCGGCGCGGTCAGTGAGAGGATGACGCGATAGCCATCGATCTCGGCGATCGAGCCATCGCGGTTCCGGAGTAGCCAAGTATCCCAGATGTGCAAGTCGCGATCGGTCTGTTCGTCTGGTGGGTAGACGATCGGTGCCACCGTCTCGTCGGTCCGCCTGATCCCTGCAGCCTGTCTGCGCGTCCACTGTGGGACCGCTCGTGCGTCTCGGTCAGCCCATCTTTCATCGAGCATATCACGAGGTGGGGGCCATTACGAATAAATAATTTTGATTTACAACACAGGTTGTTAATCAGTTTTCGAGTTAGTCTGGACCGGTGTCGACAGGCGATCACGAACGGGAGTTGCAAACCGAGACTACACAGAAGTCGAGCCTGTTGCGTAGGAACCAGCGATTTCTCAGCCGACGGTGAATCGACGCTCCCACGAGCAACCGCTGTCGCAATCGTTTCTCGAGTGCCGTTGAAAAAGAGCCGAGAAATGCGGCCCCGTTAATCGACCAGCGCACTCTCGCAACCGCGCCGACTGTGGCGACTGTGGTGAGTTCGCTCCGAATCCGGGTGTGATCAGCATCTCGACAAACACCGAGTACGAGGGCCAGTCTCAGTTCGATCGATCCGCTGGCCCCGTTGTGCGTGGTCGGTATCGAACTCGAGTATCAGTTCACTCGTGGTGGTGTATCCAATCGGTTAAGTCGATGAATACGGATTCACCGCACACGCCACACGACTCGGGAGGCTCGAACGTGTGTGTGCCTCCGGACTCGTGGATCGGTGTGCCAGCATAGGTTATCTGGCAGTTCTCGCAGACGTACTGTTTCGGTGTTTCCGGAGCATGTGCCATAGTAGCAGTGTCGAGATTGGCACGCATAGAACTACCGGCGTTACCTCCATTCGTTGTGGCGGTCACCGGCGTATCCGCATCGGTGTAGTCACCGACCATCCATCCTTCGATGATCGCCTCGAACAGATGTTCTCGAATCAATCGAAGTCCCGCGATGATGAGGAATGATTTGCTTGGATTGAGAGACGGAGCAGTGACACCACATATCGTGAAGTACCTCGGGGACAAGCCCCGAGGCTTCACCGTTTTGACCGCACGTCCCAAAGCGGGGCGTGCCGTCGCAGGCGAATTTAATTCCCCTCGACCTTCCCGAGTAGGGTTGGCTGGCATTAACACCCGAACGCTCGGTGCGTCCGTGAGGGTCGGCGGCTCCACCCCGCCCGACAATACCCGTCTCACCACGCCAAAGATGTGGGTTTTGAGAAGTGTCGCATTTCCTCGCAACTGCGCGCAGTTACTTCGGATTACGGTCTTTAACCCACGTCGCAACTGTACTTATCAATACGATGAGGTAAATCATATAGCTTACGCGATTCACCCTCGGGGTCAAGTGGTTCGAGACGCGAGGCGTCTCGTCATCACGGAAATCTTTGATTTCCGTACGACTCCGAGGCACTCTCGCTGTATCTCTGTAGAGATGAGTTCCGACTGTGTGTTCAGTCTTGGACACCTCACTCGGAGAACACGCCAATGAGATCACGTTGATGATCAAGGACGCTGGGATCGATATCGGTCACCAGCGTTCGGTCCTGTCTGCCGAGTGCATGATGGATGCCACCATCCGGCCGCGCCACCAGCGAGTGGCCAGCATACGTTACCGGTTTCGAGTCCGGAATATCGCGTTGCCCCGTTCGGTTTGCCCCGATTGCCCATCGAACACCGTCGAGTGCTCGTGCACGAAGCAAGAGTCGCCAGTTGTCGCTATATGCACCTGGCCACGCCCCAGCTACGAGCAACGCTGTCACGTCCGCTCGAGCAAGTGCTGCGCTGTCGTCGACGAAGTTGAGATCGTAGCAAGTCAACAGTCCCGCGTTTCCGATCGGGGTTTCGACCGTAACCAACTCGTTTCCGGCAGTGAGGACGTCGTTCTCACGATCCCAGAGATGACGCTTCCGGTACACTGTGAGGTCACCAGCAGGGCCAATGTATGCAGTCGCATTGTAGCAGTCGCTGGCTGTTGTTTCGACGAAGCCGACAACGAGTGCGATTTCACGCTGTCCGGCAAGAGATTGCAGTTCACGGATCGGGGCACCGTCTCGAGGAAGTGCAACCGCTTCGAGACGCTCATCGGCAACGAACCCGGTTAGTGTATGTTCGGGGAACACAGCGAGATCGACGTCGTCGCCGAGGTCGTTGACACGTTCTCGAACAGTGGCGAGATTCGTGTCGACGGCGAGATCCTCGAGCGCCAACTGACACACTGCAACTGTCGGTTGCATACTCAATTTTCCCACAAGATACCAGATAAACTACCGTGGTTGATAAAGACCGATAGCGCATACCTCCGTCTTCAGGCGGAGGTCAAGCGATAGGAGTAGTGCGTAAATCTACGAGTCCCGCCATTGCTGGATTTCCCACGCTTTACCGAATATGTTAAAAAGTTGTCGAACCATAGTGTGTAATACGGATGAGAACCACACGGCACGCGACCTACAATCTCAACTACCACATAGTGTGGTTGCCGAAGTACCGCCAGCCGGTACTCGTCAACGAAGTCGCAGACCGTGTGCGGTCCATCCTCCACGAAATCGCCGACGACAAAGGTGTCGAAATTCTCGACCTTACAGTACAGCCCGACCACGTACACCTGTTCGTCAATAGCCCGCCCACGAACGAACCGGCGCTACTCGCCAACTGGTTTAACGGTATCTCCTCGCGCAAGTACAATCACCGATACGCCGATCACGAGGGTGAGAAAATCGGATGGGCGCGAGGATGCTACGCAGGAACCGCCGGGCATGTTTCGAGTGAGACTATCGAGAACTACGTTCAAGAACATACGGAGGGCGATTCATGACCGAGCTCACGAAGACGTTGGAACTCAAACTTGTGGACCCGAACGTCCACAAGCGGAGAAAACTCCGAGAGACACGAGAAGCGTACCGGCACGCCCTCCAAGACGCCTTCGACGCCGGATGTACCACGCAGACCGAAGCGAACGACGTGGTGGTCAACTACGACCTATCGGGATACGCGAAGAACGCCCTCAAGAAGTACGTCCCGCAGTTGACGACGACGTACAACGCGGGCGACCTTCACGACGACCACCCTGTCCGCTTCACGAACGAAGGGTTACGGCTTGACCACAACCCCGAGAACGCTATCGAGTGGTACGTCAAAATCCCTCACCACGAGGATTACCATCTCTGGATGCCAGCACAGCCGAACCCCGAACAGCGGGATTGGCTTGAAGCGTTGAACGCTGGTGACGCCGAGATGGGTGAGAGTCGGCTGTTCAAGCGGGAGAGAACGTGGTATCTCCACGTCACCGCGACCCGCGACGTGGAGGATTGCCACGAGGTGTCCAGCGATGAACAGACGCCTATCGGAGCGGACATTGGGGAAGCGTCACTCGTCACGGTGTGTCACCGCGACGACCACGGCTCTCCGACCCGCCCCGAACTGTGGACCGACGAGGGCAAGACCGTTCGTCGGCTACGCAAGACCTACTTCACCGCCACGCGACGGCTTCAAGAACGCGGGAGCGACCGTATCGCTGAGTTGTTCGGCGACGATTTGTGGGACCAGATAGACGACGTGTTCCACCGTGTCACCCGCGAAGTCGTGGAGTACGCCGAGTCCGTCGAGAATCCCGTACTGGTTCTGGAAGACCTGACATACATACGGGAGTCGATGGACTACGGCGAGTATATGAACCGCCGTCTTCACGGCTGGGGATTCGCCAAACTCCACGCCCAGATCCGGTACAAGGCAGTCGAGAAGGGGATTCCCGTTGAGACGGTGAATCCGCGTAACACGTCAAAAGAGTGCCATGAGTGCGGTGAGGTCGGATATCGTCCGAAGCAGGCGACGTTCAAATGCACGAACGACGACTGCTGGGTGGGTGAGTACCAAGCGGACGTGAACGGGGCGACAAACATCGCAGACCGCTACCTCAGTGGAGAGAGTCGTTCTAGAGAACACACGAACGACGATGACTCGGCTGAGGATGGGGCGCGTTTGACCGCGCCACAAGACAGCCAAGCCGATGCTGAAATCCAGCAGTTGACGCGTGGAACGTATGCGTCTTGAAACCTTAGGGCCGCGCTCGGCCTGAAATCCCATGGCGGGATTCCCGTGTCTTCAGGCGCGGGAGAAGGTCAAGGAACGAACTTCGGTAGATCGTATTGGGCACGAGATCAAATCGTCCGTGTCGATGTTCCACATCCTGTCTCTTCTTGACCCACCGGGTGCTAGAAGACGATATGAATAACTCGTTCGTGCGGGAGTTACTGGCTGATCACTCGCGAAACCCTCGACACTACGGTGAACTCTCGAGTCCAGACCTCGAATGGCAGACAGATAACCCACAGTGCGTTGGCCCAACACACCCTGAAGGGGACCAGGTTACGCTTACAGCAACACTCTCCGAGGATACTCCGCCAGTCGTCGAAACAGTCCGCTTCACTGGGCGAGGCTGCACGCTCTCGCAGGCGACAGCGTCGCTGCTCACCGAGCGAATGATCGGCGAATCCGTTGCCGACATTCTCGAGTGGGACAGTGAGACGCTCGAAGAACTCGTCGGGATGGACCTGACACCGTCCCGTCTCAAATGCGCGGAATTGGCACTTATGGCGTTTCGCAAAGCCGTCGAAACTCACGAGGAATAACGAAATACACGCTGTTCGAATGCGCGGTCAAAATTGTTTTCGACAGTCTGTTCACCGACTTCCCATCTCAAGCCTATCCGCTCGAGGATGACCGAGTTCGCTCCGAGACGTCCGCGATCCACGGAACGACGATTTCGGCCAGACGGCGGTGTGCCTCGTCGTATGACAGGGAAGCGGGTGAATCGCCACGTTGGCCATGGTAGGACCCGAACTGCGTGTGATTCATTCCCTGAATTTCGTGGGTCGCCGAGGTTGGGGGTAGATACTCCTGATTCTCTCGGTATGCATCACGGTCGAGAACGCCGTCGGCGCTCCCCGTAACGCTGAGGGCGGTCATCGGTCGGTCGCTCACATCCGTATTACAGTAGGAAGCGAACAGGACGAGGCCGTGGACATCGTTCGATTCGGTGTATTGACAGGCAGCAACACCGCCGAGAGAGTGTCCGCCGACGAACCACGTCTGGATGGTCGGCTGTTGTGTTCGGATGTCACCGGCAGCTCCCGCGTCGAGAAGCGCGATATTGAGTGGCATCTCCGGGATGAACACCGTGACGTTCGCTTCCGTCACGAGCGGGGCGAGCGAACTGTAGTAGGCGTCCGGCGCAACGCGTGCCCCTGGATAAAAGACGAGTCCGACACTCGAGGGTTCGCCTTCCGGGGCAAGCACGGTTACGTCGTCTTCGATCGAAATCGTTACGTCTGGATTGTTCTCAACCGACTGTATCGATGTTTGCGTTCCGTGGTACGGCATAGAAAAGTAGATCGAGACACCGCCAACGACGAGTACGAAAACCACGAGCACGATGACGACTGTTTGCTTCCACAGACGCATGACCAGAGACGAGTGCTGAGGGATGAAATAATTACCCTGATTGACCTTCTGAGACAACAGCGCGATCCCAATGGATGGATCTATTCAGTACCACCGTAGTAATATAAAACACACAACCAGTTCTGAGAAGAGACTACTATTATGTATATCGGGTGAGATGGTTGAGAAAACGGGGCGTGGAGTAAACGGATATGCCATCAGAACAACCGACCGCTGAAAAATACATCGAGTACCCAGATCAAGACCACACCACGAGCGCTGGGAGTGAGTGTGAGATTTGCGGCTCGACGGAATCACTCCTCAAGTATTCGTTCGAGCCCGAGTCAGATGACGGGCCGACGAGTGTTCTCTGTCCGACCCATTACAAGGTCGCCGCTATTCTCAGTGGCTCTCGGTATCCCGATCCGGAGACGCCGCCGGATTACGATCTCCAAGAGACACAGAAGATCACCGTTCGCGTTCCACGAGCGCTGGTCGAAGGCGCAGATTCCGTCGCCGAACAACAAGGACAGACACGGAGCGAGTTCGTTCGTGACGGTATACAGCTGGCCATCGAGCTACAAGAGATAGACGATGCGTTCGACGATATTCTGTCTCGAGCAGTGAGTTCGCCGGACGAGACGGACACACAAACGGAACAAACAGAGACGGAGACGACCGCGGAGACCGACGTCGAGTTCCTCAAAGAACGCATTCGGACGCTCGAGTCCCTTCTCGAGGATAGTATCGGAAAGATTTGAGACGAGGCGGAACTCTCGCCTGTCTGCCCCGAGGACTGCTGGCACCGTCACCAACGTCCATCCGACCGTATTCCGAGTTGCTCCCCGATTGCCGTTCTCCCGCCCTCACAGAAGCGCAAGCACGCCCGGTATGGCACATTCGAACGGAGCGATCTAGTCGAGTGCCGACCGAGCACTGCCGATTTGTATGTGGGTGCACTACTATCAGTCATGGAGGGGCACATTCTCGTTCCGGTCGATCAGTCGCCCCACTCTAGCCGTGCACTCGAATATGCCATCGAAGCGTACCCGGAGGCAGAAATCACGGCACTTCACGTCGTCGATATCTCGAACTATCAGTGTCGCGGGACGTGTATGTATCACGCGAAGGAACTTCTCGACCGACTCGAGCAAGTAGAACAGACGGTGTTCGAGATCGCGCGGCAAACCGCAACTGAACATGGCAGTGAACTCACGACGAAACTCAAACTCGGATCGCCCGTCCAGACGATCATTGACTACGCAACGGCACACGACGTCGATCATATCGTGATCGGTAGCCACGGTCGAACGGGGTTCGACCGCCTGTTCGTCGGGAGCGTTGCCGAAGCGGTTGTCCGGCAGGCACCCGCTCCAGTAACGGTCGTTCGCGCTGGAAGGTCGCTCGCGATCGAGTCCGTCCTGCGCAGTTAGAGCGACACAGTGGTCGCTGACACTACAAACCAGCACACTGTGAAATCGTTCCTCGACGGACTCGAGTCGCTCTCGAGGGAACGTCGCGTGCTCGATCGGCAGTGAACCGAACCGCCGGCCTGATCATGAGATCGTACGCGCCGTGTGTCTGTAGGTCGCCAACGCAACGGTTCCTGGACGACCGAATCGGCGTCCGTGATTTCAGGTTGTTGGTGTTGCAACAGCTATTGGTGACATTCCAGACCACTGTTTATATTTTCAACAGGTTAAAGTGTAATACTACAGAACGGTCAGCCATGCGAAGACGTGAAATGATCGTCGGAAGCGGTACCGTCGCAGCTGTTGCCCTCTCCGGTTACACCGCAGCAGCGGCGGATGACGCTGACGGCGATGGTCAGACGACGCTGTCGTCCGACCTCGAGACCGTCCTCGAACTGGTCCCCGCAGAATCGACCCTCGATACGAAATATCGACGACTCCACTACGTACACGTCGAGGAAATCGACGAAGATGAACTCGAGTACGAGACACGACAGATCCTCGACCACGTTTCAGCTGTCGATTCGGCTGTCGACTCGGAGTCGGTATCCAGCGCCGTCTCAGCGGTCGCCGGAGACGGCAGCGTCCGACTCAGCGCCGTCACCGGGTCGTTCGATCAACCGGACGCAGGTGATGCCGACGAGGATGGAGACTGGCGAATTGGGACGCTCGACGACGGCGATGCGTTCGCCGCTGCGGACGAACAGTTGGTCGTCGTTTCCGGATCGGAGTCGACCGATATTGCCGAAACGGTTGCAGAGTCGGCCCAGGATGACGCTGACTCGGTTCTCGTCAGCCCCGAAGTAACCGAGCACGTCTTCGACCGCCTCGAGTCGCAGGCGTACGTGGTTTTCCTCCCGAACCTCGAGGATGACCTCCACATCGACTTCGACGGGACCGTCCAATCGATCGGCGTCGGGTTCGCACAGTCGCCGACAGTGCGCTCGGGAACGACCGAAAGCGAGTACGTTCTCGAACTCGCCTCGGACGCCGACGTCGACGACGAGTGGCTGCTCGAGCGACTCGAGCGGATCGAACGAGGGGAGTTCGTCGAGACGACGGTCGACCGCGATCACTCGAACGACATCGTCCACGTCGAAGCAGTCGTCGATCAGCCGCCAGAACGTGATCGAGCTGCGGCACCCGACGCACGGGTTCGAGCGCATGCCGACGCCGACGAGGGGATCGTGACGATCGAACACACCGACGGCGAGTCAATCGAGACGGCAAACCTCGAGGTCTGGATGGATGGCGAACTGGCGGACGAGCAACTCGACGACGACTACGAGGCGTTTTCCGAAGGGGACACCTTCGAACTCGAAACGGGCCCGATCGCCGACGTGGGCCTCCGCTGGTTCGACGAAGCCGAGGACGTGTACTACTACTACGAGACGGTACTCGTCGGGCGAGATTCGTTCGAACTCGACTATGACGTCGACACGGACACCGTCGAGTTCACCTACGTCGGCGAACTCGAGGCCGATTCGGACCGTCTCGAGTTGATTCACCAAGCCGACAACGAAGCGTCTCCCCCGACCCGGGAGGAGATCCAGCTCGATTCGGAATCGCTCACGACCGGTGAGACGATGACAGTCGACGATGTCTCCCTTGGTGACCGGATCACACTCGAGTTGTCGACGCCAGCCAATCCGAACCGTGGCCAGCGGCCGCTCGTTCGCTTCCGCGTTCGACCACCGCGAGTGCACCTCTCTCAGCGTCCCGACAGCGTCGTTGCACGCTACTGGGACGATCACGAACGGGATGCAGACACGTTCCGCGTGCTGGTCGACGACGAACCGGGAGACGTGCAGTTCGCCGACGTTACCGAGACGCTCACGAACGGCGACGAGATCGACCTCGGCGATGTCGAACATGGAGCCAGCGTCGTCATCGAGTGGCTCGAGCCGGACGACCCCATCGTCATAGAAGAGTCGGTTATTCGACCGTCCACACGCATCGATCTCACGTACGACGACGCCGATGGGACAGTTACGGTCGACCACGTCGACGGCGATCGAATCGAGACGGACGACCTCGAGCTTCGGATCGATGATGAGCCAGCGGACAGCCAGCCCGCCGACGAGTACGATACCTTCAAACCGGGTGACGAGATGACGATCGACGTCGAACCGTTCTCGAGGGTCGAACTCGTGTGGACAGTGGACGACGAGACTGAGCACCGGCTCGGACACACGACTGCCGGTCGGGAGTCGTTCGATGCGACGTACGATCCAGATTCGGGAGCGGTCGAACTCGTTTATACGGGCGAACAGCCGGCTGATCCGGAGCCGCTCTCGGTCGAGCACCGGAACGATGGTCAATTCGACGGTGATCGGAGACAAGCCCTGTTCGCACAGGAGCACGACACGCTGAACACCGGGGACGGGATCGTCATCGACGACGTTGGCGTCGATGACCGCATTACCGTCATGCTGATTCAGGAGGGAGAAAATTATGTTAGCCATCGGTCGATTTTCAACTTCACGCCCGAGCCCCGATTCGCCTTCACGTTCGACGAACGGGAAGACGGGATTGTAGCCATCTACCGCGGGCAGATCGACCGCGACGCAGCGCATTTCGAGGTTCTCTCCGATGGAGAGCCGACGGCCGTCCAGCCGTCGGATCAACACGACACGTTGACAGCCGACGACGAAGTCGAACTCGGCGCGTTCGATACCGGCACTGAACTCTCGGTTCAGTGGGTCGTCCCCGACGAGCCACGAGAGATTCGTAATCACGTCATCGTTCCGGATGCCGAGTTTGAGGTCGAATACCGTGCAGCTGCGGAGGAACTCACCATCGAACATGCGGGTGGTGACGAAATTGACGCCGACGAACTGGGTGTCGTCGTCGAACCGATTCACACCGAACCGATGGAGTGGGACGACGACGAAACCGTAACCGAAGGCGACACCACGACGATTGACCTCGAGGGAAGTCGCGACCCGGGTATGGTTGCGATCGTGTTCCGAGAGCGAAACACAATCACCTACCAACGAATTAACAACTAACGGATCCGTTGGCAATCTTTGATTCGGCTGTTCGGCTAATCATCGGTATGTAATCAACTCTCCATACCCATCGATTTCATATACATATTCAGTATATGGTAAATAGTTGATATCGAGGTCCTCAAGAGACAGTCCATGATCGGGAAAATGAATACGATCAAGAACCTCTCACGAGCATTCACCGTATCACGTTCCACGTGCTGAGAGCAGTGGTACTATCCATAGACAATCCAAGACTATCACGGACGGTTTTGAAACGAATACCCCTAGGTACGCTGTTCCGTCGGGAACACTGCACTCAGAGTGATCCGTTCCGCGGGTGCGAGTCGAGACAAACGATATCGACGCTGCTGTGTGATTCGTCGATACCGTAACCAATCATCGGCCAACACCCACTCAAAACAGGGTCCAGTCTCGAGGTCAAAAACAGGCAATCCAGGGCAGTATTGGGTATGCATTTTGCTAGTAAATATGATCCACACATCAATTTACATACTATTCTATCGAGTCTTACTCGCCCGTGAACTCGGGCTCGCGGCCCTCGAGGAACGCATCGATCCCTTCGTCTTTGTCGTCGGTCGCGAACAGTTGGACGAACAGTTCGGCCTCGTACTCGAGACCTTCCTCGAGTCCCATCCGGGAACTCGCTTTCACGGCTTTCTTGGCGAACTCGAGAGCGATCGGACTTTTGGCGGCCATCGATCCGGCGAGATCGTAGACGCGGTCGTCGAGCTCGTCTTCGTCGGACACGTCGTCGACGAGACCGATCTCGTGGGCTTCGTCGGCGTCGATGAGTTTGCCGGAGAGGATCAGTTTCATCGCCTGTCCCTCGCCGACGAGACGTGCGAGCCGCTGCGTGCCGCCACCGCCGGGGATGATCCCGAGGTTGATTTCGGGTTGGCCGAGTTTCGCACCCGACTGGGCGATCCGGACGTCACAGGCCTGGGCGAGTTCACAGCCGCCGCCGAGTGCGTGACCGTTGATGCGGGCGATGACCGGAATCGAGGCGTCGTCGACGGTCTCGTAGATCCGCGGACGCGCGCTGGCATCGCGTTGCTCGATCACGCCGCGGTCTTTGAACTCGGTGACGTCGGCTCCGGCGACGAACGCGCCGGTTCCATCGCCGCCCGTGAGCACGAGAACGCGGACGTCGTCGTCCGCCTCGGCTGCGGCGACGGCGTCTTTCAGTTCCGTCCGAACCGTGCCGTTGAGCGCGTTACGCGCGTCCGGACGTTCGATGGCGACCGTCGCGACACGGTCGGCGTGCTCGCCGATTTCGACCGAGAGCAGCTCGTAGTCGTCCGTCAGTTCACTCATCGTCCTCACCCCACTCGCCGCTCATGCCGACGCGATCGCCGTCCTCCCAGACGTAGTAGCCCTCGCCGGTCTTCTTCCCCAGTTTCCCCGCTCTGACCTTCCGGCGCAACGACTGGGGTGGCCTGAATCGTTCGCCGAGTTCCTCCCGAAGGTGTTCGGCGATGTGGAGACGCACGTCAAGGCCGACGTGATCGGTCAACTCGAGCGGCCCCATCGGGTGGCCGTAGCCGATCGACATGCTCTCGTCGATGTCAGCCGGGCTGGCGACGCCCTGATCGACCATCCGGATCGCCTCGAGGCCGAGCGCGATGCCGAGTCGCGAAGACGCGAAGCCGGCCGTGTCGCGGACGACGACGTCTTCCTTCTCGAGATCCCGGACGTAGTCGACGGCGAACGTCTCCGTTCGCTCGTCAGTCTGTTCGGCGATGACTATCTCGACGAGGTCCATGAGATGTGGCGGGTTGAAAAAATGCAATCCGACGGCGCGTTCGGGTCGCTCGAGCACGCTGGCCATCTCCGTGACGGACAGTGAGGACGTGTTCGAGGCGATGATCGTCTCCCCGCCCGTAGCCGCTTCGACATCCGCGAAGACGTCCCGCTTGAGATCCATGTCCTCCGGAACGGCCTCGATGACGAGGTCGGCGTCTGCGACGGCCGCCTCGAGGTCGGTCGTTCCCGTGATGCGCTCGAGGGTGGCGTCCATCTCGGTTGCGGTGAGTTTGTCGCGGTCGACGCCACCCTGAAGGTTGGATCGAATGCCCTCGAGGCCGTCCTCGACAACCGTCTCGTCGATGTCTCGCATTACGACGTCGTGGCCCGCCATCGCGGACACCTGTGCGATTCCGTGGCCCATACTGCCGGCTCCGAGCACTGCGATTTGCATGGTTACTGCTCTCGTGTCACGAGCAAAAACGTTCCCCTTCGTCACGCTGTGGGGCGGATCTTGAACCCGTACCGGGTGACACCTTCCTGTGTGTAGATCCGGCGGATCGTCGTTTCGACGCGGTCGCCGACTGCGAACGCCGAGGGCTCCGCGTCAGTTCCCATCGCCGGCGCGCTGACGGTGTCGCCGTTCTCGCTCTCGAGGGCGACGATCGCCGCGGCGTAATCGCCCGACTGGGCCTGCTGTTCGGCGAACTCGGGCGGCGCGCCGCCTTGCGAAATCGTCGTCACGGCCTCGATCGTGCCGGTACCCGAGAGTTCGACCGGTGTCGGTTCCTCGAGCGAGCCACAGTCGTCACACGCCCCGCCCGGCGGGAACGAAAGCGCCCCGCAGTCGGGACAGCGGCCGGCCTCGAGGCGGTAGCGCTGTGGCAGCGAGCGTTTCCACGTCGGGACGCTGACGTACGCGCCACCGCCTGCAGGCTGGCCGCTCGTCACGACGCCGCGCTGGCGAAGGTACTCAGCGTACGACAGCGTGTCGCCGCCCTCGAGGTCGACGACGGCGGGAACAGTGCTCGAGGACTCGAGGACGAACGCGTCTGCCCCGGCCCCGCTCCCGTGGGAGATGGCCAGCACTGACTCGTGACCGTCGGCGAGTGAACGCGCGATCGAAACCGGGACGCTTGCAGCCCCGAGATCGCCCAGTTCGTGAACCGTTGCAGCCGTCTGAATCTCGTCGGTGCCGACGCCTGCTGGCCCGGCAACGCGGTAGGGAAGTTTGCCGTCCGGGGCCTGAATCGCCGCCGCATCGGGGTCCGGATCGACCTCGAGGCCGTCGACGGCTCCGCCGATCGTCTCGGCGAACGCCTGCCGATCGTACTGCGTGATGCCGAGGCCGTCGGTCGTCTCGGAGTCGGCCTCCCGGAATCGCGTGCCGGGGTAGGCGGCCGCGTACTCCGCGCGGTCGACGATCGTCGCCTCGCCGTCCGTCTCGAGGACGAACGCCGCTGCCCCCGCGCCGGCAGCCTGATCGACCGCGTCGTCGGGCTCTCCCTGTGGGGCGTCGGCTGCAACGATCAGTCCCCGTTTCGAGCCCGCGTCGACGGCGTCCATCCCTGCCCAGAGCGCGCGAGTGCCGGCGCGCGTGCTGCCCGCAAAGACGTGTCGCGTCGAATCCGCCGGCAGTGCGAGCAGTGCGCCGAGGCGCGCCGTAAGGTCTTCTTCGGCAAGCGGCGGGTTCGAGGTGGCAAAGCCGAGCCAGGAGATGTCTTCGCCCGTGCAGTCGGCGGCCTCGAGCGCTCGAGTGGCCGCCTCGTAGGCCATCGTCAGGGCGTCCTCGTCGGCGGCGGGAACGGCCTTCTCAGAGATGCCGGCGGCCTGGAACTGGCCCCAAGCCTCGGTGAACGCCTCCGACGTGATACGGAACCGTGGTGCGTACGCCCCGATGGCAGTGATCGCGGTCATGCGTTCACCTCCGTCTCCTTCTCGAAGACGTGGACGACGGCCGCACCGCCGCTGCCGCCGACGTTGTGTGTCAGTCCCCGCGTCGGATTCTCGAGCTGTCGGTCGCCCGCGGTCCCCGAGAGCTGTTTGAACGCCTCGACGACCTGACCGGCACCCGTCGCGCCGATCGGGTGGCCCTTGGACTTGAGGCCGCCGGAGGTGTTGACCGGGAGTTCACCCTCGAGTCTCGTCGCACCCGACTCGACGAACTCGCCAGCGTCGCCCTTTTCGCAGAAGCCGAGATCCTCGTAGGCGAGCAACTCGGCGATGGCGAAGCAGTCGTGGACCTCCGCGAAATCTACTGCGCCCGGCTCGATTTCTGCCATCTCGTAGGCCGCCTCGGCCGCCCGCTGGCTCGCGGGGACACCCGTATACGAGTCGCGCTGAAAGAGCCCGACGGTGTCGCTGCCCGCGCCGACGCCGGCAACCCGAATCGGCTCGTCGGTATAGTCGTCGACGACGTCCTCGCTCACGATCAATGCACAGGCCGCGCCGTCGGAGGTCGGACAGCAGTGATAGAGATTCAGCGGGTCCGCGACGACCGGGGCCGACTGGGCGTCCTCGAGCGAGCACTCGAACCCCAGCTGGGCGTGGGGGTTTTTCGCGCCGTTCGCGTGGTTCTTGACCGCGACGTGAGAGAGCTGTTCTCGCGTCGTCCCGTAGGCGTCCATGTGGGCGCTGGCCATCTGAGCGTAGACGCCAGAAAACGTCGTGCCCGAGAGCCGTTCCCACTCGGTCTCGCCGGAGACGCCGAGCCAGTACTTCGTCGCGTCCGAACTCGTGTCAGTCATGATCTCGAACCCGCCCGCGAGGACGACGTCCGCCATTCCCGATTTGACGGCTTGGACGGCCTGTCGCACGGCGAACCCGCTCGCCGCACAGGCGTTTTCGACCCGCGTACACGGGACGCCGTCGAGTCCAACGTGTTCGGTGACGGCCGGCCCCGGCAGCCCGAGCTGGCGGCCCCCGACACCAAGGGTGCCGACGAACGCCTCGTCGACGTCATCGGTCTCGAGGCCGTTCGGGACGCTCTCGACGGCGGCCTCGAACGCCGTCCGGAACAGCGACCGGTAGCTCTCGTCCGGGAAGGCACCGTACGGTGACTGCCCGGCTCCGATCAGATATGCATCTCGCATATCGGGTACGTGCTCAGCCCATCGAAATAAGTACATCGTTACCGGATAGCATACAGTCACAGTTTCGGAACCTATCGTACCACTACCAAAACAGGTTTCTAACCGCTCCACGAACGATCAGCAGTGAACTGGTCGTATCGAAATACGGTCTTGGTGCTGTGTACGTTGGCGTTTTTCGTGACGGTCACTGCACGACTGGTCATCAGCCCGGTCGTCCCCGACATCGAGACCTCGTTTTCCGTCAGCACCGGCGCGGTCGGACTTGCGCTGTCGGGCATGTGGGCCGCCTACGCCCTCTCGCAGTTTCCAAGCGGCGTCCTCGGGGACCGGTACGGCGAGCGACGGATTATTCTCGTCGCGATCGGCGGCACCGCCGTTGCCAGCGCGCTGCTGGCGCTCTCGCCGACGTACGCGTTCTTCCTGCTCTTTACCGTCGTCCTCGGGCTAACCGCCGGCCTCCATTACAGCGTCGCGACGACGCTGCTGACCCGCCAGTTCGACCGAACGGGCTACGCCATCGGCGTCCACGTCACGGGTGCGCCGATCGCTGGCTTTCTCGCACCCCCCATCGCCGCGTTCGTTGGGTCACGCTATAGCTGGCGGGCGGCGATCCTCCTCGGAACGATCACGGCGATCCCGGTCGTCATCGTCTTCTACGCTCGAGTCCGACCGACCGAACCACGCGTTCCCGACGAACGGGTCCGCGATCGGATCGATATCACACTGCTCTCGCAGCTGCTGGCGCGCCCGCCAGTCGTCTACACGATGGTGCTCTCGGCATTGGGTGCGTTCACATGGCAGGCGACGGCCTCGTTTCTCCCCGCCTACCTCGAGCAAGGCTATGGACTGTCGAGAACCGTCGCCGGGCTCTTGTTCTCGATGTACTTTCTGACCAACGGCCTCGTCCAGCCGCTGATCGGCCGGTTCTCCGATCGGATCTCGAGAGACGCCGCCGCCTCGATCACGATGGCGGCCGGCATCGTCGGCTTCGGCCTCCTCGTCGTCGGCGACGGGCTGATGATTGCCGTCGCGGGCGTCGCTTGTGTCGGCGTTGCGATGGCGTGGGGTGCGCCGCTGCAGTCGCGGTTCATGGATATCCTGGCCCCATCCGAACAGGGCATCGGCTTCGGGTTGGTCCGAACCGTCTACATGACGATCGGCGCTCTCGGAAGCGTCGTCGTCGGCGCAACCGCGGACGGCTTCGGCTGGGCCGTCGCGTTCGCGGTGCTGTCCGCGATCATGGCCGTCGCCCTGACCGCGATCGTACTGAACCGAGTCCTCTCACTCGAGTACTGAGCCGGTTGCCGCCGGCGCTCGTCACACGGCCCCTAGCGCGGGACCGCGACGAAAAACGGCGCGTCCTCGAGTCGCTCTCGATCGAATTTCTGGTCGTACTCGGTCGGCTCAAGTTGCATTCGATCGCCGATCTCGAGGTCGTCGAACGAGCCGTCGATGGCGGCCAGCACGCGCGGGCCGTCGTCGAGGTCGACCACACCGACGAGGAGCTGGTCGTCGAATCCGGGTGCTGTAGCATGCTGTCGAGTGAACGAGAACAGCGTTCCGGCTCCCGTGGACGCCTCCCACTCGACGGCCGTCGACTGACAGTGTGGACAGACCGGCCCTGGTGGGAAGTACGTCGACTGACACTCTTCACAGCGGTGGATGAGGAAGTCGCCGTCGGCCAGTGCCGCCCAGAACGGGTCGGTGTAGGGTGTTTCCGGCATCTGTTAGGCCTCCGTGCGAAAGATCGTCGCCGTTGCGCCGTTGACGTGGCCGTGCTCGGATGTCGTCATGACGCTGTTCGCGTCGGGGATCTGTGTCGAGGCGGTCCCGCGAAGCTGGCGAACCGCCTCGACGTGGTTGAGCAGCGGCGTCACGAGCGGCGGATGGCCACGACCCAGACAGCCGCCGGACGGACTGATCGGGAACTCGCCGTCCGGCGCGGTTTTGCCCTCGAGGCAGGCGTCGACGCCCTCGCCGCGGTCGGCGAGGCCGAGTTCCTCGGTGATGATCGCCTCGATGTGCGGGAACGGCGCGTACGGCTCGAACACGTCGATCTCGTCGATCGGCTGTGTCGCCTGCTCGCTTGCCTTTCGAGCCGCGTTGCCGACCGCTGGGAGTTCGGTCACGGGCGCGTCGTGGTTCATCAGCAGGTGACTCTGGGCGTGATGAGAGCCGATCCCGGCGACTTCGACCGGCTCGCTCGCAGCTGCTGCGACGTCGGCACTGGTCACGACCACCGCCGCGCCCCCGTCACACGGCGCTGGACACTCGAGCAGCGTGATCGGGTCGGCGATCGGTCGCGACTCGAGGACGTCCTCGCGTGTTACGGGCTCGTCGAACAGCGTGTTCGGGTCCTCGTAGGCGTTCTCGCGGTTCTTGACGACGATCTCGGCGACGTCTTCGTACGCGACGTCGTGTTCGTGCGCGTATCGCTGGAGGCTCTGTGCGTAGACGCCGGGCACCGACAGCCCGATGGGGGACTGAAACTCCACGTCGAAGATCCGCAGCACGTACTCGAAGTACGGGCCGGTCGTCTCGATCAGCGAGTTACGCTCGATCGCGAACACGACGGCGGTGTCGATCGTACCGCTTCGGACGGCCGATACGGCTGAGTGGAACGCGTGTCCCCCACTGGTGCCCCCGGTTGCGATCTCCATCGCCCGATCGATGTCGAGTCCCAACTGGTGGTTGAGATACGTTGAGAAGAACTTCTGCGGCGTCCACGCTCTCGGAGCGGACATGTACAGCCCGTCGAGATCCGCCGGCGACAGCGAGGCGTCGTCCAGCGCGTCGAGAATCACCTCGAGTGCGAGATCACGTTCCGGGATGTCGTACGTCCCGTTCGGGAGTTGGCTGACTCCCGCGACTACTGGTGTGGTCGAATCCGTCATGGCAACTGCTACCAACATTCTCGACCAACGTATACGTTTAGGTCCTCTGATGAACGAACGTCCGTCGAATGCTACCGCCAGACATCCGAATAAATAAGTACTTTCACGGTCCGTCTGTACGTACCACGGTAGCAACTAGGATATATGGGACTCAATACGAACGACCGGTCGATTGCTGGATTTACTATGGCGGGACACTCGCTTGTCCACTGGTTCGAGACCTCGATTCCGATCTTTCTCGTCGTCTGGCTCGCGGAATTCGATGTCTCCGTTGCACTGCTTGGAATCATCGTCGCACTCGGATACGCCCCATTCGGTCTCGGTGCGCTCCCCGGCGGTATCCTCGCCGATCGATACGGGCCGAAACGACTGATACTGCTCTGTTTGTCCGGCATGAGCGCCTCGTTCGTTATCCTGGCGTTTGCGTCGATTGCGGACTCCATTTATGCTATCGCAGTCGGGCTCGTCCTCTGGGGCGTCGCTGCCAGTATCTACCACCCCGCCGGACTCGCGCTCATCAGCACCGGCGTCGACGAACGCGGAACCGTCTTCGCCTGGCACGGCATCGCCGGCAACGTCGGCATCGCGCTCGGCCCGTTCGTCGCTGCCACGCTGTTGATCTTCCTCGAGTGGCAGTACGTCGCCGCGATACTCGCCGTTCCGGGCGTACTCGCCGCGCTGTACGGCTTGCAGGCTGACTTCGACCCGACCGCAGCGGTCGACGACGACGTCGACGCGGGCCCGAACGACGAGCTGACACTCGCCGATCTCGTCTCGAACTCCCGAACACTCTTTGCGAGCGCGTTCGCTGTCGTCTTCGTCATCGTCACCTTCGAAGGGCTGTTCTACCGCGGCGTGCTCACGTACCTCCCCGAGATCCTCCACGGGCTGCCCGTCATGGGTGATATCGCCATCGGTGCCGGCCTCGAGGGGATCGAACCGGCGGACTACATCTACGTCGGCTTGCTCGTGGTCGGCATGGCCGGACAGTACGCCGGCGGGAAGCTCACCAACCGCGTCGCCGCCGAACGAGGACTGATGGCGATGTTCGTCATCCTCGCGGCGCTCGCGCTGGTGTTCGTTCCAATCACATCGCTGGGACTGCTTCCGCTGCTTGCACTCTGTGGCGTGATCGGCTTTTTCCTCTTTGCCATCCAGCCGTTCTATCAAGAGGCCGTCGCCGTCCACACGCCGGCCGACACCCGCGGACTCTCCTACGGCTACACGTACCTCGGTGAGTTCGGCTTCGGCTCGGCGAGTATCGCCCTCGGTGGCTTCGTGCTCGGCTCGTTCCAGCTGATGGCCTTCTTCGCGATGCTCTCCGTGTTCGCGTTGATCGGTGCGGCGCTCTCGTTCGGACTGTACGTTCGAATCAACGGCGGCTATACGGCCGCTGACGACGTAAGCGCCTGAAGCTGCTGGTTTCTGGAACCCGTCTTATTTCCAGTTCGATTCGATTTCGTCGTACGGCGGCGATGGTGGCCACTCGTCTGCGATCCAGACATGATCGATGGTTCGTTCGGGCCCGATCAGGAACGTCGCCGGACGCGGTTCCGACACACCCGTCATCCCATCGAGATCGTGAACGACACCGTAGCGTTCGGCAACGCCGTTTCCCGGATCTGAATACAGCGCGTTCTCGAGGCCGTGCCGTTCGATGAATCGCTGGTGATCGAACGGCTGCCCGATGCCAACGCCGACGACCGTCAGGTCCTCGTGCCAGCTGCGGTCGCGGATCTCTCCCCACCAGTACACCGATTTCCCGCCCCAGTTCAGCGGGTAAAACACGAGCAATACTGGCCCCTCGCGTTCGACCAGCGTAGACAACGACGTATCCTCCCAGTACGCCGCGGACACAAGCGGGCGGGTAAACTCCGGGGCCGTCTCTCCCACCGTCGGATGCTCCGCGGGCGGAAACTCGATCAGTTCCATCCCGTCCGAATCCGACCGCTCAGTCGGACCGCCGTCACCGTACGTTCGCTCGAGGTACTCGAGGATGCGGCTACTTTCGGGCATCGTCACCCCACGCTCGTGATCGACGACGACGGGAACCGACCGCGTGCCCGCCTCACGAGCGACGGCGTCTCGGCGGCTGTGTTCGCCCGCGACGAACCGTGAGCGGTACGGAATTCCGTATCGCTCGAGTCGGCGAACGATCCGTTCGCAGTAGGGACAGCCGTGAAGCCGATACAGTGTTATCGCCGCGTCCTCGTCGCCAGCACCGCTGTCAGTGGACATGTGCTACCGGTGCGTTCGCATCGGTCCGCCTAAAACGTACGCACCGGTGACAAAATACGAACATGAGCAAACGACACAGACAGACGATGACCAGACGATTTCACGACGAAACCAGGATAATTCGAACGCGATTCCACACAGACACTCGACGGACAACGACGTGCCAACGCTCGTCGATGGCGACGGTGTCGAGGTGTTCGACGCCACGACGTGGTTCGCGTGGCCGATATCCCGTCGTCACGTGGCGAGTGCCGATCCAGCCACGAGTTCACAGATTGACATCCTCCTCCGCCTGAAGGCGGAGGAATCCCGACCGCAGTTGGGATATTACGGTTTGCAGTCCACCAGCTCTCGTTGCGGTTGGAATCCGCAGGAGAGGTCATACAGGTGGACTGCTGGCTGTGCCAACCAGCCGGTACTCCTATCCCCGTCCAAACTGGCCGCAGACTCGGAGTTACTTTCGTTGATGTTGAGGCGGATGTTCTCCGCCCCGTTCACGTCGGCGTTGAACGCTGCGTCACACGACTTGCAGACGTATAGGCCACGCTCAACACGCTGACTGTCGTCTTCTCTACCGCACACGCAACACGTTTTACTCGTGTCTCGCTCGGACACTTCCACGACCTCGATGCCCTCAACCTTCGCCTTGTATTCGAGAATCGAGGTGAAGCGGTCGAACGCCCACCCGTGCAAGTCGAGGTTGCCGTGCTTGCCCCAGTTCTTCGACCCGCCGTTCTCGTCCTCTCGAATACCGTTGAGCTTCCCGAGGTTGATGCGACCAACACTCTTCTCAACACACCGTTCAACGATGTGTCTCGCTAAGGAGTGGAAGAAGTGGGTGCGGCGTTCTGACCACTTGTTGTGGAATCGAGTGGCCCTGTCGCCACTGCTGTCGTCGCATTTGGCGATTTCTTTCGGGAAGTAGTACCCGTCTTGTTTCAGGCGGTTTCCGGGGTAGAGGTCTGCTTCCTCGGTACTGTAGGCGACGGCGGCGAAGTTGCTGATGCCGAGGTCGATGCCCGCTGTCTCGTTGCCGGGTGCGGTGGGCGTCTCGATTTCGTCTTTGCAGACGAGGTGCAACTCCCATCGCTCGTTCTGCTGGTCGTAGACAGCGCGAACCTGTTGCAGGTTATCAACCTCTACACTGGGCCGCGTCTCGTACTCGACAAGGATGTATTCCCACGCTCGGGGATGCTCCTTGTGATTTGCGCCTTTCGAAAGGCGAACGCGGTTGTTCTTGGTGTCGTGACGGATGCCGTTTTGCTTCCACGTCACGGTGGAGCGCGGGTGTTCTTCGTGGACGCGGCGGCCCTGTTGGTCGTAGTAGTTGGTTTTGCGGTAGCCGGGCGGATTGCCCCGTTTGTCGTCTGAGGAGTACCACGAGTTGAAGGCTTCAGCGAGTTCCTCCAGAACCCGCTGACTGGACTGTGAATGGAGTCCCCTTGTATTTTGGATGGGTCTTCAACTCGTTTTTCAACTCCCCGTGGTCGGGAATCTCCCCGGTTTCTTCCCACACTTCTCGGGAGTGGTAGTTGGCGACGTTCCAGAGCTTGCTGGCCGACCACCCGTGCCGGTCGAGCGGCTCCGCCACCTGTGAGTGGTTGCGGATTTTCGCTCGGTGAGTGCGGTGGACCTCTAGCATCGTGAAACGCCTGTATAATCGCTTATACTCGTTTTCTTTGTAAAGGTTGGGTTTGAGAACGGTGGAATATCCGGTCCTGTCGGAGTCGGTGGAATGGGTCACTGAGTGACGGCGCGTATCCACGGCCTGAACAGTTGTTACCGAATCAGAGCTCAAATCGCAGGCTGAAGACGATCCACTCGCGCCTGCTAACATTAATTTCCTCCCTTACTGATCGAACTCTTGGCACTAACTCGTTTGCTGAGGGGAATCGACAACAGATGACTGTACCTGTCGCTCATGAAAGGGGTACTCTGACCGGGATCGGTCGATCCCGGTCAGGTTCGCTCCGTCAATTCACCCGTAATCAAACACATCGATCTCAATCACCTTCCGAAAGATCGCTGTTGGAAGCGGTGGTCGCTCCGGAAATGGAGCCGATGGGTGGATGAACAGATTCGCAAGCACCCACAGATTGTAGAGGGTCGATGCAACCGAGAAATAGAACAACCGAACGGAAAACGTCGGTGAAGACGTTTTCGGGAGGAACTCGGTGAGTTTCCGATAGGATGTCTCGATGCCCCACCGACGCCGAAACGCCAGCGCATAGGCGCTGGCCGTTTCGGCACTGACCTCCGCGTTTGTGACAAATCTGAACACGTCGTCCTCGTCGTCATCAGCCGGAACAGCCACAAACGTGGTCGGCGCTGTCAAATACGGCGAATACCGTTGGCGAACTTCGTAGGTAGGATCGACGACCGCATCATCCTCGATGCGGTCGTCGGGGCCCGCGTGACTCGGCGCACGGACAAGATACGTCACATCAAGAGCGTTGAGTATGTCGATGACGCCGGCTTGGTAGAAGCCACGATCAAGAAAGACCTGAGAGATCGTGACTTGATCACGAACGGTCTCAAGAAGCGAGCGAACGACTTGGCGCTTGCTGCGCCAGTCGTTCGCGGGCAACACACGCCAATCAAGACAGAACCGGAGCCCGTGTACAACGACGCAAATCGTCGCAAACCGAAAGGCGAGATTCGTTCCTTTGGAACGCTTGGTCGTGAGCACGTAGTCAGTATCCTCATCGCCATAGAAGAGCCAGTCGTGGATATCGATGGCAACGTCGACCTTAGTTGTAAAGAGGCGAGCGACTGCTGCTTGCTCGAAGAGTTCCTGCTGGACGCGGTCGAACTGCTGGTCGACCGCGTCCAGCTCAATCGTCCGGAGGTGATACAACAATGCCTTCGCAAGTGGAGCCGGTCGTTCCGGATCAATCTCGGTTACTGTCGGCTGGTCGAGTTGACGACGCTTGGCGGTCGTATTCACGAACTCGTTGTCCAATCCACTCTGGACGAGGAGTTCTATCAACTCCTCGTCCGTAACTGACGCACTTGATCCAAGTTGAAAACCAACATGTGACCGAAGAAGGGAAAATGCTGCTCGTGATGTTTGTTTTGCTTCCAGCGTACTGACCATACAAACACTATTGGTGAGTCTGTAAAAAGTCAGTGTGCAGAGCCTTCGGTAACAACTGTTCAGGCCGTGGTATTGCGCCTGCTCAGCGTATAATCGAGGCGGATGTCACGGGGGCGTCCGGAAATCGAAGATTTCCGTGATCACGAGAATCTCAGATTTTCGAACCACTTGACCCCGAGGCAGTCGACACGTAGCTATACGTCGGTGGACACCAAACAGCGGTATCGATGACTGCGACCGGATTTACGCACGTAACCGTCTACGGCGACGACATCGACGAACTGACCGCGTTCTACACTGACGTGTTCGGGTTAGAACGGATTCAGGCACCTAACCTCGGCAATCCCGTGGTATGGTTGCGCTGTGGCGACCGACAGCTCCACCTCGTCAGCCGAGAGACGGAGCCGCCGACGTACCATCACTTCGCGCTCGCCGTCGACGATTTCGAGGCGGTGTTCGACGCCGCCAGAGAACGGGACTGCTTCGACGAGGCGCTCGCCCCCGAGGACGGGTATCCGCTCTACCAGCTGCCGGACGACGCCGTCCAGCTCTATCTCCGTGATCCTGCAGGCAATCTGGTCGAAGTCGACTGGCCCGACGTCGCTACCCTCGAGGACCGCATCAAAACGCACGTCATCGATCGAAGCGACGCCCACCCGCAATCGGCGGCACAAGCGGAGGCACGGCTCTTTCTCGATTCATCGTTGATCGACGACAGCATCAGTAATCCCTGACCGATAGTGGATGCAGGCAGATGAACGGACTCGAGCGCCGACGGTCAGGCCTAGCTTTTTGGGTCCATCGTGCGAGTTTAACTCATGGATGCTGAAACCACACTCCATGGCAAGACAGCGCTGGTAACCGGTGCCAGTTCGGGAATCGGCCTCGAGACAGCCCACGCACTCGCACACGAAGGCACGGATGTCGCACTTCTCGCGCGGCGCGAGGATCGACTTCGAGAGCTCGCCACAGAGATCGAATCGGAGCACGATGTCGAGGCGCTGGCGATTCCAACGGACGTGACTGACAAGGAGGCGGTCGCCGACGCCGTCGAGACGACCGTCGACACGTTCGGCGGTCTCGACGTGGTCGTGAACAACGCCGGCACCGGCACCGAGGTCGGCGTCCCGATCGACGAGGTCGATCTCGAGCAGTACCGAACGGTGATGGCCGTCAACATGGATGGGATGTTCTTTACGACGCAAGCGGCGATGCCACACCTTCGGGAGACGGCGGGCGTGATCGTTTTCGTCGGGAGCTTCGCCGGAAAGTACCCACGTTCTGGCAGCCCCGTGTATGCGGGATCGAAGTGGTGGACACGAGGGTTTGCGATGAGTCTCGCAGCCGAGGTCGGAACGGACGATATCGGCGTCTCGATCGTGAACCCGTCGGAGGTCAGAACGACGTTCGCCGACGAGTTCCGGGACGCGGACACCGTCGCCGAAAATCGGTTCGAGCCCGGCGAGGTGACCGCACCCGAGGACGTCGCCGACGCGATCGTCTTCGCCGCCAGCCAACAGTCACCAAACGCGGTAACCGAACTGGACCTCTACCGGCGGGATAAACTCGAGATGCTCTGACTGACGGCATTTGTTTCTCGAGCCCGCTGAACGAGTGGTTCGACTGACAGTCCGCGGCGCTACACTTTTAACAGCTGCCTCAGTGAGTATCGCATGGACGTCTTGCACACCGCAGTGTGGATCGACGACATCGACGCGACGACCGACTTTTACTGTGACGGCCTCGGCCTCGAGCACACCCGCGATTTCGTCGGGGATGACGGGGCGACGAACTACTACGTGCGTGGCGAAAGCGAGACCGAGATCCAGTTCAAGTACGATGATACCGACCGCGATCTCGAGCCGTCCGGGATCGCCCACGTCGCGATCGCCGTTGAGGACATCGATGATACCCTCGAAACGCTCGTTGACGAGCATGGAAGCGAAATCGTGGGTGAGCCAACCGAAATCGAGCGCTCGAACATTCGAATCGCGTTCGCGACCGATCCATCGGGATACATCGTCGAACTCGTCGAAGACCTGTCCGACGACACGGATCAGAGCCACTGAGACGGTCCGCTGTACCAATTTCCCGGCGTAACTGCAACTGGCCGACACCTGTCTCGACGTACAAACCGATCAGTTCGCTCTCGAGACCGGGGCGACTGACGAGTACCGGCCACACGACTTCGTCAGTGGCACAGTTCAAAAAGGGATGGCAGATACCCGGCTCGATAACCGTTTATACGGGTTGCTGTCACGAGTTACCGGCGCGCCCACAGGATGTCGCGAGTGCGCCGGAACTGACCGACAGCAATCGTATCACAGGAGTGTTCAGGCGACCCCGCACAAAGTGGGGTTCGGCTGACCGTTGAGTGACATTCGGGAGCGAGATGCTCCCAGCATGACTAACGGAAGTGGTTGAATCGTTCGATCAGGGTCCAACTCGAGCCGCTTTCAGGCTACTGGACGCCGTTTCGTGACGTCACGCGTGATCGAATATACTGTCTGTCAGGCAGTATAGGGCGCGCACTCGAGCCGACGCACGCGCCCGGACGACCGCGCTCGAGACTCGCACTCGAGTGCTGGCTATCGGCTGCAGCAGGTGTACACTATCGGTCAGTGACACCCCGATCCGATCGCGGTCTGCTGATGGTGCTCTCGTCTGCGCTCCGATCGAGCGGCTACGGCTGTGTGGCCGTTACTAACACACATAGTAATATGATTTAATAAGTGTTGTGGTCGAATGTCAGTCGCAATCGCCGTTCGGAGACGTGTTGATGATGCGATAGCCGGCCCGTATCAGGCGTCGGGCCAGCGTTCGATGTAGATGGCCTTGTCGGTGTAGAAGTGGATCATGTCTTCACCCTGAGCGTGGAGGTCGCCGAAGAACGAGTCTTTCCACCCACCGAAGTGGAAGAACGCCATCGGAGCCGACGTGCCGACGTTGACGCCGAGGTTCCCGATTTCGCCTTCGTGGCGGAACTTGCGGGCGTCCGCACCACGCCCCGTGAACAGACTCGCTGCGTTCCCAAATCGACTCGCATTCATGCGCTCGATCGCATCGTCTACCGAATCGACCGGCGAGAGGCCCAGCACGGGGCCGAAGATCTCCTCCTGGGAGATCGTCATCTCCTGTGTGACGTCACCGAACACCGTCGGCGCGAGGAAGTTGCCGTTCTCGTGTCCCTCGACGGCGACATCACGACCGTCGAGGAGAACTGTCGCACCCTCCTCGATGCCGGTGTCGATGTACTCGCGGACGCGCTGTTCGTGTTCGGCACTGATCAGCGCGCCGATATCGGTTCCGTCTTCGAGGCCGTTACCGACGACCTGACTCTCGGCGCGCTCGACGACGAGGTCGGCGAACTCGTCGTAGACGGACTCCTCGACGAGAACGATGTCGTTCGCGAGACACCGCTCGCCGGCACAGGCACACGCCGACGAGATCGTCTTTTCGGCAGCGAACTCGAGGTCTGCGGTTTCGGTGACGATGATGTGGTTTTTCGCCCCGCCCTGAGCCTGCACGCGCTTGCCATTCGCGGCGGCACGTTCGTAGATGAGTTTCGCGACCGGCGTCGAGCCGACGAAGGAAATCCCTGCAACGCCGTCGTGGTCGATCAACGCGTTGACCGTGTCGACGCCACCGTGGACTAACTGGACGACGCCGTCGGGAAAGCCCGCCTCGTCGATGAGTTCGAACAGGCGGTTGGCGACCAGCGGGTTCTGTTCGCTCGGTTTCAAGATGAAGCTGTTCCCGGTGGCGACTGCGTACGGCAGGAACCACAGTGGGATCATGCCCGGGAAGTTAAACGGCGTGATCGCCGCGAAGACGCCGAGCGGTTTCCGAACCGCGCTCTCGTCGATCTCCGGCGCGGCGTTCAAAAGCGACCCCGACTGCATCATCGACGGGATACCACACGCGACCTCGACGTTCTCGATCCCGCGTCGAAGTTCCCCGCGGGCCTCCGCGAGAGTCTTCCCGTGATCCTGAACGAGCAGTTCGGCGAGTTCGTCCTGATGGTCCTCGAGGAGTGTTTTGAGTCTGAACAGCGGCTGAATCCGTTCTTCGACCGGGAGCGACGACCACCCCTCGAACGCGGTTTCGCCGGCACTCACAGCGGCGTCGACGTCGGCTTCCGAGCTAAACGTGACTGATCCGAGCGCATCGCCCGTTGCAGGGTTCGTGAGTGTGTTGTGTTCAGAACCATCAGCAGTTTTCCACGTGCCGTTGACGTAGTTTTTGACCTCGGTGTCTCCATCTGGTGGGGCTACTTCGACCATAGAGTGTCTCTCGTGGACTAGGAAATAAATACTTCGGTGTTAGCGGATGGTTTCCCACTAAATTCGAGTTTTCATAAATAAACTCCTAACTCTCGAAGATATCCTAGACAGTAGACTACTAAACCGGCTTCCTCTCGAAAAGACTATTATACTGGTGTCCTATTGGGATGGTAGAGCATGACAGAACAAACACAATCGACGGACGAGGACGGCCGCACCGACGTCGAGAAACTCGACAAGGAGTACGTCTTCGGCACGTGGTCCTACCAGAGCGAAGTCGAACCGACAGAGATCGTCGGCGGCGATGGGGTCCGATTTCGGGACGCACACGAGAACGAGTGGATCGATTTTTCGGGCCAACTCATGTGTTCGAACCTCGGCCACTCGGCCGACGCCGTCGCCGATGCGATCGCAGAACAGGCCCACGAAGGGGCGTACTTCGCGCCCGGCTTTGCGACCGAAGCGCGTGCGAAACTCGGCGAGAAACTCGCCGAAGTGACGCCGGGTGACCTTTCGAAGACGTTCTTCTCGACGAGTGGGACGGAAGCCGTCGAGGCTGCGATCAAGATCGCCCGCATGTACACGGGGAAACAAAAGATCATCTCGCGGTACCGCTCCTACCACGGTGCCACCGCCGGCTCGATCAGCGTTACGGGCGATCCCCGACGGCTGATGGCCGAACCCGGCGTTCCCGGTGCAATCAAAGCCCCCGATCCGTACGCCTACGGCTCGACGCTCGAGCCGATGGAGAGCCTCGAGTACATCGACGAGATGCTGATGCTCGAGGGCGACACGGTCGCGGCGATCCTCGTCGAACCCGTCGTCGGTTCGAACGGCATTCTCGTTCCGCCTGACGAGTACCTGCCACGGCTCAAAGAGATCGCCCACGACCACGGTGCGCTGTTGATCTGTGACGAAGTCATGGCCGGCTTTGGCCGCACCGGCGAGTGGTTCGGCTCTGATGTCTTCGACGTCCAGCCTGATATTATGACGATGGCCAAGGGCCTCTCGGGTGCGTACGTGCCCCTCGGCGCGACGATCGTCACGCCGGAAATCGCCGACCACTTCGAAGACGAGATGTTCTGTCATGGCCACACCTACGCGGGCCATCCCGTCGCCTGTGCCGCCGGTCTCGCCGCCATCGAGACCTATCAGGAAGAGAATCTCATCGAACACGCCAGTGACGTCGGCGACTATCTCGGGCAGCGACTCGAGGAACTGGCCGACGCGCATCCGAGCGTCGGTGACACGCGGGGTGTCGGCCTCTTCCGCGGGATCGAACTGACGAAAGACCCCGACGAGCGCGTCCCCTTCGGCGAGCGAGAGGACAAGATCTCGACAGGATCGACCGTCGTCGACGACGTCGCCGCGGCGGCCGCCGACCGCGGCGTCTACATCGCGAACATGATCAACACCCTAATCATTGCGCCACCACTGACGATTACTGAGGACGACATCGACGAGGCCATCGAGGTCCTCGACGACGCGCTCGAAGTGTCTGACGGGGCGATGAACCGCTGAACGAACGTCCGAAGGGGTTGTTGGACGACGTTCCGTTCAGCCGAGGACAGCCACAGGCGCGTTCTTCCGGCCTGTGTACCGTCTCGGGTGGATCCGGCGCCGTTTCCACGTTCAATAGCGCGTGAAACGACAGTCACATAGCTATCGAAACGCGACTGACATGTACCAATGAATACGGACCTCGACGAAACCGACCTGAAAATTTTGGAAGCTGTTGAGCGCGATTACGAGCGGAGCCTCGAAGAGCTCTCGGCCGAACTCGATATTTCGAAATCGACGATCCACTACCGGATGAAGAAGCTAAAAGAGAATGGGGTCATCACGAAGCCGTCCGTGACGATCGATCCCCACGCGCTCGGAATGGACATGACCGTCCTCACAGAGGTTTCCGTCACACACGAACAAGGATACGCCGACGAAATCGGCAGTCAACTGGTCGACATCGACGGGATCGTAGATGTCTACTACACGATGGGCGACATCGACTTTCTCGTCCGCTCCCGCGTGCAAGACCGCGACCAGATGAACCAGCTTATCGACGAAATCATTGCGATCGATGGCGTCAACGAAACGTCCTCCAGATTCGTAATGCAGGAAGTGCAGACGAACACCGAACTGATGAGTATGCTCTCTGATGAGATGAGAGAGAACATCTTACAGGCGGAGTGAACACCGTATTTGACGGCGATCACTACTCGAGCGGAAGCGGATCCGGATCTTCGTAGCCGTTGAGCAGGTTTCGGGCGATCGTTTTGAGGTGGATTTCCGATGGTCCTTCGCCAATTCGGCGAACGCGTGCCTCTCGAAGCCAGCGCTCGAGTGGCAAGTCAGCGTCGACCCCAGCCCCGCCGTGGAGCTGCACGATCCGGTCGAGCACCTCCCAGAGCGTCTCCGTGGTCTGATACTTGGTGATCGACGACTCGTGGCGGATATCTGCGCCGGCGTCGAACCGCGCTGCCGCGTGGTACACCGAGTACTTCGCCGCCTGGAAATCGACCGCCGATTTGGCGAGTTTCCACTGAACTGCTTGGCGCTCCGCCAGCGGCTTTCCACCGACGACTCTGTCGGTGGCCCACTCGAGGCCAAGTCGAATCGACTGGTCGATCGGCCCGAGCGAGTTCGCAGCGTAGAGCACTCGCGATTCGCCGAGACATTCTTTCGCGAGAGCGAGTCCAGTACCGACGTCGCCGAGGACGTTTCGTTCGGGAACGCGAACGTCGTTCAGCGTCACTTCGAACGGATACTCCGGCCGGATCACCGGAATCGAGCGCATCGAGACGCCGTCGTCGGCCGTCGGCACGAGGAACGCAGTGATTCCGTGCTCGTCGATGCCGTCGCCGTTGGGTTCCGTTCGCGCAAAGAGGATCAGGAAGTCGGCGTCGCCGGCCCACGAGATGTAGTGTTTGGTGCCGTGTATGACCCACTCGTCGCCGTCTTTGGTAGCCATCGTCTCCATCCCCCGCGGATCCGAACCCGCAGCCGGCTCCGTCAGGGCGAAACAGCTCTGTTTCTCGCCGTCGATACACGGCTGAAAGTACTGTTCGATCTGGTACTCGTCGGCGCTTGCGAGATACGCAGCCGGTTCACCGACCGTTAGACCGGGGCCGAGTTCGATCACGCCGAGTCCCGGCTGATACAGGCCGAGGCGATGTTTCGAGAGTTCCTCGAGGACGACACACCGCTCGACCAGACTGAGCCCGCCGCCACCGTATGCTTCTGGGACGCCCATCGCCCAGAAACCGGCGGCTTTCGCTTTGGCTCTAAGTCGCTCTCGGTCGCGTTCCGGAATCTTGATCGGATGCGGGCGGACGTTGTCCGTGAGCTCCGGATTGGCCGGCTCGAGGTCGTGATAGCGGTCGATATCGTCGACGAGATCGGTCAACAGCGGCCGGAACTCCTCGTCGACGAAGCGACGAATCTCCCGCCGAAGCATAGTCGTTTCCGGTTCGAAATCTAACTCCATTGCCTACGTTCGCCGTGTGGTTTGGTACATATTCACATAACTGTTTTGATGGGCCGGCGCGTAGCACGCCATATCGACCGTTCGGGCCAGCGATCCTACGTGCCCCGGTACTCCGGCTCTCGACCCTCGAGAAAGGCGCGTGCTCCCTCTTTCTGGTCGTCCGTCCCGAACAGGAGCGCACTGGCGACGCGTTCGAAATCCAGTCCCTGTTCGATGTTCAGACTCCGATCGATCGCGTCCTTGGCCAGTCGGGTGGCGATCGGTGCCTTCGCGGCGAGTTGGGTCGCCAGCTTCGTGACTTCGTCGTCGAACGTCCCCTCGGAATAGACGTGGTTCACGAGGCCGATCTCCGCTGCTTCGGATGCATCGACGAGACGACCGGTCAGGACCAGTTCTCGAGCGATGCCGGCGCCGACGACATGAACCAGCCGCTGGGTACCACCGCCACCCGGAATGATCCCGAGCTCGATCTCGGGCAGGCCAAAGACCGCATCCGGCGTCGCGAGGCGGATATCACACGCGAGCGCGATTTCCGTGCCGCCACCGAGGGCGTAGCCGTCGACGGCAGCGATCGTCGGCTTCGGAACGTTCGCAACGAAATTGTATAGTCCCTGCCCGTGTTTGGCCCCGTACTCGAGGCCGTCGACGAGATCGAACTCGGTAAAAGAGTCGATGTCACCACCCGCGATGAACGAGCCGTCGCCGGCACCACGGAGCACGATTGCTCGCACGTCGGCGTCGTCGACGGCGGCTTCGAACGCCGCCCGCAGGTCCTCACGAGTCGGCACGTCCATCGCGTTCCGCTTTGCCGGTCGGTTGACGGTGATCGTCGCAATGCGCTCGCGACACTCGAGGAGTACACGGTCTGCCATGTGTGTTCTTTACACTACCGGCGCATAATACTTCGCTTGGGGCCGTTCGTGTGGTTACTCGCCCTCGAGTTCCCAGCCGATGAACGGCTCCTCGGGCGCAATATCGAGCGCATCCAGAAATCGGGCGGTCGCGAGATAGTGCGTCGCCAGCAAGGTGACGCCGACGATCGTCTCCGGGGGGAGGTACTGGGAGAGCCGCTCGAATCGGTCGTCGTCAACGTCGCCCCGCACGACCGCGTCGACGTATCGGAGCAGTGCCTGCTGGCGATCGTCGAACGGCTCGAAGTCACCCTCTGCGATGGCACGCAGTTCGTCGTCCGACACGCCGGCGTCACGGGCAATCGGAACGTGCTGGTGCCACTCGTACGGCGCATCCAGCGCCCGTGCAACGGTAAGAATACAGCGCTCGAGATCAGCCGGCTCGAGTCCACCCTCCGTCCACAGCGTCGTGCCGTAGCGCATGTATGACTGGAGGATGTCCGGGTTGTTCGCCATCGCACAGAGGAGGTGCAGTTCGCCCATTGCGTCCTCGCTTAACAGATGTTGATAGTCGTCCGGGAGGTCGGCCTGCCGTTGCAGTGGAACGCGCGCCATAGCGAGTTGTCAGGGGCAGTACTATTGAATACCACTGCTTTGTGTCGGTTTCACCCAGCGATAGCCTGACTGTCGCGACAGCAATCTTTTTATCGCTACTCTTGGAGTATATCGTGATGGATTTACAGCTACGTGGTAACACGGCACTCGTCACAGCGTCCTCCAGCGGGCTGGGCAAGGCATCGGCGACGGCACTCGTCCGCGAGGGCGTCAACGTCGTCATCAACGGCCGAGACGAGTCGCGACTCGAGGCAGCCAAAGCAGAGATCGAGACAGCCGGCTCCGGCGAGGTCGTGGCACAGCCGGGCGACCTGACGGCCAAGGCCGACATCCGCCAGCTCGTCCAGACGACCGTCGACGAGTTCGGCGGCCTCGACCATCTGGTAACGAGTGCAGGCGGGCCGCCATCCGGCCCGTTTCTCGAGACCGACGACGACGACTGGTATCAGGCGTACGACCTGCTCGTGATGAGCGTCGTTCGCCTCGCGCGGGAGGCTGAACCGCACCTTCGAGACGGCGACGGTGGAACAATCGTCACTATCACTTCGAGAAGCGTCAAAGAGGCGATCGACAGCCTCGTGCTCTCGAATTCGGTCCGAATGGGTGTCATCGGCCTCGAGAAAACGCTCTCGACGGAGTTTGCGCCCGAAATCCGGGCCAACGCCGTGCTTCCCGGCCCTCACGAGACCGACCGAATCCGTGATCTCGTCGAACAGTCGGTCGAGCGTGGCGAGTACGATTCCTACGAGGCGGGACTCGAGGCACGTGGCTCGAACGTTCCAGTGGGCCGGATCGGCGATCCGATGGGGTTGGGGAACACCGTCGCGTTCCTCTCGTCACCGTGCTCGGGATTTATCAACGGTGTCGCGGTTCCGATCGACGGCGGCGTGGGGTCATCGAACCTGTGATGCCGGTCGATGTGGTAGTGGTCGGTACTGGCTGAGACGTTTCAACGAAACCCGCAGTGGCGTTCGTCACGGAGAGCACACGGATCCAGTAGACCGATTCCAAGAATTATAGATTTTTTGAAGGGGCGACGACAGTGACGACGCTGCGAGGCGCGACAGATCGTAGTTCAACATTATTATTCCTGTGCTTGATTTCGGTAATACCGAAATGTCGGTTCTGCCGCTACAGCAGTGATCAGAAGCGGAGACTGCAAACGAGAGCGGTGTATCACGTATTTTTACATCTGTATGGTTGTAACTATACTCGAGACGATTAGCGGACGAGGTGATGACGAACATCCGAATGTAAATAATGCAGCTGGCAGTTACTGTTGGGTGGTTTTTACAACAGTATGGGTGTAAGATTCGGAAGCACTCAGAATCACGGGATTATCTCACATACTGCGCGGGGAACAGTACTACAGCCGCGGGAGACGTAATATTCGACAGACGGTCGCCCGTGGCTACTCCGCTGTGGTCAGTCCGTGGTTAGTCACTCGAGCGGTGCGATCGGTCGTGTCGACCATGTGTATCTATCCGGAATTATCACGAAGGACATTTTGGTATTACCGAAATCGACAACAGAGCTCAGTGGGGCAAATATTGCTATTACTCGTTTCAGTGGTGGAGGGACGAGAAATCACCAGATTATCGTTGGCTCGGTTACCAAAGAGTATATATAACCACTGCTCGAATTATTGATTATGACATACAGAAGCGGTAACGGGCGACGCATTAAGGCGACTGAGACGACTTTCGCCATCGTCGAAACGCTCGCCGAACACGAGTGCGCCCGGTTATCCGACATCGCCGACGAAGTCGGCATCGCGAACAGTACCGCCTCTGAGCATCTCTCGACGCTGCAGGATCACGGATACGTCGTTGAGGAAGAAAACGGCTATCGGCTCGGATTGCGGTTCATGGATACGGGAACGCAGGCGAAACGATACTACGATGGGCTGCTCACCGCATCGAAACCGGTGTTAGAACAGCTGGTCAACGATACCGGAGAGACGGTTAACCTCGTCACACGAGAGAACGACATGGCCGTCTACGTCGACCGGCTCTTCGGTAATCGTGGCGTCCCGACCGACTCTTGGGTCGGCAAACGACGGCCGCTGCATATGCTCTCCGCAGGGAAGGCGATTCTCGCACAGTTACCCGAGGACGAACTGGATGACATCCTCGACCGCCAAGAACTCGCAGCCGCGTCCGATCACACGATCACCGCTCGAGACGACCTCAAACAGGAACTCGAGACAATCCGTGAGGAGGGCATCTCGTTCAACGACCGCGAATCGCACAAACAGATCCGTGCCGTGGGAACGGCAATCGTCCTCGAAGACGGCGTCCACGGCGCCGTCTCGGTCGCGGGACCGGCCAAACGGTTCACCGGCTCGTACTACCGCGAGGAGATTCCGAATCTGTTGTTGGGCGCAGTCAACGAGATCGAACTCAAGCTCACATATCAGTGACTGCTCCGTTCGACGGCCTCGAACAGTGTTCGATTCCTGAACCCGCACCGTAGACACATTGCTACCGATCGTCCGAGACAAAGGACTATATCGCTCCCCTCAGTACGCTCTTGTAATGCTCGACTTCGTTAGCCTGGAGGACGATCTGACGCAAGAAGAACAGTTGATTCGGGACACAGCTCGCGAGTTCGTCGACGAACGGGTTCGACCCGAGATCGGCGAGCACTTCGAGAACGGGACGTTCCCGACCGAACTCATTTCGGAGATGGGTGAACTGGGCTTTTACGCGCCGAACCTCGAGGGCTACGGCTCGCCGAACGTCTCCGAAACGGCTTACGGCCTGCTGATGCAGGAACTCGAGGCGTGTGACTCGGGGCTGCGGTCGATGGCCTCAGTGCAGGGGGCGCTCGTCATGTATCCGATCCACGCCTACGGCTCGGAAACACAGAAGGAGGAGTGGCTGCCGAAGCTCGGTCAGGGAGAGGCCGTGGGCTGTTTCGGCCTCACGGAGCCCGAACACGGCTCGAACCCGTCGGGAATGGAAACGTACGCCGAACGTGACGGCGACGGCTACGTCCTCAACGGCTCGAAGACGTGGATCACGAACTCACCCATCGCCGACGTTGCAATCGTCTGGGCGCGTGACCGCTCGAGCGAGGACGACCCGGTTCGGGGCTTCCTCGTCGAGACCGATCGCGACGGCGTCTCGACGAACAAGATTACGGAGAAACTGTCGCTCCGGGCGTCGATCACGGGCGAAATCGGTCTCAACGACGTCTCCGTCCCCGAGGAAAACGTGCTTCCGAACGTCTCGGGCATGAAAGGCCCGCTGTCGTGTCTCACGCAGGCGCGCTACGGCATCGCGTGGGGTGCCGTCGGTGCCGCTCGAGACTGCTTCGAAGAGGCTCGCCAGTACGCGAAAGACCGCGAGCAGTTCGGCGGCCCGATCGGGCGCTTCCAGCTCCAACAAGAGAAACTCGCGGAGATGGCGACCCAGATTACCCTCGCCCAGTTGCTCGCTTACCGTATCGCTGACCTCAAAGAGCGCGGCGACCTCCGCCCACAACACATCTCGATGGCCAAGCGAAACAACGTCCGCATGGCCCGTGATCAGTCCCGCGTCGCCCGCGAGATGCTCGGCGGCAACGGCATCACGACCGACTACTCGCCGATGCGCCACATGGCCAACCTCGAGACGGTCTACACGTACGAGGGGACCCACGACATCCACACGCTCGTGCTGGGCCATGATCTGACCGGCATTCCAGCCTACGAACAGTAACGCTGCCAGCGAACGGCGCAGATTTCGCCACGTGTGCCAGCTGCATGCGACCACAACCCTTTCTACCACGGGAGAGAAACGCCAGCTAATGTCGCGTGAATCAGTACCACGAACCGCGGAGGTCGTTCGATGACGAAAACACCCGTAGACGTGCTCGCAGAACGCGAAGAGTGTGCACTCGAGGATCTACAGACCCTGCTTGCCCAGCCGTCGATCAGTGCGACAGGCGAGGGGATCGACGACTGTGCCCAACTGGTCCGTCAGCTGTGTCTCGAGTACGGCTTCGATGACGCGGAGCTCGTCGAGACACCGGGCCAGCCGGCGGTGATCGCCCATGCGTCAGCCGACGACAGGGCCGCCGAGAGAAGCGACAATGGCGACGTGCCGACGGTGCTATTGTACGGCCACTACGACGTCCAACCCGCCTCGCCATCTGCGTGGGCGTCGCCGCCGTTCGAGCCGACGATCCGAGCGGGACCGGACGGGCAGGCGCGGCTGTACGCTCGCGGTGCGGGCGACAACAAAGGCCAGTGGTTCGCCCATCTCTGTGCCGTTGAGGCGCTGCGCGAAACGACCGGATTGCCAGTCGACGTCGTCCTGTTGATCGAAGGCGAAGAAGAAAGCGGGAGCGAACACCTCGAGCACCTCGTCCGCAATCAGCAGGCCGACCTTGAGGCCGACGTGGCGATCGTCGCCGATGGTCCGATCGATTCGTCAGGACGACCGCACGTGTTGCTCGGCTCCCGCGGCCTGTTGTTCGTCGATATCGACGCGAGCGGCGCGAACCGAGACCTCCACTCAGGCAACTTCGGCGGACCGGTCCCAAACCCTGCGACCGCGATCGTCGATGTAATCGCCTCGCTCCGGGACGACGGGCAGATTACGCTGGATGGGTTCTACGACGACGTTCGGCCGCTGTCCGATGCCGACCGTGACGTGCTGGCGTCGATTGCGGTCGACGAGTCGGAAATCGAAACGGACCTCGGTCTCTCGGCGCTCGAGATGGACCCCGACGAGGGGTACGTCGAACGCCTTCTCACTCGTCCGAATCTGAACGTCGCCGGGCTCGATGCTGGGTACCAGGGAGCGGGGATGAAAACGGTTCTTCCGTCGCGTGCCAGCGCCAAAATCGACTTTCGACTGGTTGCAGATCAAGATCCTTCAACCGTCTTCGACGCCCTCCAAGCACACGCTCGAGAACGGGTCCCGGCGGGAATAGACATTGAACTCACTCGCGTGGCGTCGATGGCCCCCCAGCGAACGTCCGCGGACAGCCCCGTTGTCGAACCGGCAATGCGCGCGGTTCGCAGCGGGTGGGAAACCGAACCGATCCTGAAGCCATCGCTCGGTGGCTCCGTTCCGACCTACGTCTTTGCAGACGCACTCGACGTGCCGTGTCTCGTGATCCCCTACGCGAACGAAGACGAGAACAACCACGCCCCGGACGAGAACATCGCGCTCTCGTGTTTCCGGGCAGGATGTCGAACGACGGCAGCGCTACTCACGGAACTCGCCACCATCGACGCGTAACTGCCCGACACGCACGTGACGAATGCGAGTGGAACTGCCGGACATAGCGGGATGCCATACGCTGTGTGGCCCGTGACGATCCGATGGACAGGCCACTGTGTATGACTATCAATACCAATGTTTTTATCGGTGCTCGCAGATGACCGCGTATGGATCGCAGTCCAGACCTAGACCAGTTTACGTCGCGTCGCTCGACGGTGTACGCGCCTCGAGGTGTCGTCGCGACCAGCCAGCCGCTGGCGTCCGAAGCGGGTATCAGCGTCTTGCGAGACGGCGGCAACGCGTTCGACGCGGCCGTCGCGACGGCGGCGGTTCTCAACGTCGTCGAACCGACGAGCACGGGCCTTGGCGGGGACCTCTTCGCGCTCTACCGGACGGCCGATGGCGATGTCGGCGCGTTCCGCAGCTGTGGCGGTGCGCCGGGCGAGGCGACGCTCGAGCGGATGCGCGAGACGATCGCCGCGGAGGACGGCGTGGCTCCTGAGGAAGCCGAGATACCCGTCTATGGCCCACATACTGTAACCGTTCCCGGAACGGCTCGTGGCTGGGAACGAACCGTCGAGGACCTCGGCAAGTTGGAGCTGGCGACGGTGCTCGAGCCGGCGATCGAGTACGCACTCGAGGGGTTCCCGGTCTCGGAGATCATCGCCGATCAGTGGGCGGAGGCGGCCTCGGTGCTCGACGGTGAGCAGTCTCGAGCCGCGTACCTCTTCGACGGCCAGCCGCCGGCAGTGGGCGACCACGTCACGCTGCCTGAGCTGGGCGACTCTATGCGCCGAATCGCCGAGGAAGGCGCAGATATCGTCTACGAGGGCGCGATCGCCGACGAGATCGTCGACACGATCCAGTCCCGTGGTGGACTGTTGTCCGCCGACGATCTGGCATCGTTCGAACCGGAGTTCGTCGAGCCGGTCAGTACGACCTACGGCGGCGCGGAAATCTACCAGCTGCCGCCGAACAATCAGGGCCTGATCGCCCTCGAGGCGCTCAACATCGTCGAAGCGCTCGGGGCGAACGAATATCCGGCCGGTTCACCCGAGCGCATCCATCTCGCCGCCGAAGCGATGAAGCGCGCGATGGCCGACGGCCACCACTACATCACGGACCCGGAATTCGAGGACGCACCGGATCTCGCGTCGAAGGCATACGCGGCCGAGCGGGCGGCGGAAATCGGCGACGAAGCCTCCGACGACGTCCAGATCGGGTTCGAAAACGACCGCGCAGAGGACGCGGACACCGTTCTGTTGACGGTCGCGGACGACGCGGGCAACGTCGTCTCGTTCATCAACTCGCGGTTCAAGGACTTCGGCAGCGGCATCGTCGCCGGCGACACCGGCATTGCACTCCAGAACCGGGGGAGTTCGTTCTCGCTCGATCCCGACCATCCAAACCGGATCGAACCGGGGAAACGGCCGTTCCACACGCTGATTCCCGGTCTCGCACGGCTCGGAGAAGACGACTGGGCCGCCTTCGGCGTGATGGCCGGCTACAACCAGCCACAGGGCCATCTCCAGGTGCTGATGAACCTGCTCGACGATGGGATGTCGGTCCAGGAGGCGATCGATTACCCACGCTGGCGATATCAGGTCGATGGCCAACTCGCCGTCGAAGGCCGACTCGAGGGACGTGTGCAAACGAAACTCGCCCGTCGCGGCCACGAAGTCCGCGTCATGCCGCCCGCACACTTCGGCGGCGGACAGATCGCCCGCAACGAGAATGGAGTGCTCTCCGGCGGCAGCGATCCGCGAAAAGACGGCTCCGCGATCGGGTTCTAACCTGCGGCCGAACGCGACGCGGGGACGTGATCGGGTCCCCGACGGCTACACGATCAGCGTCGGTCGCTCCGTGTTGATCAGGACGTTCTGTGCGACGCTGCCGAAGACGACCTTGCCGACAGAGCTGCGCTTTCGGGGCGCCATGACGATGAGATCCGCATCGACTTCGTCGGCGAAATCGACGATCTCGTCGACGGAGTCGCCGTGCCGGCGCTCGAGGTCGTACTCGACGCCAGTTCCATCAAGCAGTTCGCGGGCGCTGGTGACGGCCTCCGGGAACGAGTCCTCGTCGTAGAGATCGTCCGATTTGACATTGCCGCCGTCGTCGATCGCTTTGAACTTCTCGAAGACGTTCAGGAGCGTAACGGTGATCGACTCGGGGTCACCGAACGGGCCGTCCTCGAGCAGATCGACGACGTGCTGGGTCGCTTTGACGCCGCGTTCGGTGCTGGTGTCGATGGGAATGACGATGTGGTACATGCCTCGTTTGCTACTCTCACTGCAGGCATAATAAATCACGTTCACAGGGACGCTCGTCTGCTGTCGTCTCCGTTCGGCGAGCCGACTGGCATCACGGACCCGAATCGATTACGCCCGATCCGTCGACGGTGGCCCTCGAGCCGCCCGATACACCTCGAGTTGCTCGAGCAGCAGTCGGTCGCGCTCTTCGGAGATCCGCTCGAGGTCGGCGTCGCGCCAATCGTAGACGCCGCGGCCCGTCTTCGCACCGTATCGGCCTTCTTCGACAAGGTCCGAGAGGACCGGCGGTGGTGACGTGCTGCGGTCGATCTCCGGCAGGAGTTCCTCGAGGACAGTGTGATGGATGTCGAGCCCGGAGTGGTCGCCCTTCTCGAACGCACCGAGCAGTGGGAGCCGGAAGCCAAACGTTCCCTTGATCGCCCGGTCGATATCCGCCGGACTGGCGACGCCCGCCTCGAGGAGCGCCCACGCTTCCCGCGCCATCGCGGACTGAATTCGGTTCGCGATGAAGCCCGGAACGTCCCGTTCGACGACGACGGGATCTTTGCCGATCTCGCGAAGGAACTGGGACGCGGTGTCGATCGTGTCAGCTGTCGTCGCGTCGCCGTAGACGACCTCGACGACGGGGACGATGTGGGGAGGGTGGAACCAGTGCATGCCACAGAATCGCTCCGGTGCGGTGATCGGCTCGACGAGGTCATCAAGCGGGAGCGACGAGGTGTTCGTCGCTACGACGGTGTCGTCGTCGACGTGCCGGTCGATCCGTTCGAACGTGGCCAGCTTGATCTCTCTATCCTCGGGCACGGCTTCGATGACGAGGTCGGCACCGTCGACGGCGTCCTCGAGCGCGGTCACGTACTCGATTCGGTCGGTGAGTTCCGAGACGGTCTCGAACTCGTACGCACCACTGTCCGCGACGGCCGCCGCGGTGGCCCGTATCTTCGCTCGAGCCTCCTCGAGCGACGCGTCATCGACGTCGAACAGTGATACCGGACAGCCGCCAGCAGCGGCCGCGAAGGCGATACCGTGGCCCATCGTCCCGGCACCGATCGTGGCTACGCTGGTGGCCGACGGCATCGAGCGCGCCCCGTTCGAGCGAGCGGTGTCTTCGACTTCGTTGTCTGTCACTCGTGAACAGTTGCCGTCCGTTCCAATAACGTTTTTGTCATTGACTGTCTTGCTGTGTGTAGATGAGTTACCAGAACTATCTCGAGGGCGGAAAGCTGCTGCTGACGGTGCCGACCACCGGCGGCGTGCAGGGGAAAGAAGCCAACCCGAATCTGCCGGAGTCGCCCGAGGAGATCGCGACCGCAGCGCGGGAGTGTGAACAGTTGGGCGCGGCGATCGTCCACCTCCACGGTCGCGACGAACGGGGCGAGCGAGACGGTGACCAACTACAGGAGATCAACGACCGAGTTCGCGAGCGCTGTGACGACATCATCATCCAGAACACGACCGGGGGAACTGGACTGCCACTCGAAGAACGGGTGAAAGGCATCCGAACTGATCCGCTTCCAGAGATGGCATCGCTCGACATGGGGCCGATGAACCGCTACCAGCACATCACCTCCGAGAACACGCGCCACATGATCGATTCGCTCGCGGCGGAGATGCAAGAGAAGGGAATCAAACCCGAGATGGAAGTGTTCAACAACGGCCACCTGAACGAGGTCTACCGGCTCATCGACAAGGGCCTGCTCGAGGAGCCGTATTACATCAACCTCATTTTCGGCCCCGGGACGCTCACGCCGCCGACGCCGGAGAACATGGTGAATATGGTCAACAACCTCCCCGAGAACTCGATTTTCAACGTGCTCGCGATCGGGCCACACCAGCTGCCACTCACGACGATGGGGATCGTCATGGGCGGACACATCCGTGTGGGCATGGAAGATAACCTGTACTACCGACGCGGCGAACCCGTCGAGAGCAACGCCCAACTGGTCGAACGGGCGGTCCGAATCGCCGACGAACTCGAGCGCGACCTCGCGACGCCGGACGATGCGCGAGACCTCCTCGGATTGTAGTGCACTCGAGCAGGACTGGCCAGTAGCGGGATTGAACGGCGTCACGGTCGGTAAACGTGGATAATCGGACGAACGCAGATCGGCGTTACTCGAGGCCGGCCGCCTCGCGGTAGTGCTCGCAGTCCCGTTCGTGATCGAGTTCGTGGCGGTCGTTACAGACGTCGGCGCGCATCGGCGAGACGAACTCGTCGATGACCGTACAGTACGCGCGCTCGGTATCGAACTCCAGCTCGCCGTCTGTCCGACGGTATGAGAGGTGTGGACACGTCATATCACACATATCGAACGAGACCCATGAATACGTTTGGGTCGGGCCGCTCGAGGAACCGTCGACCACCCCGTTCCAACCGGAGAGTATACGACCCTTGCCGTGTCATACCAATCCAATGGAAGCTCATGCAGACGCCGAGTACGACTGTGCGTTTCTCAAGGACGTGATCGATGACGGGCGCGTCGAGTTCACCGAAAGCGTCCGCGAACAGTACGCCGTCGACGCGAGCCCGCACGACGGCCGAACGCCCGACGCGGTCGTCTGGCCGGCGTCGGCCGAGGAGGTCGCAGCGGTCCTCTCGGAAGCGAACGATCGAGGAATCCCGATCACGCCGTGGTCGGGCGGCTCCGGACTCGAGGGCAACGCCATCCCGTCGGCGGGCGGCATCGTCCTTACGACCGCCGAGATGACAAGAATCGACGTCTCGCCGGACGACCTGCACGCGACAGTCGGGGCGGGCGTCGTCTACGACGATCTGAACGAGCACCTCGCCCAGTACGGCCTGCGTTTCGCCCCGGGGATCTCGAGCGGCGACGTCGCGACGATCGGCGGCATGGTCGCGACGAACGCGAGCGGGTTCAACGCCGTTCGGTACGGCGAGACGCGAAATCACGTTCGAAGACTCGAGGTCGTCACCGCCGACGGTCGGATCGTCGAGTGTGGTCGCGACGTGGTGAAGACGTCGGCGGGCTACAGCCTGAAAGATCTCATCATCGGCAGCGAGGGGACGCTGGGTGTCGTGACCGAGGTAACCGTCGGGCTGGTTGGCATTCCGGAGCACCGGCGAGCCGCGCTCGTGACCTTTCCGTCGCGGACCGCCGCCTCGAGCGCCGTCTCTGACGCCATCGGCTCGGCACTCGTCCCCGGTGCGATCGAGTTCATGGACACGATGTCGATGAAGATGTTCAACGCCTACCACGACGACCTCGAGTTCGAAGAACGGCCGACGCTGCTCATCGAACTCCACGCGAACAACGACGGCATCGAGGAGGACCTCGAGTTCACGAAGCTGATCTGCGAGGATCACGGCATGACGTCCTGGACGGCAGCGGGCGAGGACGATATCGACGACATCTGGCAGGCCCGTCGCGACAAGTACTGGGCGACACAGTCCTACCGCGAGGAGTGGGAGGTCGCGCTCGTCGGCGACGTGGTCGTCCCGATTTCGCGCTACCCCGAGATCGTCCAGGAGGTCTCCGACGCGGGCGACGACCTGGATCTTGTCGTCTCCTGTGTCGGCCACGCCGGCGACGGCAACCTCCATTTCACCCCGCTGGTCGATCCCGACGACGAGGAGATGGTCGACAGAGCGCACGACCTGAACGAACGCGTCGTCACGAAAGCACTCGAGTTGGGCGGAAGCGCGACCGGCGAACACGGCATCGGGCTGGGGAAACGGAAGTTCATGGCGGCCGAACACGGCGTCGCACTCGAGTTGATGCGCTCGATCAAGGCAACGCTCGATCCGAACGGTATTCTGAATCCCGGAAAGGTGCTTCCGGAGCAAACTGACCGATAGGCTGCGCCGCGTCGTCGACGCCGGCAGATTAATGCTCCCGCTCGAGAAATGTGCCACGGTAACATGTACGCAGATTTTGCAGCCCGGTTGGCCACGACCATGTGGCCCGACCTCGATCGCACGCCCGAACGGACCACGGAGACACCCGCCATCACCGACGTATCGACAATCGTCGTCGACGGCAACTTCCCGTGGACGATCGTCACGATTGAAACCGATGTCGGTGTCACGGGAATCGGCGAAGCTTATCCCTCGCCCGGTGTCCACGAGGTGATCACCGACTACCTTCAGCCGGTCTTGCGCGACGAGAATCCGCTCGACGTCGAGCGCCTCTATCATCTCATGCGTGAGAGTCTCTCCGGTCGCGGCTCACAGCAAGGGATCGGCACCATTGCGATCAGCGGCGTCGAACTCGCGCTGTGGGACGCCGCCGGCAAGATCCTCGAGCAACCGGTCTACCAGCTTCTCGGTGGCAAAATGCGTGACGAGGTACGGATGTATGCCGACTGCCACGCGGGCGAAGGAATGGTCGAAGCGGCGTTACACGAACAGCCGACGGAGGCGTACGAGTCGGCAGCGTACGCACAGGCTGCACGGGCAGCGGTCGACGACGGCTTCGAGATCATCAAATTCGACCTCGACGTCCCCTCCGGACGCGAGATCGACACGCTCGCCCGCCACTTCGACGGGCCGGAGATCGATCACAAGCGGGCGCTCGTCGAGGCCGTCACGGAAGAAGTCGGCGACGAGGCCGAAGTCGCGGTCGACCTCCATTGGAACTTCAGCGTCGAGGCAGCCGAGAAGCTGTGTGCGGCCCTCGAGCCCTACGACCTCGCGTGGATCGAGGACCCGCTGCCGCCGGAGAACGCGGACGCGATGGCCCAGTTGAACCACAGCGTCGATCAGGCGCTGCTCACCGGCGAGAACCGGTACGGGCGACACGGCTTCCGTGACCTCGTCGAACAGCAAGCAGTGTCGTTCGTCGCGCCGGATATCCCGAAAACCGGCGGCATCGCGGAGACGAAAAAGATCGGCGAACTCGCCGACACGTACTACATGACGCTCGCGCCGCACAACATCGGGAGTCCGGTCGCAACGATGGCCGGCGTCCACGTCGGTGCGACAGTGCCGAACTTCCTTGCCCTCGAGTTCCACGCACGAGACGTGCCGTGGTGGGACGACCTCGTCGACGCGGACGAACCGCTGATTCAGGACGGGACGATTACGGTACCGGACAAACCGGGACTGGGGATCGAACTGGACTGGGACGTCGTCGAGGAACACCGCAAAACGTAGTCGGAACCGGTCGCCGTCGCCGCGTCGACCGACTCGTATCAGCGGTCTTTTTCTACCTCGAGTGTGAGTGTCTGAGTATGACAGACACACTGTTTCTCACCAGCGACGAAATCGACGGTCTTGCCACGCCAGCCGAGTACGTCGACGCCGTCAGGAACGGCTACCGACAGGTCGGCGAGGGTGCGCCAGCCTACCCACGCCAGAAGTTCTTCCGCGCCGATCCCGACGGAATGTTCACGAGCTACGCCGCCTTGCTTCCGGAAACGGGCGTAGTTGGCGGGTACATGTACACCTCCGGCTTCGGGGCGGGCAACGCTTGGTTCATCACGCCGCTGTTCGACGCCGAGAGCGGCGAACCGCTCGCCGTCCTCGACGGCGCGAGCATGAATCCGTTCAAGACCGGAGCCGCCGGAGCCGTCGCCGTCGACGAACTCGCACGCGACGGTGCGACGACGCTCGCCGTCATCGGCAGCGGCTCGCAGGCTCGTGGGCAGGTCAACACGACCGTGACCGTCCGCGACTTCGAGGAGATTCGAGTTTTCTCACCGACCCCCGAAAACCGAGAGACGTTCGCGAGCGAGTTCGACGAGCAACTCGAGGCCGATGTCCACGCCGTCGATGCGAGCGCGGCTGCACTCGAGGGTGCGGACGTCGTTATTACGGCGACGAAGTCGAGCGAGCCAGTTTTCGACGGCGACGACCTCGAACCCGGAACGCACGTGACGGCAATGGGTCAGTATCAGGAGGGGAGCCGCGAGATCGACACGGCGACGATCGAACAGGCAACTTACGTGCCAGACTTGCGGGAGCGTGCGACGTTCGACGCCGGGGCGTTCCTCGCGGCGCTCGAGGAGGGAGTCGTCACGGAAGACCACATCCACGGCGATCTGGGCGAGGTCGTCGCCGGAACCGTCCCCGGACGCACGAGTGACGACGAAATCACGGTGTTCGACAGCGGCGGGACGGGAATCGAGACGGCCGCCGCAGCGCACATGCTCTACGAGCGGGCGCTCGAGGACGACCTCGGCTCGACGATCGCGTTCGCCCCGGCGAGCGAGGCGCTGACGGGTCGGCTCCCGTAACGAGCCTGACAGCCATACCAGAACTTTTCACGGAAACGCCGGAGTGGGCAGCGAGGGCAGCGTGAACACGGATTACGAAACGGTCCTATCGCCAGCGGTCAGTCGACGATATCCGCGAACCGGCGGAGTTGGCCGCGCTGATCCGCAGCCGTAAATCGCGTGACGAACTGTTCGACGCCGGCATCCGCGTATCGCTCGAGGTGGTCTTCGACGACGTCCGGCGGGCCGAACGCGCCACGCTTTCGAATATCGTCGTCGCTCAGTGGCCCCCACGACGGATAGTATCGCTCGAGGAAGTCCCGCGCTTGTTCGATGGCGGCCGCTTCGGTGTCCGCGATGACGACGTCCTGGTAGTAGGCGGCCTCGAACGCGGCCGGGTTTCGGCCGGCGTTGTCGACGAGGTCGCGGGCGCGCTCGAGGCCGGCTGCGTACATCTCGGTCGTCATTCCGATCGGGAGCCAGCCACCGCCGTGAGCTTTGATTCGCTCGCGGATCGGTCGCGGGAAGCCATCGCGCGGGTCGAACGTCGCGGAGGCGACGTAGATCGGTGGCGGGCTACAGGGGCGAAGACCGATATCGGCCTCGGTCAACTCGAAGAACTCGCCGTCAAACGTGACCGGGTCATCGCCCCAGAGCCCGGTCAGGATCTCGAGACCCTCGTCGAGCATCGCTCCGCGTCGGTTGTACGGGACGTCGAGCTGTTCGTGTTCGGCTTCGGCACCCGGGCCGACACCCACGCCCACGCCGAGTGCGAGTCGGCCGCCGCTGACGAGGTCGACCGTCGCCGTTTGGTGGGCGACGTGGACCGGATGGCGAAGCGGTGGCAGATACACCGCTGTACCGAGCGTCACGGCGTCCGTCGCGCCCGCGATCGCACTCAAGAGCGTGAGGGGCTCGAGGCGCGGCTTCGCGAGGACACTGTCACCCGCCCAGACTGCATCGAATCCGAGCGCTTCGGCTTGCTGTGCGAGGGCGATGACTTCCGATTCGACGCGTGCGGCTTGCTCGAGTGCGTCGTCGGCCGAGAGAACGATTCCGCGGGTCGGCAGGACGTATCCGTGCGAGACCATACCACTCAGTTCGGCGGCGACACCGTAACTGTTGTCCTGCGAGCGCGCTCGTGGCGGTCTCGAGTCATTCGCTCGGTGACTGATCGCGGCCAGCGTTCCGAGGGAAAGCGATTTGGTAACAGTACTCGATGAACAGGTAGATGGCACCGACTATCACGAAGATCGAATCCGTCGAATTCGGCTACGACCTGCCGGACGTCGGCTACGCGCCGAACGGATTCAGCATCGTCTACGAACCGGGTACCACGACCCAGCGGAAACTGTTCGCGCTCCGGATCCACACCGACGAGGGGATCACGGGCGAGTACGTCGGCGGCAACTCCCCGGCGGCGGCTCAAATCAACATGGTCGCCGACTACCTGATCGGAAAGAATCCGCTCGAGCGCGAGCGCCACTGGAGCGCGTTCAAGCGCGCGCTCAGAAAGTACGACTGGATGGGCATGGGCCCGCTCGACATCGCGCTGTGGGATTTCGCGGGGAAGTACTATGACGCGCCGATCCACGAACTCATCGGCACGTACCGGACCTCGTTCCCGGCGTACGCCTCGACCTATCAGGGCGACAGAAACGGCGGGCTGGATTCCCCCGAGGCGTTCGCCGACTTCGCCGAGGAGTGTCTCGAGTTGGGGTATCCGGGCTTCAAAATCCACGACTGGGGCGGCGACTGGACCGATGCGACCGAGTCGGCCGAAACCGTCCGCGAAGTCGGCCGCCGCGTCGGCGACGAGATGGACCTGATGATCGATCCGGCCTGCAATCCGGCGACGTTCGCCGACGCACTCGAGATCGGGCGGGCGTGTGACGACGCCGGCTTCCTCTGGTACGAAGACCCCTACCGCGACGGCGGCGTCTCACATCACGCCCACCGAAAGCTTCGGGAGATGCTCGAGACGCCGCTGTTGCAGACCGAACACGTCCGTGGCCTCGAGCCCCACGCGGATTTCGTCGCGGCGGAGGCGACGGACTTCGTCCGCGCCGACCCGGAGTACGACGGCGGCATCACCGGGGCGATGAAGATCGCCCACGTCGCGGAAGGGTTCGGCCTCGACGTCGAGTACCACGCGCCGGGGCCCGCCCAGCGACAGTGTCTGGCGGCGACGCGAAACAGCAACTACTACGAAGTCGCGCTCGTCCACCCGATCTGCCCGAACACGCAGCCGCCGGTGTATGCCGACGACTACTCGGATATGCTCGACACGGTCGACGAGAACGGCCACGTGCAGGTTCCGGACGGGCCGGGCCTCGGCGTCGAGTACGACTGGGACGAGATCCTCGAGCGCGAAATCGGTCGCCGGACCTACGAGTGAGCGCAGGACGATGTACGACGATATTCAATACGAGGCGACGGAAGGAATTGCGACGATCACGATCGACAGACCTGACGTGCTGAACGCGTTTCGCGAGCGGACGATCGCCGAACTCAACGACGCACTCCGGACGGCGAACGCGGACGACAGCGTTTACGTGGTCGTCCTGACGGGGGCCGACGGCGGCTTCTGTGCAGGAGCCGACGTCACCGAAATGGCCGACTGGCACGAAGAGCTGTCCAGAGAGGAGTACGCGGGCTACCTCTGGAGCGTCCAGAACGTCGTTCGCCAACTTCTGGCGATGGAAACGCCCTCCATCGCGGCGGTTGGCGGCCCGGCGATCGGTGCCGGCTGTGATTTCGCGCTCGCGTGTGATCTCCGGGTCGTCGGCCCCGACGCGCTCTTCCGCGAGGGGTTCGTTCGCGTCGGCTTGATCCCCGGCGACGGCGGCGCGTGGTTGCTCCCTCGGCTCATCGGCGAGTCGAAGGCCAAAGAGTACCTCCTCACCGGACGAGATATCACACCCGAGGACGCCGTCGACCTCGGCCTCGCAGTCGAACTGGCGAGCGATCCGAACGACGCTGCACTCGAGCTCGCGACGGAGTTGCTCGACCTACCCGCACACGCCGTCCGGCGGACCAACGCCCTCGTCGATTCCGAGCAGTCGTTCGAGGACTACTGCGAACGAGCGATCGAGTACCAGTGGGAGTGCGTAAACGATGACGAACACCACGAAGCGATCGCGGCGTTCAGCGAAAATCGAGCGCCTGCGTTCGACCGCGAGTACTGAATCCGGGTTCGGTGCTCAAGCGAGATCCGGCAAGCCGTTTCGCTTGAGCACGGCAGCGATCTGATTCTTCTGGATCTCGTCCGTTCCGGCGGCCAGTCGACGCCCTCGAGCCAGCCGGTAGAGGTACTCGAGTGGGTGGCCTTGCTGGTAGCCGTTCGCGCCGTGGATCTGTACGGCCTCGCTGACGACCCGCTCGACCATCTCGCTCGAGTAGAGTTTCGCCATCGAGGCGTCCAGTCGGTCCGGAATCCGACCCCGTTCGTGTGCCTGAATCGCCGCGCGATGGGTGAGCGACCGCGAGGCCTCGAGGTCGGTGACGAGGTCGGCGAGTTTCCACTCGATGCCCTGAAAGTCGGCGATGGGCTGGTCGAACTGTGTGCGTTGTTGAGCGTACTCGAGGGCCTTATCGAGCGCACAGCGGGCGATCGAGTTCGCGAGTGTCGAACTGCCCAGCCGTTCCCAGTTGAGCGCCCGGAGCTGGTTTTTGAACCCCTCGGAGCCGCGCGTGACGACGTTCTCGGCCGGCACAGAAACGTCCTCCATGACGAAGTGCGTCTGGTGGTGGTCGGCCATGTTGGTGTAGTGGTTCTCGATCTGCACGCCGTCGGCGTCGAAATCGACGATAACGGAGCCGAGCCCCTCCGGGAACTGCGTCCAGACGAGCACCGCACTCGAGTGTTCGACGTTGCTCACCCACGTCTTCTCGCCGTTGATGACGAGGTCGTCGCCGTCTTCCTCGACTGTCGTCCGCATCGCACCGACGTCGGAGCCGGCTTCGGGTTCGGAGATGCCGATCGCAATGCTGTCCTCGCCGGCGATCACCGGCGGCAGGTAGCGTTCTTTCGCCTCGTCGGTTCCGAACATCTCGATCGCTCGCGGGGCCACCAGCTGCTGGTTGTACAGAAACTCCGCGGTGTCGGGACAGACGCGCCCGACGGCCTCGATGGTGAGTATCGCGTCGAACTCGGTCATGCCGCCGCCGCCGTACTCCTCGGGGAAGTTGATTCCGAGAAAGCCCTGCTCGGCGAGCAGTTCGACGTTCTCCCACGGCGGGTCGCCGTTCCAGCTAAATGCGCGGTCGGTGAACTCCCGCTCGGCGAGATCTTCTACCGCCGAGACGAGCAGCTCCTGTTCATCACTGAGCGTGATCATCAGTTCCACGTACCGAGCCAATCGTTATCAATCTACGCAGAACGCTCGTGTGAGCGACCTGCTCGTTCGAGACTGCCCACCAACGACGCTACGAACTCGAGTCGTCCGCAAAGACCGCGCCGTCCTCGAGCATCGTCTCGATCTCGGCCTCGTCGTACGTCAACGACTCGAGTACGTCGACGGTGTGTTCGCCGGCCGCGGGCGGATCCGACGAGAACGTGCCGTCGTGAATCCCCGAACTGAACCGGAACGGAAGGGCGGGCGCGAGCACCGACTCATCGGTTTCGGGGTTTCGCGACTCGACGAGCGAGCCGCGTTCAGCAGCGTGTAGGTCATCCTCGACGAGATCCGCGACCGTTTGGATAGCTCCCGCCGGAATCTGTGCGTCGAGCAGGTACTGCTCGAGGTCCTTCGACTCGAATCGTGCGAACTCCGCGGTAAGTTCGTCCCGCAGCGCTTCGCGGTGTTCGACGCGGTCGTCGATCGTCTCGAAGCGCTCGTCCTCGAGGAGGTCCGGCCGCTTGAGGAGGTGACAGAGGCGTTCGTACATCGTCTCGGTGAGGGTCGCGACGTACGTGTACCCCTCGCCCGCCTCGAACACGCCGTTCGGTGCGCTGCCGATCCCCTCGCTGCCGGCGCGTTCGGGGAGGCTGCCGGTCCGATCGTAGTTCGTGATCCAGTAAGACATCCAGGCGACAGCGACGTCGAACAGCGAGATGTCGATTGCCGTGCCCTCGCCGGCCCGGTCGCGCTGGCGAATCGCCGCCAGAATGGCGACGGCTGCGTTCGCGCCAGTGCCGCAGTCGATGAGGCTCGCACGGATTCGCACTGGCGGTCGGTCCCGATACCCCGTGATCGACATCAGCCCGGAGACCGCCTGAATACAGGGATCGTAACCTGGATACGACCGAGAGGGGCCGGTTCGGCCAAATCCGGAGAGCGAACAGTAGATCACGTCCTCGTTTCGCGTCTTGACCGACTCGTACTCGAGATCGAACTTCTCTAGGACGCCAGGTCGAAAGCTCTCGACGACGACGTCGGCCTCGTCGACCAGTTCAGTAGCAACCGCCAGCCCAGCGTCCGTCTTCAGGTTGACGGCGATACTGAGTTTGCCGTGATTGAACGGCACGGACATGTCGCCGCCCATCAGCTTCCGGAAGTTGTCGCCGCCTGGCGGTTCGATTTTGATCACCGTGGCACCCATCTCGGCGAGCAGTTGCGTACAAACCGGCCCGGCGACCGATTGTGTGAAATCGACAACCGTGATATCGTCTAACGGTTTCATGCCAATTGCTCTGTGGTGAGCGGTATAATGATTTCGGCAGGTCCGAACGGCTCCGTCTTGGTGGGTCGCCGTTCGGCAGTGTACTGCACTGGACGCTCGTGATGATTGTGGTCGACCCACATGCTTTTGCTGTTCGCAATGAAGGTGTAGACGATGTATACGTCGTTCGACGAGCGGGGATACCCGCAAGCCCGACAGACACCGACAGCACACCAAGCCGTCCGTTCCCGACCGAGTCGCCGACCTCGCCGGAGGGATAATCGATGACGTATTCCACCGACGACGGATTTCCCGCTATGTTTGCGGCTGGAGACGCCCTCGGAACGTGGGTATCGATCGGCCACCCGGCGATCGTCGAGGCTGCGGCTCGAGCCGGATTCGAGTTCGTCGTCATCGATACGGAACACACCGAACTGAGCCTCGAGACCGTCGCCGACCTGACTCGAGCAGCGGCGGCTGCCCCCGGCGACCTCGGGGTCATCGTCCGGCCCGCCTGGAACGATCCGGTTCGGATCAAACGGATTCTCGATATCGGCGTCGACGGGATCATCGTTCCGATGGTCGATACGCCCGAGGACGCACGGGAACTGATCCGGGCGACTCGCTACCCACCCGAGGGCGTCCGCGGCGTGGCATCGGGACGGGCGGCCGGCTACGGCCAACGGTTCGTCGAGTACGTCGAGGAGGACCATCGGTCAGTGATCGTGATCGCACAGATCGAGACCCCGACCGGTGTCGAGAACGCCGCCGATATCGCGGCCGTCGACGGCATCGATTCGCTGTTCGTCGGTCCCGCCGACCTGTCGGCTTCGCTCGGCGTCTTTGCCGAGTGGGACGCCCCCGAACTCGAGGACGCGATGGCTCGCGTCATCGACGCTGGAGCCGAGGCCGACATCCCCGTCGGCACGCTCACCGTTCGAGCCGACGATATCGACGACCGGGTCGAACGCGGCTTTGACTATCTGCTCGCCGGGAAGGACATGACGACGCTCATCGAAACCGGCGAGCGCATTCGCGAGCAGTACGCAGAAAGCACCGCCGCTCATCGCGACTGAACACTGAACGCGGCCGCTACGCTCGAGTGGGACACAGTTGGATCGAACGAACGAAACAAAAAACGGAACGCAGCGGGAGAGGGCGAATCAGGATTGTCGGAAATCGGCCGTCGTTACTCGTTCATCAGGACGCTCGACTGTGGCTCGTAGGGGTCGGTTGGGATTTCGACGAGTGTCGGCCCGTCACTCTCGATGGCCTCGGCGACAGTGGCGGTGACGTCATCGGTCGTTTCGGCGCGCATGGTATCGATGCCGAGGCCGTCGGCGACCGTCGTGTACGATACCGGCGCGGAGTCCCAGCCGTACTCACCCGGCTCCATCCGGTAGCTTCGACCCGCCTCCTCGCTGATGATCGCGTAGTCGCTGTTGTTCAATACGATCACCGTCACGTCGATGTTCTCGCCAGCGAGCGTGTGGAGTTCGTGAATGCACATCAGCAGGCCGCCGTCGCCGGTAAGCGCCACGACGTCTTGATCGGGGTTCGCCTTCTTCGCCCCGATCGCCGAGGGCAGTCCCGACCCCATCGTCGCCCACGAGCCTGGATTGACGTAATCATGCGGCTCGTACGTCGGGAACGTCAGTAGCGTCCACAGTCGGAACCCGCCGGCGTCGACGGCGACGATCGCATCTCGAGGCGTTCCCTCGCGGATCGCCTCGAGTGCGCTGACCGAGGTCAGGGGCGCCTCCGTCACCTCGCGCAGTTCCGTGAGGCGGTCGTCGATGGCCGCACGCGTCTTGCGTGCCCGCTGTGGCCCACCCTCGCTGGCGATTTCGCGGTCAGCGAGCGCTCCATCGAGGGCCTCGAGCGTGTCCGCGGCGTCGGCGACGATTCCGACTTCCGGATCGTAGCCCGTTCCGATGTCGTCCGCATCGAGGGTCACGTGAACGAGGTTGTCTGGGACGTCGATCGACCAGTTCTGCATGGTAACTGCGTCGAAGTCGGTGCCGACGCCTAAGGCAGCGTCGGAGTCGGCGATGAGTTCTTTCTGGGCCGTGCCGGTCCCGCCACAGAGGACGCCGCCGGCGAGGTCGTGATCATCGGGAAACACCGCTTTTCCCTTGTAGGTGAGGACGACCGGAGCCTCGAGTCGCTCGGCGACGGTTTTTAGCTCCTCGCTCGCACCGGAGGCACGGATGCCGCCGCCGGCGATGATGACCGGCGCGGACGCGTCCGCGAGCAGGTCGGCCGCCCGATCGACCTTTGTTGCCGGCACGTCGCCGAACGACTGGCGTTCGACCTCCCCGGGTTCGGCGACCTCGGTGTCCATCTTGAGGAAGTTCTTCGGAATGCCGATTCGGACGGGACCCATCGGTGCCGTCAATGCGGCGTCGATTCCGCGTTGGAGTTCGGCGACCGTACTCTGGGGCGTCTCGACGGTGATGTTCTCCTTGACGACGTTGTCGTAGGTGTCCGGCGGCGTCTCGTGAATGCCGTCGCCGCCGCGAATCTCGGGTTCGGTCTCGACGGCGATGTGGAGCAGCGGCGTGCAGTCGTTCAGCGCGTTCTTCAGTCCGTTCATCGCGTTCATATCGCCCGGACCGGGGATCACGACCGTTGCGGCCATCTCCCCGCTCGTTTCCGCGTACCCCCACGCCTGATGCGAGACGGCTGTCTCGTGGCGTGCCATGACGAACTCGATGTCGTCACGCTCGCTAATGGCCTCGTTCAGCGGGAGCGACTGTTTCCCTGGAATCCCGAACAGGGTGTCGATGCTGTTAGCTACCAGACAGTCAATAATCGCCTCGTTGACGTTCATAGGTATACTCTATGCGTATCCGGCGTAAATCTTTAGGACGAATCGATCCCCGCAGACTCGGACAATGGAAATCCTTATCATGGTATTGAACCACACTTCACGCAGTTCGAATCAGCTATGACGAATGTTACGACGATGACGGACGCCATCTCTAACGGCGTCTCTGACGGCGACAAAGTGTATCTCGCGGGGTTTACCCACCTCATTCCGTTCGCTGCGGGCCACGAGATGATCAGACAGGAACTGCGTGACCTCGACCTCGTCAGGGCGACGCCCGACCTGATCTACGACCAATTGATTGCCGCCGGCTGTGCGAGCAAGGTGACCTTCTCGTGGGCCGGCAACCCGGGCGTCGGCAGTTTGCCGGCGTTTCGACGTGCCGCCGAAGAGGGAGTGCCGACCGAGATCGAACTCGAGGAGTACACCCACTTCGGGATGATCGCAGCCCTCCAGGCGGGGGCCTCGAATCTGCCGTTCGCACCGCTGCGCGGGTTCATCGGTTCTGATCTGCCCGAGCACAACGAGAACATCGCGCGGATCGAGAGCCCGTTCGACGACGATTATGTCTATGCAGTCGCCCCGATCGAACCGGACGTCACCGTCGTCCGTGCCCAGCGAGCCGACGAGAACGGCAACGCCCACCTCTGGGGCATTCAGGGCGAACAGAAGATCGCCGCGCTCGCCGCTGACACGGTGATCCTGACGGTCGAGGAGCTGTGTTCCGAGGAGACGATCCGAAGCGACCCGAACCGGACGATGATCACGAGCGACGACGTCGACTACGTCGTCGAAGACTCCTACGGTTCTCACCCCTCCTACGCGCAGGGCTACTACGGCCGCGACAACGAGGCGTACATCGAGTGGGCCGACATCGCAAGCGATGTCGACCGCGTCGAAGCGTGGCTCGACGAGTGGGTGTACAGCGTCGCGGACAGACGCGAGTACGTCCGCAAACTCGGCGTCGATCAGTTGCTCGATCTCGAGCCAGAGAGCGCCTACGCCACGCCCGTCGACATGGGGAGGTACCGATCGTGACGGGAAACTCGGACGCGGGGGCTGACAGCGAATCGAACGATGGCACGAACGCGACAGACACCGACGGAACGATGACCTACTCGAACAACGAACTGATGGTCGTAACGGCGGCACGAGAACTCACCGACGACGACTCGGTCCTCGTCGGCATCGGGATGCCGAATCTCGCCTGTAACGTGGCGAAGCGGACGCACGCACCCGGTTTGCGAATGATGTACGAGTCGGGGACGATCGGCTCGAATCCGGAGTCGCCCCCGCTTTCGATCGGCGATCCGGGGCTGGCATCCGGAGCGCTCTCGATCGAACCGATGGCGAACGGCTTCAACTACTACCTGCAGGCCAACCGCCTCGACGTCGGCTTCCTCGGCGGGGCACAGATCGACAAGTACGGCAACATCAACTCGACGGTGATCGGCGACTACGACGATCCGATCGTCCGCTTGCCGGGCAGCGGCGGCGCATGTGAAATCGCGTGTCACGTCGACCGAACGCTGGTCGTCACCCCTCACTCCGAGCGCCGGTTCCCCGAGGAGGTCGACTTCATTACCAGCCCCGGCTTCGTCGGCGGTCGCGAAGGACGGAAAGAACTCGGCCTCGAGGGCGGCCCCGAGGCGATCATCACCGATCTGGCCGTCTGCCGGTTCGACGAACACGGCGAGATGTACGTCGACTCGCTCCACCCGGGGACGACCCGCGAGGAGGTCCGCGAGAAGACCGGCTGGGACATCGACTTCGCCGACGACGTGCAGACGACGCCCGAACCCACCGACGAGGAACTGCGAATCATTCGCGAAGATCTCGATCCCGACGGACAGTACACGGGCCAAAGCGAATAATCCGAACCCACGGACGAACACCGAACACCGCTCTCACCGCTGTCCCTGTTCGTCCAGTCCCCCGTTTCATACGGTCTGCTGTAACTGACTACAGCAGTCCGTATCGGGGAAAAGTATTAGCAGACTCCTGCGAACCACCCTGTATGCCCACAGCACTAGTCACGGGAGCGTCTCGAGGCATCGGTCGCGCCATCGCCCGTCGCTTCGCCGCGGACGGCTACGACGTCGCAGTCAACTACCGGAGCAGCGAAGCGGCAGCGCTCGAGGTCGTCGACTCGATCGAGGACGAGACCGACGGGGCCGCGATCGCGGTGCAGGCGGATATCGGCGACGACGACGCGGTCGAGGCGTGTGTCGAGACGACCGTCGACGCGTTCGGCTCGCTCGACCACGTGGTGAACAACGCCGGCATCAACCAACACCGGTACACGCCCGACCTCTCACCCGACGATTTCAGGCGGGTGATGAACGTCAACGTTGCCGGGACGTTCGCGGTGACGAAAGCCGCACTCCCCCACCTCGAGGAATCGACCGTCGCCGAATGCCCGTCGGTCATCAACCTCTCCTCGCGGCTCGCCCACGCCGGCGCGGATTACGAACCACATTACGCGTCGTCGAAGGTCGGGATCATCGGCCTCACGAAGAGTCACGCACTCGAGTTCGGGCCGACGATCCGCGTCAACGCCATCGCGCCGGGCTACATCGAGACGGACATGACCGACGCGACGACCTCGGAAGAAGAGAAGGAACAAAAACGGCAGGAGGTGATTCCGGTCGGACGGTTGGGGAAGCCCGAAGACATCGGACAGGCTGCCGCGTACCTTCGGGATGCCTCGTTCGTCACCGGCGAAACGCTGAACGTCAACGGCGGCCAGCGAATGCAGTAATCAGTCCCGCTACTCCGTCGTCGACTCGAGCAACGCCCGCCGATCGATCTTGTCGCTGCTCGTTTTCGGCAGCGCTTCTTTGAACACGTACTGACGTGGGCGTTTGAACGACTCGAGGGCGTCGGACGCGACGAAAAACTCCTCAAGATCATCGTTCGAGAGGTCCTCGTCGGCCGGAACGACGAACGCCGTGACGACCTCCCCCCACTCGTCGTCGGGGACGCCGACGACCGCCCCCGAACGGACCTCCGGATGACTGTGGAGAAGTTCCTCGACTTCCGCTGGATAGATGTTCTCGCCGCCGCTGACGATCATGTCGTCTTTCCGGTCGACGAAGTAGAGGAAGCCGTCCGCGTCGCGCCGTCCGAGGTCGCCAGTTCGATACCAGCCGTCGACGATCGCCTCGTCAGTCGCCTCCGGGTCCTTCCAGTACTCGAGCATGCACGTGGCGGCCTTGACGAGCAGTTCGCCCACCTCGTCGGTGTCGACGACGGCGTCCGGAACGGGGGCCTCGGCGTCGACGATGCGGACGGCCGCGTTGGGCGCGGCCTGCCCGATGCTGCCCAGTTTCTCGTCGTGGAACTCCGGATGGATCAGCGTCCCGAAGGTGATCTCCGTCGTGCCATAGGCGTTGACGAAATCGCAGTCCGAGACGTGCTCACGTGCGCGTGTCGCGACCGCGGCAGGCATCGCCGCACCGGAGTACTGGATCATCCGCACGCCCTCGACGGCTCGTTCCTCGATCGACGGTTCGTCGACCAGCGCCCGCACGTGCGTCGGGACGGCCCACATGGTCGTGATCCCCTCCGAATCGATCCGCTCGAGCGTCGTCGCCGGATCGAACCCGTGCTGGATGACGTTACACGCGCCCGCGTTCAGCGCTGGCAGGACGTTACAGAGCAGCGGCCCGACGTGATAGAGTGGGCCGAGTGCGACGTTCACATCGGTTGGCCGAAGGCGATTGTACGGCAGTGAGACGAGCGCGGCGGTGACGACGTTCCGATGAGAGTGGAGGACACCTTTGGGCTGTCCCGTCGTCCCCGAGGTGTAGAGGAGCATTGCCGGGTCGGATTCGTCGACGTCGACCTCGAGGTCGGCAGTCCGGTCGGTCCCGGTGTCGTCCTCGAACTGCTCGTACGGCACCGTGACCGGTTCGGCGTCGGTCCCGACGCCCACGAGCAGATCCGGTAACTCTTCGGCCTCGAGCGCCCGAACGGTGTCCAGACAGTCTTCGTCGACGACGAGGCCGATCGATTCGGCGTGCTCGAGCACGTACGCGAGCCGTTTCGGCGGGACCCGGTAACTGATCGGGTTGAACACGAGGCCGGCGTGGGCCGCCGCAAAGAGGAGTTCGACGAACTCGATCGAATCGGTCAACAGCGCTGAGAGGTGATCGCCGGGCTCGAGGCCGGCCTCGAGCAGTCCGGTCGCGAGGGTCCGTGCGCGCTCGTCCAGTTGTGCGAAGGCGATCGTTTCGTCGCGTGCTGGGTCCCGGAGCGCAGGTCTGTCCGGAAACCGAGCCGCCGTCTGTCCGAGAAGATCAGCAGTGGTTGGCTGTGTCACACACGCGGTATCGGAGCACATCATCATAAGACTGCTGTCCACCGGCGAAAACCGACCGGAATGAGACGGTATCCCACGGAATTATGTTGGATGACACCAAGCTACGAACACGATCAGCACGGTCGTATGTTATGATACCAACGACAGCATTCGAACTCACCGAGGCCCACGAGGAGCACCGAGCGACGGTTCGGGAGTTCTGTGAACAGGAAGTCGAACCGCACGTCGAGGAGTACGAATCGTCCGGCACCTTCCCGATGGAGGTCGTCGACCGGGTCGCCGACGCCGGCTTCCACGGGGTCCAGTATGGAACCGAGTACGACGGCCTCGGGCTGGATTACCGCTCTTACGCGATCACGATCGAGGAACTCTCCCGCAGCTGGAAGCTCCTCGCCGGAGCCGCTTCGGTCGCCGCCAGCCTTGTCGGCTATCCGATCCACGAGTTCGGCGAAGAGTGGCAACGCGAGGAGTGGCTCGGCAATATCTGCTCGGGCGAGTGGCTCCCCGCGCTCTCGCTGACCGAACCCGAGGCCGGCAGCGATGCGGGCTCGCTCGAGACGACAGCAAGGCGAGACGGTGACGAGTACATCTTGAGCGGCGAGAAAGTGTGGACGACCAACGGCAGCGTCGCTGATTTCCTCGTCGTCGGCGTTCGGACGGCCGACGAAGACGACGCGGCCCACGAGGGCGTCAGCCTGATCGGCGTCCCGAACCCGGCCGACCGAGACGGCCTCGAATTCGTCCGCGACATCCCGTGTATGGAAGGCGAGGCATCGATCGAGACGGAACTCCGGTTCGACGACGTTCGCGTCCCCGCCGAGAACATCATCGGCGAACGGGGACGCGGGCTCCGATACGTGCTCGAGGGGTTGGATATCGGTCGCATCGGGACAGCCGCACAGGGCGTCGGCGTGGCACAGGGGGCGTTCGAGGAGAGCGTGGCGTTCGCCGACGACCGCGAGCAGTTCGGCCAGCCGATCCGCGAGTTCCAAGGCGTGTCGTTCAAACTCGCGGACATGGCGATCGAGATCGAAGCCTCGCGGCTGCTTACCCTCTCGGCGGCGGCGAAACGGGATCGCGGCGAGCGCGTCACCTCCGAGGCAGCGATGGCGAAGACGAAGGCGACGGACGTCGCGATGGACGTGACGACCGAAGCCGTCCAGATCCACGGTTCCCGCGGCTACTCGAAGGATTACCCGGTCGAACGGCGCATGCGCGTCGCGAAAGGGATGCAGATCTACGAGGGAACGAACGAAATCAATCGGCTCGTGGTGGCCAACCGCCTGTACGACTAACCGTCCTACGAACAGTTATGAGGTACCAGTACCCATGTGTGGCCGTGTCTCAACTGATCGACCTGACTGCCGAGATCACCGAAGAGATGGCGAACCACCCCAATCACGGCCGAAGTCCGCTGTTTCTGTCGGGCACTCGCATGAACCACGAGCAGGCCGAAGACACCTGGCGCGGCAAGGGGGTCGACGATCTCTCGCTGGTCAACGGCTTCGTCTACATCGCCGAACACAACGGCACGCACATCGACGCGCCGTTTCATCTCCACCCCGACGGGAAAACAATCGACGAACTCGAGCTCGAGGAGTGTCATGGCCCGGCCGTCTGGCTCGACGTCTCCGAGGCCGGCCCGAAAGGTGCGATCGGACCCGACCTGCTCGAGGGGGCGGCGGCCGACGCCGGCGTCGAGGTCGAACCCGGCGATTCAGTGCTGCTGTATACCGGCTGGGACGACTATCTGCCTGAGGACGAGGAGACGTATCTGGGAGACCATCCTGGCCTCTCGGAAGCGGGCGCAGAGTGGCTTTACGAACGTGACGTGAGCGTCGTCGGGATCGACTGCGGTAACGTCGACATCGCCGGCGACGTCTCGATGCCCGCCCACCGCGTGCTCCTTCGGGAGGGCGCGCCCGATTCCTACACGCTCATCGTCGAAAACCTCCGGAACGTCGACGCCATTCCGTCCCACCGCTTCGTCTTCAGTGCGACGCCGCTGCCACTGCACGGCGCAACCGCGAGTCCGATCCGTGCGTTTGCAATCGTCGAGGACTGAGCGTACCGCTACGGGTGGAGCGTGATTTTGATCCCCGCCCGGTTTTCGGCCGCCTCGAACGCCGCCTCGTACTCCTCGAGTGCGAACGACGGCCCGATCGCCGGCGACAGATCGAGTCCGTCCGCGACCGCGATCGCGCGGTCCCAACTCGAGGCCCGACGACCGTAGACGGTCGTGATCGACACGCCTCGGCGAGTGAGTCGAGTGAGATCGACGGGAACCGTTTCGTGGCCGTGAAAGAGGCCGATCTGGACGAGTTCGCCGCCGGGCCGAATCGCGTCCGTCGCCATCGACAGGGCACCCGGACTTCCCGACGCTTCGAAGAAGACATCGAACTCGGCACCGTCCTCAAGGCCGTCTTCAGCGGTGACCGTCGTCGTCGCACCGAGTTCCGTTGCCAGCGGGAAGCGGTCGTCGATGTCGGCGTCAGTCCCGATGACGGTGATCGAACTGGCACCCGCCGCGGCGACGGCGACCAGCATCCCAATTCCGACCGCACCCGGGCCGGCGATCGCGACTCGATCGCCGAGTTCGAACGTCGACTGCTCGAGGGCGTGGACGCCGAGCGCAAGCAGTTCGAGAAAGACGCCGACATCGGGCTCGAGGTCGCCGATCGGGTACAGCGTTGCTTCGGGGACGACCACGTACTCGGCGAGCGCGCCGTCGCTATCGGCGTCGAGACCGATGAGTCGCCGGTCCGGACAGATGGCGAACGAGCCGGTGTGGCAGTGGCGACACGCGCCGCAGCCGACCACCGGCTCGACCGCGACGCGTTCACCCGGTTGATGCCGGTCGACGGTCGGATGGACGCGGTCGATCACGCCAGCACACTCGTGGCCGAACAGTTGCGGGAGTGTGTCCGCGTAGTGGTGTTTGCTCTCGTGCCAGTCATAAATCAGCGCCTCCGCACCGCCGTCGATACCGACCGATTCGACGCGAAGCCGGACTTCGCCCGGTCCCGGTTCCGGAATCGGACGGCGCTCGAGCGTCATGCCCCGTTCCGGTCGTGCTTTGATCAGCGCGCGCATCGTCCCCGTTGCAGGATCGTTCTCGCTCACGACACCGATATGATCGGGTCGAACGATAACAGTACGCATTCCGGGTTCCGCTGACCGATGCGTCCGAGATGTCGAGTGCCGTCCAGCCCGCTACACGCTCGAAATGACGAGCGAGACGGCGACGAAGAACGCGAACCAGAGGATCGTTCGGAAGAAGAGTTTGCTGTAGCTGTCTTTGACCGGCATCGCCGCATGCACCTGATTGTCGATCTCGAGCAGCCGATCGACGATCGATTTCGTTCCCATGAGTCGGTATCTCGATAGTCGTCTCGGGTAATAGTGTTTTCTTCGCTATCGGCGAGCGATCACGCGTTCGGGATTCGCAGTCCGAGAAGCAACATCGCGCCGGCGATGACGGCCAGTGCCATGAACGCCTCATCGAAGAAGCCGCGGTCGGCAGCAGCCCCGAAGACCACCGGTCCCAGCGCACCGACGGTAAACGCGATCGTTCGAAGGATGCCGAATCCCGTCCCGCGGATGTCCACGGGCAGTTGCTCGAGCAGGTACGGCTCCGTGACGGTCGCAAAACCAAGCAAGGTACTGACGAGCGCCGTCACGCCCGCGAGCACCCAGAAGCCGTCGGAAAACGGCAACACGAGGAAGGCGATAACTGGGCCGCTCGAGACGACCAACACCGAGCGACGCGCGCCGAATCGGTCGTAGGCGCTCCCGGACAGCGGTTTGATCAGGATTCCCAGCGCGAAAAAGAGGCCGAAGAGGCCACTGGCGAGCGACGTCGAGAGCCCCTTCTGTTGGACCAGATACGTCGGATAGAAGCCCGTGAACGCCTGCCAGATGAACAGTCCAAGCACCAACACAGCTGTCGGGTAGACGATTCCGGGCTGTCGCAACACCGAGCCGATATACCGGAGGGTAGCAACCGAGAGTCCGTCCGTATCGTTTTCGTCGTGAGCCGACGTGCGGGTGGGCGTGATTACCCAGAGCGCGACGGCCATCGCAAGAAACAACGGAACGGCAAATCCGAAGCCGAGTTGCCAGTACAGTCCAGCAGCGATGACGCCGGCAAGCGGCGGAAGGACGGACTGGCCGGCGTCCTGAGAGGACGCGGTCATGCCGTTGGCAGCGCCGATCTGTTCTGGATACAGTCGAGGGAGGATCGTGTACCGACCGACTGCGTACAACGCCGTCCCGAACCCGAACAGCGCTGTCGCAACAAATAGGACGAGCGACGACGGCGAGCGGATGACGAGTACCAGCGTGACAGCGGCGATCACCATACTCAACGAGAGGATGATCCGTTCACCGACTTTGTCGGCGAGCACACCACCCGGGAGCTGCCCGACCGCGTAGGCAAAAAAGAGCACTGTCAGAAGCAGGCCTGCCGTCGTCAGATCCAGATCGTACGCCGTCTGGAGGTACGGCAACATCACCGGATAGATCATCCTGACGCCCATCGACAGGAACCAGCCACACGAAATCGCGATCAAAACGGTCCCGCGTCGGCCACTCAGCAGCTCGCGCACGCTACTCACGACGGTAGAGAAGTATCCCAACGTGTTGCTCGTCACTCAAAAATCATCTGTCGGTATCGATATTAAACGTTCTGGGGACTGGGACGAACGACGGTGATCGCCTCGCCTTTCGCGAGGGACCCACCAAACTCACACAGGACGTGGTGGCTCACTCCGCTTGACCGTGGAGGACATCGTTCTCGAAGAGCATCTCGACGGTCTCATCGTCGTAGCCCCACTCCTGGAGGACCGCGCTCGTGTGCTCTCCCTGTCGAGGTGGCGATCCGAGCGTATCGACCGCGCCATCGGTGAATCGAAACGGCAGTCGAGTCGTCCGACACGGCGTCTCAAGGTGCTGGTTGTACGTCTCGACGAATAGCTCCCGCGACGCTGCGTGCGGGTCGTCCTCGACGAGTTCGTCGACCGACCGCACTGGTCCTGCCGGGACGCCGGCCGCGACGAGCAACTCGACCAGTTCGGCGCGGTCGTACGCGTCGAACGTCGCCTCGAGTTCGGCTCGCAGCGACTCGCGGTGCTCCCAGCGATCCGTGAGCGTCTCGAATCGGTCATCCTCGAGGAGGTCGTCTCGCTCGAGCGTCCGGCAGAGTCGGTGGTACAGTTTAGTCGATGCCGTCGCGAGGTAGAACGGTTCACCGTCGCCGGCATCGTAGATCCCGTAGGGTGAGATACCGTAGATGCCGTCGCCGGACGGCGTCGGCACCCGGTCGGTAGCGGTGTACTGTGCGACCCAGTAGCCCATCCACGTCGTCGCCACGTCGAACAGCGAGACGTCGATGTGCGTTCCACCGTCCGATCGCCGACCCAACAGCCCACCCATAACGAGCATCGCGGCAGTCAGGCCGGTGGTGTAGTCGATCGCGCTGGTGCCGACGCGAACCGGTTTCCCGTCGGTTGGACCAGTGACGCTCAGGAGGCCGGACATCGCCTGTGCGATCGGATCGTACGCGGGATAGTCTTCGTACGGACCATCCTGACCGAATCCCGTCACCGAGCAGTAGACGACATCGGGATTCGTTTCGGCGACCGACTCGTACTCGAGGCCGAACTGCTCCAGGACGCCCGGTCGGAAACTCTCGACGACGACGTCCGCTTCGGCCGCCAGCTCCCGTGCGAGCTGTTGTCCCTCATCGCGTTTGAGATCGAGCGACAGACTCCGTTTCCCCCGGTTGCACGAGGCGAACATCGCGCCGTTGATCAGTGGACGGAACGCGTCTCCCTCCGGCGGCTCTACTTTGACGACGTTGGCACCGAGCGCCGCGAGCGATTGCGTACAGATCGGTCCCGCGATCGACTGTGTGAAATCGAGGACGTCGATACCGTCGAGTGGCTGCATAACCGTTCCATCTCCGTCACTATTGATATGTGTTATCTTTCGCCAAACGTTTCCAGCGACGGCATGCCGCCGACTCGACTAGCGAGTCTCGGGATCGAGTCTCGAGAGCGAGAGAGGCATGGTCAATGGATGATCTTCCCGCCCGAGACGTTGAGCGCCTGTCCGGTGATATTCTCGGTGGCGTCCGAACAGAGATACGCCACCGTTGCGGCGATGTCCTCCGGGTCGACGAACGACCGGGTGAGCGCTTCCCCTTCTTTTTCCTCGACGATCTCCGCGCGGGACTGCTCGGAGTTTTCGGCACGCTCGTCGATGACGTTCTGAATCCGTGGACCATCGACTGGGCCCGGGCAGATCGCGTTTGCGGTGACGCCGTGTGGGCCCGCTTCGGCTGCCGTCGTTCGCGTGAGTCCCAGCAATCCTGCCTTCGAACTCGCGTACGGACTACGCATCGGAACCGCGCGTTTCCCCGACGACGAGGAGATATTGATCACGCGTCCGTACCCCTGTGCTTTCATCTCACCAATGACCGCGCGCGTACAGAGGAACGCACCGCGGAGATTGATCGACAACGTCGTGTCCCACTCCTCGAGCGAGGTCTCCTCGAGCGGTGCTGTCGGCCCCGCGATGCCGGCGTTGTTCACCAGAATATCGATCGTTCCGACGGCGTCTTCCGCAGACTCGATCGCGGCGTCGATAGACGCTGGCTCGGTGAGGTCGAGATGCGTTTCGACCGCGGTTCCGCCGTTCGCTTCGATTTCGTCGACTGTTCCTTTCCGCGCGTCTGCATCGAGATCGGCCACGACGACCGTGACGCCGTGGTTTGCGAGTTCGAGGCTGATCAGCCGGCCGATGCCGACGCTCCCGCCGGTTACGAAGGCTGTCTCTGCGTGAACGTTCATGTTCGTTGTCTCAAAGATGGAGCGGACATATCCCTCTTTTGACGATCTGTTGATAGAAATTCGAACAGAACTCTCCATTCGAGTGACCGCGAGTGCGTGGAGGATTTAATACTGCTCACGAGAACGACTGTACGTATGGAGCAACGACAGCTCGCGAGTCTCGGTGTGCTCGGTGTGCTCGCGGAAGAGGAAACCGCGACGATGAACCGAATCCACGAGAAGCTCCGACACAGCTTCGGCCGGTACTGGGGTGCGAGTACCGGTATCCTCATGCCGACGATCTCGCAACTCGAGGACGACGGTCACGTCACATCCGTCCGGGACGGAGACGAGTACGGCTACGAGATCACGTCTGCTGGCCACGAGCGACTGCAAACACTGCTCAGTGAACCCGTCGACGATATTTCGAATCCAACGTTTCACTCGCACCTGTTCTTGAAACTCGGCTTTCTCCACCACCTGCCGACGGCTGCACAACACGACGAGCTCAACGCATTGCAAGCGCAACTCTTCGAGGCGCGTGACCGATTACGTACGCTCGAGGCTCGCCACGAGGACGAAAGCTCATCATCGAACGCGACGGGCTATCGGAGCCAGTTGCTCGATCTCCGAGTCAGGATCATCGATGCGTTTCTCGAGTGGCTCGCGGCTGTGCAATCGATGACGGAGTAACACCGATCGCGTCTGCCTGTGACCGAGCGTGCTCGGGTCACATCGGTTTCATCCGTATGGTGTTGCATACCAACTATCGGTTGCCGATAGCCGATGGGTATTTCCATACTGTTCGACGAACAGGGCCAAAGGTAGTTATTTATCCAAATTATACGTCGGAATAGAGACTGTTGGGTGTATTCCGGGGAAAAGTTTAAATAATATAGCCATCATCGTCATAACGATGCTTGAGAATGGTAAACAGTCTCGGAGAGCTATACTGAAGGGGTCTGCTGGAATCGGTGCAGTCGCCCTCGCAGGTTGTCTCGGTGGTGGTGGGGATCAGGTCGATATGACCGTCGGTTCGTCGTCTTCGGGGTCATCTACGTACGGAAATTCGCAGGCGATCCAGCGGGTCGTGAGCCAGGAGTCGGACTCGATCAACTTCATCACTCAGGACGCGGGCGGTGACCCACAGTCCATCCGCCTGTACGCGGACGGCGAGTTGAACTCCTACTCCGCAGGGAACTACATCCTGAATCAGGCCCTTCAGGAGACCGGCCCGTTCGAGGCGCCGGACAACGTCTCCGACTACCCACAACACGGGTTCGGCCACCTTTCGCTGAACCTGTACTGGATGGCCCTCGAGGACAGCGACATCGAAACGACCGACGATCTCCCCGGACGAGACATCTACGCCCTTCCCGCCGGGTGGGGGCTGCGTGCGATGACCGAGGAGATGTACGGAAACGCCGGCCTCTGGGAGGAACTCGAGGAGGGCGTCGTCAACTTCGAAACGACAGAGGCCGCAAGCGCCCTCGAGGAAGGTCGCGTCGAAGCGTTCGTCGTCTACACCTCGAACTTCACGCAGCTGCCGTCGTGGGCGACCGAGATCGACTCGCGCGTCGACGTCAGGGCGATCGAAATGACCGACGACTTCGTCACTGCAGCCGAGGACTTCGGCGGTGCCGGCTATCAGGAAGTCGACGAGATCGGCGGGTGGGAACAGGACGTTCAGGGTGGTGACTTCCCGAAACACACGTGGACGGAGACCTACCCGTACCTGTTCAGTCCGGACATTCCCGCGGACGCAGTGTACGAACTCATGGAGATCTGTCACAACAACTACCAGTCGATGCAGGACGCGAACCCGACGATCCTGGATTGGTCCGATCCGGAAAACTTCACGTTCGCACTGACGCACACGGACGAGATACCGATCCATCCCGGCGCCGCGGACTGGTACGAAGAGAACGACGTCTGGGATGACAGCTGGACTCGCGGTGACGAATAGTCGATAGCTGCATCCGCCACCGGAAATAAATATGGTTTACTCAATTTCAAACAAAGACCGATTAGAGGTCGCCAACGATGTGGTAACGGCATTAGCGATTATAACGTGGGTCTGGGTTCTATACTACGCGTTCACCCAGCGGATGGACCGGATTCTGTTCACCGTGATCTTTCTCGGCGCGATCATCGTCGTCTATCTCGGTAACGAGCTGATCGAGGCGTACAGAGAGGAACGACGATTGGAGCTGGTCGGACTCGCTCTCTCCACCGTCGTGACGATCGTGACGACAGTATATATGACGGTGTTTTACGACACGCTGCTCTCGATTCGTGTCGGGACCGCGTTACCTCGAGAGTACGCGATCGCTATCGCGTTCGTGCTCGTGATCCTTTATCTCTCGTACCGAGCCTACGGCTTTACGTTCCTGGCCGTCATCGTTGGCGCGCTCCTCTACGGCCTCTACGGCGACCTCGCGCCGGGGATCCTTCGCCACGGCGGGTTCAGTCTCAACCGTACGGCGAACATCATGGTGCTCGACTTTCAAGGCGTCTACGGATCGATATCCAGGATCATCGCAACGTGGGTCGCCTTGTTCTTGCTGTACGCCGGACTGATGCGCGGCTTCGGCGCGTTCGACCTCATCATGCGTGTCGCGCTCCGGATGGCGACCTACATTCGCTCCGGCATCGCGTTATCCGCGGTGACCTCAAGCATCATCATCGGCTCGATTACCGGGAGCCAAGCGGCGAACACGGCGATCACCGGCTCGTTCACGATCCCGCTCATGAAAGAAACAGGGATGAAAAGCGAAACGGCCGGCGGAATCGAATCCGTCGCTTCGACCGGTGGACAGATCATGCCGCCGATCATGGGTGCGGCGGCGTTCGTGATGGCCTCACTGCTCGGCATTACGTATCTCGAGGTCATGGTCTCGGGCATCGTTCCCGCGGTCGTATTCTACGGCTCCGTCGTTATCGCCGTCCATTACAAGGGAATCGGTCAACTCGAAGGGAAGACGATCGATATCGACGTGGAGAGCCAGTTCGACGAGCGGATGTCGACGAGAGAGTTTGCGATCCAGTGTCTCCGGTTCGGTATTCCGTTCGCGGTCCTGGTCTTCATGCTCGGCGTGCTCCAGTACACCGTGCTCACGTCCGCACTCTACACTATTATCGTGATGTTAGTCACCGGCTTCGGGTTCCCGTTAGTGCAGACGGCACTCGAGGGCGAGAGTCTCCAACGGGAGTTCGGCAGCCTACTCGGTGATACTGCGATCGGGTTCAGAGAAGGGGCGATGATTCTGGCACCGATTGCGATCATCATTGCAGCGATCAACGGCGTCGTCGACGTGTTCGAAGCGTCGGGCATTCCGGGTGTGCTCTCGCTCGCACTGCTTGATATCTCCGGTGGCGTCATGTTGTACGCCGTGATCCTCGCGATGATCATTTCGATTATTCTGGGACTCGGAATGCCGACCGTTGCAGCGTACGTCATCGTCGCATCGCTGATCGCACCGGCACTGATCCAGCAGTTCTTCGTTCCGGACTTGGCGGCGCACTTCTTCGTGCTGTACGCCGCAATCCTCTCCGGGCTCACGCCGCCGATCGCGATTGCGGTCGTCGTCGCGACGGGGATCGCCGAGAGTAACTTCTGGCGGACAGCCCACGAGGCGTTGAAGATATCCGCGCCGATCTACGTCCTGCCGTTTGCGTTCATCTACAATCCCGAAATCGTCGTCGGTGGCTGGGGAACGGAGACGTTCGTGTCGGGATTCATCGCCTTGCTCGGCGCGTTCGGCATCGCTCACGGCCTCAACTACCACGGCACGTTCTTCCACGAGAGCCCGGCCGTTAAATTCCCGATCAAGGGCGTTTACTTCGTCCTCGGGGTTCTCGCGATGGTGTACCCCAACATGGTGGTTCGACTCGCCTGCGTCGGAATCATCCTCGTGATGGTCGCGATCCAACTCCAGAACCCCATCCGAAAACGACTCGGCCAGCGATCCACGACGGATACCGTCCAGACGATCGAAGACTGACGGATTCGATCTCGAGGCTGTATACCATTCGTTTTCTTTCTGTACGACCGAAGATCCACACGGACTGGCTTCGAACAAATTCGGCGACTCGAGTTATTTCTGAGTAGGTTATTTTCTTCTTTTTATACTATCTGATAAGCAGTACTTCGGTAATGGTATACCTTTACTGATATTTTAAGACTGTCCCGTTTCTCACAACGAACAGATCCACAGCCAAGACTATGTTGAGGCTAGTAAAAGACAGCAATCTCTCAAATCCAGCTCGAAATCGTCGGTATAACGCACGATAACATCCACTTTCCGATTCAGCGACGCAACGAATGTGAGAGCACGAGCGTCTCGAGCAAGTCGGTTCCAAGCAATATTAGCTTTAAACGGGGGAGCTGAGCTCGGTCGATATCGATTCTGTGTGAATATCAAATAGAATGTGAAGACGACATATATTATTTAGATATAACCAACAAATCCGGAAATAGTTGTGAAAGTACTTTTTGCAGTATTCCTATCCGTCATGTGATATTGTGGTAGCCACTGAACGTCATTATCCACCTGGTCGAACGGCAGCTGTGCCGTCGGTGTGTGAGCCGTTTCAGTTGTTTTGTGCCGTTCAAGCACGCCTGCACGTCAATCAACGTGGCAGCAGTTCTCGAGAACTGTTCAAGCGATCGTCTGACGTGCGTCATTGGACGAACACCTGCATTTATATAGTTGAATCTGGCAGCGCTGAATATGACCCACGATCAGCCAGTTAGCCTCAAAGTCGTACAGTCTGTCGCCGAACGCGACGGCGTTCCAGTCGAAGAACTCGAGCCACCACTCCACAACGCTATCGATACAGACGCACTCGATTCGCTCTTCCGAGCGACCACGCCCGAAAAAATCCCGTCTATGGTCGAATTTTCGTACAATGGTTACACGATCCGTATAGATAAAAACGGAGCGGTGACAGTCATCGATCAACTTTCGAACACTGTTCCAGAGACAGAAGTCGTGTGAGTCGGGCTCGAGTCGAAAACGCAGGCAGACGATCCCGTTTCGAAAACCGACACAACCGAGATTCCGCCTCGAAAACCGTTCCCGTAACACTATAGGAAAACGGGTTGACAGATGAGACATGAGTACCGGTCCCGGTTCCGACAGTCCCACTCGAGTGGCGATCGCTTGTCAGGGCGGTGGCAGCCATACGGCGTTTACTGCAGGCGTTCTCAAACGCCTGCTCCGAGAGTGTGACAACCGTTCCTACGAACTCGTTGGATTGAGCGGGACCTCGGGTGGAGCCGTCTGTGCAACTGCCGCCTGGTACGGCTTGGCCGACAGTGGAACCGACCGTGCCGTTGGGATACTCGATTCGATCTGGCGTGACTTCTCGGCTCGGTCGCCGTTCGATACGGTCTCCAACGCGTGGCTCGTCGCACTGGCCCACTTCGCCGCACGGGGCGGCCCGCTGCCGCTGTTCAGCCCCTACGAACTCCCGTACACCGAGGCTGGACGCGATCGGTTTCTGGACACGCTCGAGACACACATTGAGTTCGAACGCGTTCCCGAACTCGCCGACAAAACGTCGGTTGACCTGATCCTCGGGGCGGCAGACGTAACTGAAGGAGAGTTCACGACCTTTTGCAACGAGGCGGTCACCGCGGAGACTGTACTTGCGTCGGCGGCGATTCCGACGCTGTTCGAAGCGGTCGAGATCGACGCCCACTGGTACTGGGATGGACTATTCTCCCAGAATCCCCCGGTTCGAGATTTTCTGACGAGGCCACAGAAGGCGGCGAAGAAACCAGACGAGATCTGGATCGTCCAAATCAATCCCAAACATCGCGAGGACGTACCGCAATCGGTCGAGGATATCGCGGACCGGCGCAACGAACTGGCGGGCAACCTCTCGCTGTATCAGGAGGTGTACTTCATCGAGAAAATGAACGACCTGATCGAACGAGGGAGCCTCCCGCGGGAGTACAAGCCGATCGACGTCGAGTTCATCGATCTGGGCAGCGATCTCGCCGCGCCAACGAAGGTCGATCGAGATCCGGAGTTTATTGAACGACTGCTCCAGCGGGGACAGCGACGCGCCGAACGTTTTCTCAGAGGACGGCCGTAGTCAACACGTCACTCCGCGGTGGCGTGTTGAATGTCGACCGTAACTTCGTTCTCGAGGTTGTCTAAGATGGGCGATGTCGAGTGGGCGACTTCTTGTAACGCTTCGAGTTCAGCCGTCGATGCGGGCGATTCGATGTGTGCGGTGCACTCGATCCGATCGAAGCCAGGGCGGACGTCGTCGGCGAGTCCAAGGAGCCCGCGCATATCGACGCGTCCCTCGAACTCGAGGCGGATTTCGGAGATTTCGATATCACGCTTCGCACCGTGTGCGGCGTACGTGATCGTGAGGCAGGTTCCGAGCGACGAAAGCAACTGCTCGAGTGCGTTCGGTGCATCACGATGTCCGAATAGCGCACCTTCCATGGTGAACTCTGGCGATTCAACGAGTGTACCACCCTTTTCGATGTTGCTAACAGTGGTTTCACACGTTGTTTCGCCAGTCCACTCGGTTTCTGCAAAAAATCTGAATGCAGCGTTTGCTGGGTCATCATCGGCAGCGCCGGTGAGTCGTTCGAACGCCTCGATATCGATTCCGTTTTTCAGAGTCATGTGAATATTATCCAATAGCAAATACGTAGAGGACCAGTTGTAACTCCATCGGAGATACACGTTATTTCCGAATTCTGTATAGAAAACATGATCATTGTTCGTTTGAGTGGTGTGGAGACAGTATTCGGATTCGGCTTGTGTTCCGCTTGAGACCGCCGATATAGTAGAAACAGGGAATCGCTACCAAGAGGAAGCGATGACAGGAGCGTACAATATTGACCGGAAGACGCACCACGAACGATGCGAAAAGGTATACCTACTATATTGCGTTGTTGAGACAATAGTATCGTAACTGGACTACGTGTCAACATACGTATCAGTGACGGAAGCAGTCTCTGCAGGCCTCGAGCAAGCGTCGTTCACGGTCCGTACAGCGGTCGAGTGGACAGGTGGCCTCGTAAATCGAGCACGTATTCACGACATCGAACAGAACGACGCCACGAACGCGTCGACGAACTTCACGGTAATCGACGACCACGACAGTCAGTACCAGATATCCTCGACGGGGCGCAGTACCCAACCGTGGTGCGATATGTTAGTATCAATGACTTTCTACACCCGTAGTTAAACGTTCGGCCCAGTTGCAACGTCGTATCCGCGTACGAGCGTTGAAGACCGTCGTTGGTGTGCAAACAGCACGAATGCGATGTAACTCCGTCTGCGTACTGCTGCAAAACGACGTCATGCCCGCATATCAGGCGTCAGCAATCCAGTATCTGGTGGATGAGACCGCTGTCGAGATTCCGCTGGTCCTTATCAACGACGATCCGCGCTGTGTTCAGGATCGGTCGCTGCAGTACCTCCTCGGAGAGGCCAGAAGCTGGGGCCTCTGGCTGTTCGTGTGGGCCAGCGATGTCCTCACCAGGACACTTCGCGGTCCACCTGCATACGACGAACCGCGTCACTACACCTCCGTCGATGCACTCGCTGATGCAGACGTCGTTCGCTGTTCACCGAACCGGGAAGACGAGTACTGGACATCACTTCCCGACGACGTCGTCGACCGGATCGCAGCCGAGACGGACGTCGCCCTTCGGTTCGGTTTTGGGCTGCTCACGGGACGTGTTCTCGACGCCCTCGAGTGTGGTGTCCTGTCGTTCCACTTCAGCGACATCAGGGAGTACCGGGGGCGGATCGGTGCCCTCTGGGAGTTTCTGGACGGCGAAAGCACGGTCGGGATAACACTTCAGCAACTCACCGATCGCGTCGACGGGGGTCGAATCGTCGCCGTCGAGGACGTTCCGATTTACGAGCACGACACGTTCGACGCTGTCAAACGCCGGCAACGCACCACTGTACTGGGCCAACTGCTGGTCGACGGTATCACCACGTTCAACGATCCCACGTCCGATCCGTTCACACCGGCATCACTGGGGACGTATCGAAAAGCACCATCCGCAATAGAAGTGCTCCAGTTCGTCGGAAAGAACAGCACGAACCGGATTCGAAGCGTGTTCTCGAGCCGAATGACGTAGGGTATGGGCCGACCGCACGGTAGTGTCAGTGCGACAATCGCGTCATACGGACTACTCTGCGTCAGTTCCGGTGCAACCACAGGACGGTCGCGGTTACACCGGTAACTCAGTACAGCAGACCGTATCAGTCGGGACGAGCTCGAGCGGCTTCGATTTCGTCGAACAGCGCGCCGACGCGCTGTTCGATCTCGTCTCGGATCGCCGCAACGTCAGCCGGGGACTCTCCATCCGGATCGTCGAGGTCCCAGTCGCGGTTCTCGCCCGCCCAGCCCGCGGGACAGACCCCGCTGGCCGAACAGCCCATCGTGACGACGTAATCACTCCGTTTGGTCTCCTCGAACGTGATCTCTCGCGGCGTCCGATCGGCGAGATCGACTCCGACGTCAGCCATCGCACTGACGACTTCATCGTGGACGTGGTCGGCGGGGTCCGTCCCACCGGTGAGCAGTTCGATTTCGTCCTCGAGGCCGCGCGCCTCGACTTCTCGTTGACCGAACGCGTAGGCCATCTGCGATCGGCCGGCGTTCTGGACGCAGACGAAGGCGATACGGGTCGGTGCTGTGGAATTGGTGTCTGTGGGCATTGGAATATCGTACTCAGTCGTCTTCTGGGGTCAGTTCCGAAGCGGACGGTCCAAGACCGCCGGTCGTGGCACCACTCCAGTCGAACGTCCGCTGGAAGTACAGGGCAACGTTGACCAGTGCAAGCAGGACGGGCACCTCGATTAGCGGGCCGACAACCGTCGTGAAAGCGACACCAGAGCCAACGCCGAACACCGCGACGGCGACGGCGATCGCGAGTTCGAAGTTGTTCGAGGCGGCGGTGAAACCGATCGCCGTCGTCGTCGAGTAGTCCGCGCCGATCCCTTTCCCCATCCCGAAGCTCACGAGGAACATCACGACGAAGTAGATCGTCAGCGGGACGGCGATGAGCAACACGTCGCCAGGTGCCCCGACGATGTTCTCACCCTGTGTCGCGAACATCACGATGACGGTAAACAGGAGCGCAACCAGCGTAAGCGGATCGATTTTCGGGACGAACTCCTCGTCGTACCACTCCTCGCCGTTCGTTCGCGTGCCGACGTACCGGGTGAGGAAGCCGCCGGCGAAGGGAATGCCGAGGAAGATGACGATCGCCTCGAGAACCTGCGTCGGCGTCACGTCGAACGTTTCGATGCCAGCGACAAGTGTCTCCATCCCGAGCAGCGGCGGTAAGAACAGGCCGAAAAACCAGACGTACACGCCGTAGGTGACGATCTGAAAGAGGCTGTTGAACGCGACCAGCCCGGTAACGTATTCGGTCGACCCCTCGGCCAACTCGTTCCAGACGAGGACCATCGCGACACACCGTGCCATGCCGATGAACACGAGGCCGAGGAAGTACTCGGGACGCGCCGGCAGGCCGGGAACCAACCCGCTAAAGAAGATCACCGCGAGCCCGAACATGAGCGTCGGGCCGATGAGCCAGTTCTGGACGAGGCTCAGCCCGAGCACGCGCCAGTTACTGAAGACCGTCCGGAGCTGTGAGTAGTCCGCCTTCGCCAGCGGCGGATACATCATCAGGACGAGTCCGATCTCAACGAGGTGAAGGTCCTGGATCGGTCCGGTGACCGACGGCGCGACGAACCCGAGTCCGACGCCGATCGCCATCGCACCGAAGATCCAGATGGTGAGATACTTATCGAGGAAATCCATCGACCGCGGGTCACCACAGCTCTCACAGCCACAATTCGGCCCGTGTTCGTGCGTGTCGGCGCTACTCATTCGTCGCCCCCGTGTTCGATACCGTCGGCATTGTGACGACGCCGGTTGCGGTGCGAGAGGGTCGTAACCGGCTACCGTGGCCCGCACGGACCCCCATCTCGAATGCGCGCGAGCGTCTGTGGCTGGCGGCGTTCGAACTGACGTTATCTGTCGTATACCAGAAACCGCGCTGATGACGTCGTGTCGCTGTTGGCATCACTCGTAGTTGAAAGAGTATTCAAATAATACTTGCGGATACGATCGCTGATACAACAGAAGATCGATGCCCTCGTTCGATTTCTATCTTGCTAGTTTTATTCAGTAATCACACGAGAGAGTGAGGGTTCAGAGACGAAAGTAGCGAAAGACATAATAAACGAAAAGGTGCTTTAAACCATCTTTACCACCAAATATCTCGGCTTCGCGAAACTGTGTAACGAGAGAATGAGACTGTGAATTGGTCACAGTCTTGCAGGTTTGACCCAACACACCTATACGTGGCCAGCCACTCAATTAGCATATGAGGCAATCGAACATCGAACGAAATCAATTGACGTCTCGTGCAAGTGCTACAGGTCGCAAACAGCGTGACGGGCCCGATTACGTCGGCGGTTACGGACAGAAAACCGGCAGCTCGGATCTGCTGTTCCTGGAAGGACATCTTCCAACAGTGGACGGTACCGTCGACGACAGGCAATCTGCGCCGGAACAACTCGAGCGGTGTCTCGAAAACCTGCGCGAGACGCTCGAGGGGTACGACCGAACCCTCGATGACGTCCTCAAAGTGACGGTGTATCTCACCGACTTACAACAGTACGAGGCCATAAACGACGTCTATCGAGACGCATTCGACGAACAGGTGCCGGCGCGGTCAGTTGTCGGCGTCTCGGAGCTGCTCGGCGGTGCCGACGTCCAACTCGATGCGGTTGTGGCGGTCGAGTAGGCGACGTAGAATCGACACAGCTCGTTCTCCCACAGAGCGTGGATGTTCCGTTTCGAAAGCAAAAGCGCTCCGTTACGATCCCATCGTTCGTCCTGTTCGCATCGAGCTTACTAATCGGCCAGTCAAGAGCATTCGAGAACAGGAACGAGCAGACGGATCATCCGCTCGAGTCCGAGAGGGAGCGATTGGGAACGAACGCAACAAGCGCTCATCGATCCTAGATGCAGCGGTCAAAACTGTTATCTGACGCCCACGTAACTACCTGTACAATGGCTGATCCGCGGAACGAGACGGTGTCTGATCCGAACGAGGAGATCATGCGTGCAACGTATCGCGCGCTTCGCGAGTACGGATACGCCGATCTCACGATCAAACGGATCGCCGACGAGTACGGAAAATCGACCGCTGCGATCCACTATCATTACGATACGAAAGAGGATCTACTCGCAGCGTTTCTCGACTTCATCCTCGATCGATTCAAGGACGCTGTCCACGAAGTCGAGACGACCGATCCCGAGCAGCGACTCGAGTTACTCCTCGATAAACTCCTCGTCGACCCCGAAGATCATCACGATCTGCTCGTCGCCGTGTTAGAAATGCGAAGCCAAGCACCGTACAAAGAACGGTTCAGTGAGCGGTTTCGCCAGAACGACGAGTACGTCAGATACCTGCTTCGGACGGTGATCGATCACGGAATCGAAGACGGCGTGTTCAACGACGTCGATACGGAGCACGTGGCCCGCGCACTCATGACGATCGTCGACGGTGCCCGTACTCGAGCCGTCGTGCTCGACGAAGACTGTGCACTCGCGACGGCACGACGGACCGCTGAGGAATACGTGACTGCGCGCGTAGTCGCCGACGATTAGTCGCGGTCGTCCGTCGCTGGTTCCTCGCGGTGATCTCCGTTACGACCCTCGAGCGATTCCGTACACCAGTGACAGAACTCGAGGTCGTCGTCGAGTTCGTTGCCACAGTGGGGGCAGGTGTGTGATTCCTCCGACGCGGCGTTTGGGACACTCGAGACGACGGTCTGGGCACGAGCGAGGAGATACGCGTCCACGATACTGAGACCGACGACGAGCAGCATCGGACCGGTCGCAACCAACTCATCGAGGCCGCCGCCCCCGGTCGCCACCGTGTCGACGACAGTCGGATCGACGAACAGCGCTGTCGTGAGAAATGCGACAGCGAGCCATCCGAATGCGCGACGCCACCGACGGAGATACGCATGGCCGAGCCCGGTAACGAGTGCCGCGAGTAGTGCTGCAAGCCACGGTCGCTTCTGCGATATCGACTGGCCCATGTGTTGACTAACCGGTTAGTAACCATAAGCGTTCTTCTCTCCTCGAGAACGAACGGCCCCACCCGACAGTCGAAACGTGACATACCCGGTTACTTGGCGAGCTGAGACCCGAAATGGAGCGGATTCGCCCCGGGATATGTAATCTATTGTGAGTGTTTTCGACGATATCGAAACGCTCATTCCGATAATTTACTGATCGGTTACTAGTACCGTGTCTAATCAAACCAAATTGGGGGTGTTGAACCGTCCGTTTCGGATACCGGTGGGGGGCCGACGAACTACCAGTGCTCGATGGAACCGAGTCTGCTCGAGTCGATTCCCCAGTGGGAGGGTGTAGCCGAATGGGAACAGATCGATCCGTTTCGAACGTCGTTCTCGTCACGATCGATTCGCTTCGGGCGGACGCAATCAGCCCGTACAACGACGACCGACACACACCCGTGTTGCGTTCGATCGCGGACCGTGGGACCGTCTTCGAACGGGCCTTTGCGACCGGAAACTGGACGCCGTTTTCGTTCCCGTCGATGCTGGCCTCACGACCGGTGTTTGCCGATTCGGAGGAGATCGGTGTCGAGCATTCGCCGACGCTTGCTAGTATCCTGTCGGATGCGGGACTCTCGACTGGTGGGTTCAACGCTGCAAACGGATTTCTAACGTCACACTGGGGCTACGACGACGGGTTTGACGAATTCGACTCGTTCGTTGCGAACGTTGGCTCCAGCGTGTACAGTCGCTATCTCGCCACTCACCCGACTGTCGAGGCGTGGTTGCAACTGGCCGCATCCCCGATCCGCCGCGCCGGATCGTGGCTTCGAGGCAACACTGAGGACCGACCGTTTCTGGACACGTCACGGCTGTTCGACGTCGAACACGCGGCGAGTTCGTTTGTCGAAGAGACGGACGAACCGTTTTTCCTCTGGGTTCATTACATGGACGTCCACACGCCCTACGTTCCCGCGCCTCGCTACATCCGGGAAGTGTCGGACGGACTGGTTGGTACCCACCGGATGTTGCTCGCCCACACCCGGACGGGACTCGGCTTGGACGTCAGCGAACGCACACTTCAGGACCTCCGAACGCTCTATCAAGCAGCGGTTCGACAGGTCGACGCAAGCATCGGTCGCCTCCTCGAGACGCTCTCCGAAACCGGCGTCGATGACGACACCGCCGTTATTGTAGCCGGCGACCACGGCGAAGAGTTCCAAGAGCACGGACATCTCGCACACTATCCGAAATTGTACGACGAACTGATTCGCGTCCCGCTTCTCATCGATGTGCCCGGCTGTGAGAACCGGCGCGTGGAACGGCAGGTCGGGCTCGACGCGATTCCGCCGACGGCGACGGACCTGCTCGGCGTACAGCCACCGGACGCCTGGTCCGGGCAGTCACTCGCCTCGAGCGTTCGTGGTGACGAGCCACCGATCGACGAACCAGTCGTCTCGGTCACTGTTCGGGACGAGGACGTGACCGCACAGCCGATCCCGCGGTCGCTCGAGGATGGCGAGTTGCTCATTAGCGTTCGCGATCAGGACTGGGTCTACATCGAGAACGTCGACACGAACGACCGTGAACTGTACCATCGACCCGCCGATCCGACCCAGCAAACGAACCTTGCGACCGATCCGACCCCAGACCAACAAGAGCGAATCGAAGCGTTCACGGCGATCACTGCAGACCATGCGAGCGTGCTACGGGAGACAGCTGCAACAAGCGATGGCGACGACAAAGACGGGGAAATCGACGACGATCTCGAGGCACGATTGACAGCACTCGGCTATCGATAGATGGTCCGTTCGTTCCTCCGCAATCTCTACAGCGGTCCGATCGCGCCACAGTTGCGACGATTCGTCATCGTTGGGATCGTTGCCGCTGGCGTTCAGATGGTGTTGCTCTGGGCGTTCGTCGACAGGGCAGGGCTCTATTATCTCCTCGGGGCACTGATCGCCATCGAACTCACCATCATTCTCTCGTACGTGCTCAACAACGCGTGGACCTTTCGAGCGTCACAGAACACGGGGCGAATCGAGTATTTCGTCGGCTTACTCAAAACGAACGTCGTTCGCGGGACGGCGATCCCGATTCAGCTTGGGATCCTCTTTCTGTTCGTCGAGTGGCTCCGGACGCCGTATCTGCTGGCCAACGGGATCGCCATCGCGCTCAGTGGTATCTATCGGTACGTCCTCGACAAACGGTGGACGTGGGGCTGAGTGCAGTCGTGACTACAGCGGCCGGGTACGGCTTTTCGAAGCCATGACTATAGTTCTGGAACGACCTCCCGGACAGATTCGGTTCTGGAAACGTAGATACTCAAAACGAGGCTACCACTGCTCTTGTGCACGATCCGGGCGCTTTCGCTGGTAGATTTCGTCTCGAACCTCTTGGAAGGTATTGATAAGTTCGGCAACGGCGTGCGTGATCGTGTCAAAGTACTCCTCGCCGAGTTCGGCGGTCGCCTCGCTTGGATCACCCCACGTACCGGTTTCGCTGACCCGGTAGTATGCACCTTTGCCAATCAGGAGGTGATCTAACAATGCTGCGGGATTCTCGATGTCCTCCGGCAGGTCGGGTTCATCGAAGGACGTGCTCTCGAGGTCGATAAGGCCCTCGTCGATAGCCATTACAGCGGCTGTCTCGCCGATATTCGCGTGCCATCCAGCATCGAAAGAGAGGTAGTCTTCCATATCCTCTCCACTCAGCGCGTCCCAGTAGGGAAATGCGTACACGTAATGCTCTTCGGGTAGATCGTGTGAAGCCTGGTTGGCACCGACTTTCGCCGCCCAGTCGTTCGTGAGATGGCCCGAAATGAACACGACGTCGGTAAACCCGCTCTCGGCCAGCGAGTACGCGATATCGCGTACTACCGTCGCTAACGTCCGGTAATTGAGATACGAGATTCCATCGTACCCGGCGTGCATATCCGATGCACCGTAGTTTATCGGCGGACCAACGAGTGCATCGACGTCCTCGGCGATTCGCTCGCAGATCTCAGTCGGAATGAACGCGTCGGTTCCCATGGCGAGATGTTCGCCGTGTTGTTCTGTCGTCCCGACTGGGATCAACGCAGTCGGTGTCTCTGTACCGTCGAGATACGCTTCGACCTCCGGATGTCGTAGTTCGTCAAGCCTACTCGAGTGGGGCATGTTTCCATATGCCACAATTGGCCATATAAATCTATGAGGGGCAGTAGGGAGGTACGTGAACCGCCTCGGAGTCAAGTGATTCGAGACGCCGAGGCGACTCATCAAGCGAAACCGACGGTCTCGCGGACATCACGAATCACCGACGGTCAGTGAACGTTCGACCGGCCGACAGTTATGCGATCGGTGGAGTACCCGCTTCAGTCGTTATCATCAGTAGCACGGATTCGGTATTCAGGTAGCAGTGTGAAACTCGTATTCAGTATAGGTGGCGTAGTTGCTGGAGTGACTGGAAATCGCAATAGTTGCCGTAACGAGCGACTCCCTCCATTATCCCAATCCGCGACAAGCGAGGGCTCGAGAGCCCTCGCTGCTGGAAAGAAGGGGATGCATGAGCGTCACAGAGGGCGGCGCATTCGCCCACAATCGGTCACTTCATCAGAGAGTAGTTCATCGAACCAGTAAATGAGCGAGGCAGATCACGTCGAACGGTTCGCAGTGTCGGCTGAAAGTAAGAGCGAGACGAAGACGGTCGTTGAGGCGCGTGATTTCGAATTCGTCGTTGATGAGCCCGCAGCGCTGGGCGGCACGAACAGTGGCCCAAACCCCGTTGAGTACCTCATCGGCGCGTGGGCCGGGTGTCTCAATGTCGTCGTGCATACCGTCAGCGAAGAGCGTGGGATCGATCTCGACAGCGTCGAGATCGAGATCCAGGGTGATCTCGATCCACGAAAGTTCCTCGGCGCCGCTGAAGACGTTCGAGCGGGATATCAAGAGCTTCAGGTGAAAATCGAAGTCGAGTCTGACGCCGACGAAGACACTCTGGATGCGTTGAGCGCAGCAGTCGAAGAGCGCTGCCCCGTCGGCGACAACATCGGAAACCCGACGCCGACGAACGTGACCATCGAATCGCTTGATGCTTGACATCCTCCCGCGCCTGAAGACGCGGGAATCCCACGGCACCGCGCCGCTGGGTTGGGATATTATGGTTTGCAGTCTACCACCTCTCTCCGAGGTTGGAATCCGCGGGAGAGGTCGTGAAGGTAGACTCCGGGCTGTGCCAACCAGCCGGTACTCCTATCCCCAGACACCTGCCCGGAAGACTCGGAGTTACTTCGGTTCAACTCGAGACGGATGTTCTCCGCCCCGTTCACGTCAGCGTTGAACGCTGCATCACACTCTTCACACACGTACAAGCCACGTTCAACACGCTGATTGTCGTCTTCCCTCCCACAGACACAACACGTCTTACTCGTGTCGCGCTCTGAAACTTCTACGACTTCGATACCCTCACCCTTCGCCTTGTAGGTGAGGATGCTGGTGAAGCGGTCGAATGCCCACCCGTGCAGGTCGAGGTTGCCGTGGCGGCCCCAGTTCTTCGACTCGCCGTTCTCGTCCTCTCGAACACCAGCTAGTCTGCCGACGTTGATGCGACCAACCCTCTTCTCAACACATCGCTCAACGATGTGCTTCGCTAAGGAGTGAAAGAAGTGGGTACGGCGTTCCGACCACTTGTGGTGAAGTCGGGTTGCTGTTTCGCCACCTGAATCGTCACACTTCGAGATTTCTTTCGCGAAGTAGTAGCCGTCCTGTTTCAGACGATTTCCCGGGTATAGGTCGGCTTCTTCCGTGCTGTACGCAACGGCGGCGAAGTTACAGATGCCGAGGTCGACACCTGCCGTCTCAGTACCGGGTGCGGTGGGCGTCTCAATCTCGTCTTTGCAGACGAGGTGCAGTTCCCATCGCTCGTTCGCTCTGTCGTAGACGGCCCTGACTTGTTGCAGGTTCTCAACCTCTACGCCGGGACGGGTTTCGTATTCGACCAGAATGTATTCCCACGCTTTGGGGTGTTCCTTGTGATTTGCGCCTTTCGAGAGTCGGACGCGGTTGTTTTTGGTGTCGTGGCGGATGCCGTTTTGCTTCCACGTCACCGTGCTACGCGGGTGTTCTTCGTGGACGCGATTGCCGTGGTCGTCGTAGTAGTTGCGTTTGCGGTAGCCGGGCGGATTCGCTCGAGTATCGGACTTCCTCTTGCCGTACCACGAGTTGAAGGCTTCAGCGAGTTCCTCCAGAACGCGCTGACTGGACTGTGAGTGAAGCCCCTTGTATTTGGTGTGAGTCTTCAACTCGTCTTTGAGGTCGCTGTGGTCAGGAATCTCGCCCGTCTCCTCCCACACTTCTCGGGAGTGGTAGTTAGCGACGTTCCAGAGTTTACTAGCACTCCACCCGTGCCGGTCAAGCGAATCCTCTGCCTGTGGGTGGTTGAGGATTTTCGCCCGATGAGTGCGGTGGACTTCCAGCATTCGTGGAACGTCTCTATAATCACTTATACTCGCATCTCTTGTGAAAGTTTGGATTGAGAACGGTAGAATATCCAGCCCTGTCGAGGACGGTGGAACGGGTCACTAAGTGACAGCGCGTATCCACGGCCTTCAGGCCGTGGTATTGCGCCTGTTCAGCATATAACTCGCGGGTGCAGGTGTTCGTCTGCGTCGCTGTTCCCACAGGTCCGGAGACGCGACACATCTCTCGAGTCGTGTGAACAGGACAGAGATCGACGCGTAGAGGGCAGCTCCGAACGGCGTGTGAATCAAAAAAACGCGTTCGTCATCACGAGAGAGTCATCCGTATTCGTGGTTCGATTAGTCGCTGCGAGCGCCAGTGTGCGCAAATATAACAGCGGACGCGAGCACCACCAGCGACACCACCAACGTGAGAAGCGGACTGGAGATTGGGAACGAGACGACATTAAACCAGGAGAGAAGCGCAACAAGTAGCAACGCGACACCGAGTCCGAGCCAGTACAGCGACCAGGCGGAACCGGTCTGTGAAGTGAATCCGAGATACGTATCGAACGTGCCGGTAGCCGGTGTCATCGAAATGGTTCCGCGGGCACGATCGTACTGGACGATTCCATCTCGATGAAGCGCCGGCAAGTGAGACTGGTACAAAGACGTGTAGACCCGTTTGCGTTGTTTGTACGTGACTGACTCGACGGGAACGTCGTTCTCTGCGGCTGCGATCCATTCGGCGAGGTCACGAAGCCGAACTGGCGCGTCGTTCGTGCCGTGTTCGGAAAGGTACTGAAGTGTGAGCCGACGACGACGATTGGAGAGTGTTTTGAATACCGTGTCTCTCGATAGTTGTGCTTCCCCATCAGAACCACCGACCGATTGATCCGTTTCAGAGACTCTCCGCTCCGTCCCCCGCGACGAACTTCCCCCCATGGGTTAGTGTAACATCCACAAGCACATATATGTTATTATTTTTATATTATTTTCGGTATTACCAGTAGAATAGTAACTATCTTGCGCGATTGTAATCAAGATATGAATTAGACTGGGCTGGAATGACAACAAATAATAATGGACTGGTCAGCAATGGGGGATGGATACAGACTCGGCCCGCATTCGACTCCACGTGTCGAAAGCTGTCACACATGGAGGTAGCTACGATCGGATCGAAAGCACGGATGTGCGAACCGGCGAAGAAACCCAACTAACCCGTTTTCGGTAGGGTGGCTACAACTACGACGATTGCAGTTCATCTGTCGGTATGACCCCCACCCAGCGCGTCTTGGCGTCACTCTCGGCGATGAAGAATCCGGCGTACACCGGTGAACATCGATGCATACCCTGCACGCTGCTCAATCTCGTGATTGCAGCCGCCACCGCGGCCGTCATCGTACTCGTCGCGACGGCTATCGGTGCGCCCTTCGCGTTCGGGACGGGCATCGCGACGCTCGTCGGTGCCGTCGCAATCATCTACTTTCGTGGCTACATAGTCCCGGGAACGCCGATGCTGACGAAACAGTACTTCCCGTCCTGGATCATGGCGCTGTTCGATACGGAACCGTCGCGCGTCGGTTGGATCGACGACGACCCACAGGCGATCTTGCTCGAGATCGGTGTCGTCGTCGACGATCCGAACGCCGACGACGTGGCACTTGAGTCGGCGTTCGTCGACGAATGGGAGCGTTCGATCGCCATCCACCGGACCGACGACGCCGCGATCAAGCGGAGCCTCGGCTGGATCGCCGACATCGAACCGGACCGACTCGAGTTCGAAACGAAACCGCACGCGTTCGTCGTGCAGGCAGACGGTGTCCACCTCGCGAACTGGCCATCGCGGGCCGCATGTGTCGCCGACGCAGCCGCCGCGAGGGCGTTTTCAGAGCGCGACCCCGACTGGGAGCGACGGCCGCTCTCGTTCAAAACGGACCTTCTCGGTGTGTTGCGGCTGTTCCTCGAGCGCTGTCCCACCTGCGACGGCTCGGTGGCACTTTCACAGGACGTGGTCGAATCCTGTTGTCGGACCCGCGACGTCGTCGCGGCGACGTGTACCGAGTGTAACGCGCGGCTGTTCGAGATGGACGTCGACCCGGACACGTTCGCGGGGAGTATATGATAGAATTTGGATGGGTTCGACATCAGTATCGAGTCCTGTTTTGACGGTCGATTCGGTCGGTATGGCAGTCATACTTATCTCGACTGAACAGTTCCAGATAGTGAGAACAGCATGTCTCACGAAAACCACCACACGGTCGACGAGCCCGAACCAGAGACCGACGCCGAACCCAGCGCAGAGACCAGTCACGAACCCGGAACCGGCCTCGAGTCGAACGTCGCAGCGGCAGTGAGTTACGTCCTCGGACCGGTGACCGGAATCTTGCTGTACGTCCTCGAGCCGGAAGACGAGTTCGTCCGGTTGCATGCGGCCCAGAGCACCATCGTCTTCGGCGGGCTGTTCGTCCTCTCGGTCGGATTATCGGTCGCTGCGACCATACTCGCGTTGGTTCCGGTCGTCGGCTGGCTTGCCGGGCTCGCACTCGGTGCCATAGGCCTGCTTCTCGTTCCGGTCGCGGTGCTCGCATGGCTCGGCCTCATGTACAAGGCGTACACCGGCGAGGAGTACACGGTTCCGCTCGTTGGGGGCTACGCTCGCCGATACGCGTCGACGGCCTAACCACGGTCGAACAGCAGCCGCTTTTTGATCGCTCGAGTGCCGCCGAGACAGCGACATTTCGTAGTCAGTACCGGACCTCGAGGAGCGATAGGTGTCACTGAGACGGACGACTGTCCGTCGGTGCCGGTCAGCCCTGACCGTTCTGCGGTGCCCCGGGAACTCGAGACCGTCTGAAAGGCAGTCCACACCCGATCGTGTGATGACGATGTGGTTGGTGTGGAAACCAGTTCGATCGCCCAGCCGACGGTATCGACGGCCGACTGTCATCGGTGCCAGCGGCAGGTGGAGCGTACCGGCTCCAAACCGCACGTTCGTCGGCGACGTACCTGCTCGTAACTACGCCCCAAACCGCCGTGTCTCCCACTGACCGAGCGAGTGATTCGAACATCAGACACAGCCCGCTCGATCAGGAGACACCATGACAGATGAGAACAGTATAGAACTGTCCCGCCGACGCATTCTCGGCGGGCTCGGTGCGATCGGTCTCGCGAGTGCGGGTGCAGGACTGGGAACGACGGCGTACTTCAGCGACCGCGAGACGTTCGTGGGGAACACGCTCACAGCGGGTGAGTTCGACCTCAAGATGGACTACCGGATGACCTACCGCGGCGGTCACGGCCGCCTCGAGGAACTCCAGCAGCACTACCCCGACGCCACGTTCGCGGACGAGGAGATGAACCCAACGGACGAGGACACTGGGATCTACCTGCTCGATCAGGTGCCCGGGCGCGACGCCTACCCCGATGCGGACGACTGGGTCCGCGGCGCGAACGGCATCTTCGACCCCGAATCCGAAGAGGGTGAGGGTTTCCGACGCGAAGAACTGGTCGACGCTGGCGACCTCGAGGCGGCGCTGATCCGCATCGGCGACGTCAAACCCGGCGACTACGGCGAAGTGACGTTTAGCACGCACCTCTACGACAACCCCGGCTACATGTGGATGGGCGGCACGCTCACCGTGAACGCCCAGAACGGCTACACCGGCCCGGAGATCGGCGCGCTCGAGGAGATGGGCCTTCCCACCGACGACCCGGATGGGGACGGCCAACTCGCCGACGCGATCAAGGCGAAGATCTGGTACGACGACAACTGTGATAACATCCATCAATCGGAGGGTGGTGGCGAGGAGGGCGAGGGTGTCGACGTGATGCTCTCGATCGACACTTCGGGCTCGATGGGCAGCGGGAGCGGCAGTCGAATGGAGAACGCGAAGGCGGCTGCGCTGACGTTCGTCGACAACCTCGGCTCGAACGACCGCATCGGCCTCGTGACGTTCGACTCGAGCGGGTCGCTGGTCCAACCGCTGACGGGCGACCACTCGCTGGTCGAATCACAACTTCAACCGGGCTCTGCGGGGATCACCGCGGGCGGGTCGACGATGATGGACGTCGGCGTCGACCTCGCGGCCGACGAACTGCAGGCCAACGATCGCGGGGCCGATCAGGTCATCATCCTACTCGGCGACGGCCAGCCGAACCGGTCGGCTCGGTCCGGAAGCGATCACGTCCAGAACGCGATCGACGCTGCCCAGGACGCCAAAGACGACGCCATTACGGTGTTTACGATCGGGCTGGGCGTCCCCAACGGAAGCACCGCACAGAACACACTCATCGCGATGGCCAGCGAGAGCAACGGCACGACACTGTACTACGACACGCCCACAGGTGCCGAACTCGACGACATCTACGCACAGATCGCCTCGGTCGTCCTCAGCGGCGAAGCGGTCATCGCCGAGGGCACGCTCCGGGAAGTGATGGAAGCGCTCGAGGAGGGCATCCCGCTCGACGCGAACCTCCAAGAGGGAGAGCGGGCGTGCTACAGCACTGCCGTCACGCGCTGTTTTGGCTTCGAATGGGAGTTGCCCACCGACGTCGGCAACGAGGTCCAGACCGACTCCGTCGAGTTTGCAATCGGCTTCGCAGCCGAACAGTGCCGACACAACGACGGCGAGCAGAACCCGTTCGCATCCGCGTGATCGCGGGCTGGCGACCGGTATCGCTGTCGCGATAGTGATGAGAAACTGATTTTTCGACGTCGGCTGACTCGAGCGATACGACCGACACACAGTCTCGGCTCACGGTCGCCGGCTGGTGTGACTGCTGACACTGACGATTACAACGCGACGGAAAACGAGTGTCGACGACCGGTCGGTACACTCCGGCTCAGCTCCACAACGTTCGAAGCACGGCCCAGCGATTCGACCAGAACTGAGCGGCGATCGCCACCGCAAACGCTGCGAGCGAGCCACTGGCCCACAACAGCGGATCGACCGCGCCAACGAGGGGTACCTCGAGCAGCGCCGCGAGAACGACCAACAACGAGCCGATGCCGAAGGTTCGATACAGCTCGCTCCAAGTGAGCCCGTAGGGAGCGAGGATCTCCATGTATCGATCCACGTCCCGCGCGGGATCACACAGTGAGACGGTGCCGGTCGTTCGATCGTAGCTGACGATGCCGAGTTCGTCGAGTTTCGGGAGGTGCGTCTGGTGGAGCGAGCTACGAACGCTCTCGCGGGCTGGCCTTGGGGCTGGCGACTGACCGGCCTCGGTCGCTGCAATTGTCGCCGCGAGCTCCCCGATCGTCACCGTACAGCCACGGACGTCGGTCAGGTGCCGGAGCGCTTCGCGGCGGCGACTGTTCGAGAGCACCTCGTAGATATCTCCCTCAGAGAGGACGGTCGTTCGAAACATCGTGATCGCTGAACAGTAATACATGATGATACGTCAGCATGTGTCACATACCGCCACCGGTCGTGTCGGCCTATCACCGCGTACGGTCGGCCAGCGACCGACACTGGGGGCGGTATGTCGTCCCGACCGTCTGGGATCGAGCCGGTAATCCAGTCGATCCAGCGGGTATTCGAGAGCGATAAATAGCGGTTCGGCGACCCTACAGCCTTCGAACGGGAGGTTCGTGCCGATCGATCGAGTTCGATCGTGTCGTTCGATCGTGACGTATCTGCTCGTAACTACGTCCGACGCTCGCTCCTGGAGAGTTAACTGAACGACCACAACGGGCCTCGAGCCCGCGTCGGTCGCTCAGGAGTAAACACATGACCGACGACAACAGCAACATTGGACTGTCCCGCCGACGCGTGCTCGGTGGACTCGGCGCGATCGGCATCGCCTCCGCGGGGGCGGGACTGGGAACGACAGCGTACTTCAGCGACAGCGAGACGTTCGAGGGGAACACGATCACGGCAGGCGAGTTCAGCCTCGAGGTCGAGCAGTCGATCCGCTACGTCGACCAAGACGGAATGGGCCCCGATGAGGCGGCTTACGAAAGTGGCTCTGAAGAAGACGGCATCTGGGTGCAGTCGGAAATCGATATCGAGGACGCAAAACCCGGTGACGAGTACGAATTCTGCTGGGATATCACTGTCAACGACAACCCCGGCTACGTGGTCGTCGTCGGCGATGCAGCTGAACAAAACGGTGTCGAGGCCGGAACCGTCGATCTGGCCGACCTCTGGGATATCGACGATGAGGACGATCTCTCGACGATCGGCGAATCGGCGACGGCGACGCTCACGACCACCGTCGACGGTGTCGAACACGAGCAGGCCTACGACTCGCTGGCCGCCCTTCTCGCGAGCCTCGAGAGTGGCATCATCGTCTCCGACGAGGAGGGACCTGTCACCTTCCAACCCGGCGAGATGGTGACCGTCTGTCTGGAGGTCACGATTCCGACGGCCGTTGGCAACGAGATTCAGGGGGCGACGCTGACCTCGAGCATGACGTTCTACGCCGAACAGGCGCGCCACAACGACGCAGCAAGCGTCCTGGACAACGCGATGGGACTCGCACCCTGAGTAGCCATCCAACGTTCGACTGACCACCCACCCGGTAGCGGGCGATCGGACGCTCGCGGACCGGCCGGTACGACCGTGATCGCGGTTTACAGGGGCGGTTCGACTCCGCAAGTGGGCTTCCCCATCGGGGACATACTATGACTACCAACGACGAGACGGTCGGTCTTTCCCGACGAAAGATCCTCGGCGGACTCGGCGCGATCGGGGTCGCGTCGGTCGGCGCGGGACTCGGGACGACCGCCTACTTCAGCGACCGGGAATCGTTCGACGGAAACACGCTCACCGCCGGCCAGCTCACCATGCACGGCAGCTGGCAACAGCTCTACTACGGGGCGGACCAGTCGGTTCGTCCGGGAGACTACGGCACGGCCGGTCGCCCCTGGATCAACGCGTACCCGGATCACGACGACGACGGGATTCAGTCGCTCGGCGGCCTGACCTACGTCGACGATCCGAGCGACGACCCTGCGGACGGGCGCAACATCCCGCTCTCGTGTGGCGACTTCGAGGGGCTGGGAGATGCACCGCGGCCGGCGATTTCGCTCGCCGATCTCAAACCCGGTGACGAAGGCGAGGTCACGTTCGGGTTCACGCTCTGTGACAACCCCGGCTACGTCTGGATGAACGGCGAGGTTACCGGCGAGACTCCCGGCGCTGGCGACGGCCAGCTCGCCGACTACCTCCGCGCGAAGATCTGGCGCGACGAGGACTGTGACAACGTCTACGACGACCTCGAGCCATCCGATCTCGTGTTGATGATCGACTTCTCGGGCTCGATGCTGTACTCGCAGTACAACGGGATCGTCACGGGCGACTCGATCACGGTCGGCGACGCCGAGTACGGCGAGACGACCTACAGCCAGACCGCGAAGATCGATCTCGTCGAACAAGGAGTCATCGACTTCGTCGACCTCCTGCAGGGCGAAATCGACGCCGACCCGAACATCGACAGCGACGACTTCCGTATCGGCGCGGTGTTCTTCGACGGCTACAGCAGCGACGGCGACTCGAGCAATCCCGGCCCGAACGTCGTCACGTCGGCGGACCTCAGCGGCTGGGGTGATCCCGACGACGACGGATTCACGTCGGACATCATCGACTTGGTGACGCTCGACGGGAGCGGCGAGGCGCCGTTACGGAACCTTCGGGACCAGCTCGACGATCTGTTCGACGGCACCGGAACGGCCCTCGAGGAAGGGTTCGGCGAACTCATGGATCTGTTCGACGGTCGCATCGACGACAGCCGCAAGCCGCAGTCGATCACGTTCACGGACGGCGAGCCGTACTTCGGCGGGAGCCTGACGAACGATCGCTTCGAGGATCTGTTGACCGCCGCGAACGCGGCCCGAACCGACCCCGACTACGCGACGAGCATCTTCATCGTCGGCGATGATGCCGGTGACTCCCGTGCCGAGTTTACCCAGCGCGTGATGGCCGGGCCGGCGGGACTGCCGATCGACGTCAGCGGCGCGACGGCCGCGACCTTCAGCGGCGATCCGTTCGCCTACGGCGGCGACCCGGCGTTTTTCTTCAACATCGACGACCCGGCGTCGATCCCCGGCCTGTTCGCACAGGTCGCGATCGAGATTCTCCCGGAGAAAGTCGTCGCCTGCGGAACCCTTGCCGAGGTGTTCGACGTCCTCGAGAGCGATCCCGGACGGATCATCGACGCCGTGCCGCGTGAGGACGGCATCGACTGTTTCGAACCGGAGATGACCCACTGTGTCGGCTTCAGCTGGTCGTTCCCGATCCGGTCGACCGATCCCGAAGCGACGATGGACAACAACGACGTCCAAGGAGCGTCCCTCGAGTTCGATCTCGGGCTCTACACCGAGCAGTGCCGGCACAACTTCGTCGCAGAGACGGCTCCGAACTGAATCGAAGGTGACAGCAGCTTCGTCGGCCGATCCGACGGGCCACACTTGGGTCCCATTTGGAGCACAGCGTTCTCGGCCTCGCCGAGAGCACGTGACGCGGCTCGAGGCCGCGGGACGGCGGTTCGACTCCGCCGGTGGGACGTCCCACGAGGGAGCAATCATGACAACGACCGATTCAGCGGTTGGGTTTTCCCGACGACGCGTGTTAGCGGGTCTCGGTGCCGTCGGCATTGCGTCGACAGGTGCGGGACTCGGCACGACCGCCTACTTCAGCGACCGCGAGACGTTCTCGGGGAACACACTCACCGCAGGACAACTCGAGTTGAGCGTCACCTGGCAACAGCTCTACGACGGCGCGCCCCAATCAGGGCGTCCCGAAGACTACGGCACGGCTGGCCGCCCGTTCGTGAACGCCTATCCGGACCACGACGGCGACGGTCTCCAGTCGTTCGAACGCGACGACGGCGTCGACGAGTACGTCGACCGCGCCGCGTACAGCGACCCCCTCGAGGCGGCGATGGCGGGCACGAACCTCGAGTTTAGCTGTGCGGAGATCGCAACGTTCGATGGTCCGTCGTTCGCCCCGAACGACGACGCGCTCATCGAACTCGACGACGTGAAGCCGGGCGACTCCGGTGAAGTGACCTTCGGCATCAAACTCTGTGACAACCCCGGCTACATCTGGCTCCACGGCGCCCTCGTCGACGAGGGTGACGGCAGCCATCCGGAGAGCAATGGCCCGGAGCTGGCCGATGCGATCCGCGCTCGTGCGTGGTACGACACGAACGGTAACAACGTGTTCGATCCGGGGGAACCAGCCATCGCCGCCGGCTCGCTCAGAGAGGTCCTCGACCTGTTGAATGCGGGCATCATGCTCGCGTATGACCCCGACGTCGACCTCGGCGTCCCGGATACGACAGCAGGCGACGGTGAGATGCTCGAGGATGGCGACGAGGAGGTCGTCCCGCGCAACCCGACGTGTGAAGATCTCGGCCTGTTCCGGGCGATCAAGATCGAATCGGAAGACCTGCCGAATGTGGTGGGCGACTCGGAGACGTACACCACGCCGGTCGGCGACGTCACGATCACGGTGACCGAGCTGTCCGGCGGCGACGTCCGCGAGTTCGATTTCACGCTCGATGGGTTCGAGGTGAGCGCCGTCATCGTCAAGGGTGGTCCGGACGGGAACGTCTACCGAAAGGAGAGCAGCGACGACGTCCTCACTGCCGATTCGGGTGTTGGACTCGGCGCACCGCTTCGAAACAGCACCCAACGCTACGGTGTCAGCCACGTTAGTTTCTGCTACGACGTGCTTCCACCCGAGGAGCCACCAGCGTCGGAAGCGGTCTGTTTCGAGCCGTCGAACACTCGATTCATCGCCTTCGAGTGGCACCTCCCGACCACCGTCGGCAACGAGGTCCAAGGTGACAGCGTCGCGTTCGATCTGTCGTTCTACACCGAGCAGTGCCGACACAACCCCGATCCCATCGATCCCTTCGAAGCATGATCGTTCGGGACAGTGAGTGTGTATCACATTGGTCCACGCCCGATCGATCAGCAGGCGTCCACAGCTCGGTTTCGACGGCCCGGGAACGGGCTCGGTTGTGGCCACGAAAGCGTGCTATCGACGATGGTAGGCCGGACCTGCCACGGCAGCTGTGGGCGGTAGCATGGACCTGCCGGATCCGTCCGCGAACGGTATGACTGTCATTCATATCCCCGCCAGCGGAGTACAGCGGTCCATGCATTCCGCGACTATCACGAGCGACGAATACGGCCAGTCCGCCGGAGGCGGCTGAGCGAACTGAGGTACGACAGTGACACAACGCACAACGACGATCACTCGGCGAAAGCTACTCGGCGGCGTCGGTACCGCCGGACTCGTTACCCTCGGATTCCGAGGAGCGACCGTTACGGGCGACACGCCGGAATACACGAACTACACCTATGCTCAGACGGAAGGCAACGACGGACCACGACTCCGCGTCGCCTGGTACAGCACCTACAACGATCGCATGGTGAACGCGGCGCCGATCGTAAACGAGACTGCGTGGACCGCAGGAGACGCACCTGCCGATGCGTATATCGACGGCTACGACGCGGCGACGGATGGCCCCCTGATCGAGGCGTCGAACGTCCTTCCGGGAGATACCGGAACGATCAGCCTCGGGCTCCTTGCAGAGGACATGGACACACGAATCAGACTGGTTCCGACCGTTTCGGGCGATCTCAGTGAGGTCGTCGACGTCGCACTCTGGTACGATACCGGACTGTTCGGCATCGGCGGCTGTACTGGGACGGGAGCGATTCCCGACGATCCCGACATCGAGTCATCCCTCTCCGAGTTCGGCGAGACGTACGGGCCCGGAACCGACGGTCTCCGGCTTCGAAACGGCTTCGGCAACTGTCTCGCCAAAGGAGACCGACTCTGTCTGGGATTCGCGTGGACCATCAGCGAATCGGCTACGAACGAGTGGCAAAACCAGTCCCTCGAGTTCGAACTCGCAGTCGGCGCAGAACAGTGCGGGGGAAGCTGATGAGTCAAGAGCCCATCGGACTGAGCCGCCGCCAGATACTCGCCGCAGTCGGTGGCATCGGTACCGCTGGCGCGGTCGCCGGCGTCGGCACCGGCGCGTATTTGAGCGACCGCCAGCGCGTGACGAACGCGCTCAAGACCGGCTCGATCGCCATCGACGTCGACTGCGACGCGTGTTCGATCGTCGACGGCCGACTGGCGTTCGCGTTCGACGGGATCGACCGGGGCGACGGTGACACGATCGCCGTCTCCCTGACCGTCGGAACGAATCCGGCACGCCTCTGGCTCCGAACGCGCTGTCCACCGATCAGCGACTCGCTCGGTGACGCCCTCGCAGTCGTCTTCCGCGTCGACGGCGAGACGATCACCGCGGGCAGCCTGTCGGCCGTCTCGCGAACGCTCGCCACCGGCGTTCGACTCGAGGGCTGTACCGACCCCGAGACACCGGTCGCGCTCTCACTCGAGTGGGAACTGCCCGACGACGTCCCGGATTCGCTAGCAGGCGAGACGACCGACTTGACGGTCGAACTGGTCGCCGAACAGTGCCGTCACGTCGATGCAGACAGTGCTCGTGATCCCTTCGAGAGCGTTGCGCCCTGCGATGAGCCCCCGGACTGTGTCGCCTGTCCCGAGCAAAACGGGAACCGCATCGCACGGGCGACCTTCGCGTACGACGGGCCGGACGGCGAGACGACACTGACACTGCTGCGAGGGTCGGATACGGTCGAGTTCGAGCGAACAGTCGAACCCGGTGACACGTTCACTGCGGCCCTCCACGATCCACCCGGAATCAAGGGCGGCCCCGATTTCGACGTCGTCGTCGACGGAACCACCATCGGCGACTTCCACATCAGCTGCTCACAGCCGTTCGGGCCGGGACTCGTGATCTCCGACGGCACGTACAGCCTCACCGTCCTCGAGGCGCTCGACACCGAGGAGAACTACCTCTGTGGGGTGACATCGTAAATGAACTACAAAACACTCGCAAATAGAGTCGGATTGGTCCTGTTGATCGCCCTCGTCGTCCCGTTCGTTATCTACGCGGTTCCGGGCGTGATCGGCGCGGAGTACAGCTTCGTCGTCCTCTCGGGCAGCATGGCACCCGCGATCGAGGCCGGTGACGTGGTCGTCGTCGCCGACCGGGACCCGGCGACGATCGAGACGGCCGACGTGATCACGTACGTTCGCGGGAGTGAAGAAACGCCCGTGACGCACCGCGTCGTAGGGGTCGAGGAGACCGAGGCCGGACTCGCCTTCGAGACGAAAGGAGACGCAAATAGCGACGTGGACGCCAGCCTGGTCCCGGCAGCGAACGTCCTCGGCGTCGTCGTCCTGACGATTCCCTACATCGGCTACGCGATTCAGGCCGTGAGCACGCCGCTCGGGTTCGTCCTGCTCGTCGCCGTTCCGCTGGGGCTGCTCGTCGTGACCGAACTGTGGTCGCTCGTGCGTGCCGGCCGAACTGACGCGGCTGCAGACGGCGGCGACAGCGACGACACCACCGACAGTGCAGAACCGACGGCCTCCGAGCCCGCGGCGTCGACGGCCGCAGAGTTCACCATCAGCCCGACCGACCTGCGGCTGTCGACCGTAATTCTGGTCCCCGTCGCCGTTTACGCGATCTACGTCGCCCTCGAGCTTCAGACCACGCTGACGATCTCGATCGCGTTCGCGGCGACGTTCTCGGCGCTCGCCGCCGGTGGGCTGTTGCTGGCCGCTCGAGGCGACACCGCAGAACGGGAGCGATCGCCACCGGTACCGACAGCACCCGGTGACGTGAGCGACGATGGTGCGGCAACGGATGGCGGCTCGAGCGTGACGACTGCCGACGAGATCGCTATGGGGTCGGCCGCGACGGACTCGAGGCCGACAGAGGCGAAAGCGACCGAGCGTGAGCCGACGGACTCGGCGGACGCTGCGACAGCACAGGGGATGGAACCCGACGCATCCTCGCCGATAGAGTGGGCGGAGACTCCCGAACCAGCGCCGCCGGAGGAATCGACGGAGGATTCTGAATGACCTCGAGTCGTGCGCTCGTCGTCGTCATCTGTCTCCTCGTCGCAACGGCTGGCTTCGCCGGCGGCGCGGTCACCGTTGCGGTGTTTACCGACACCGAATCCGTGTCAGGAACGTTCTCGACCAGCGAGACGTTCTCGGTTCCACTCGCGGATGAAATAGCGCTAGATACTCTCGAGCACGATCACGAGAACGGCTCTGAAAACGCGTCGGCCGACGACTGCGGCTCGAGTGGCTCGTCGCTGCCGGACGACATCGGCGGCCCCGAACAAGGATCTGAGACGCCCTCAAGCGACACCGGGGCGGCTGCAAACGATACACAGATCGATGACGAGGGCTCGAGTGACGGCGAGACGGCCGAAGACGGAACGGACGTCAACGGGGCCGAACCCGATGGGAACGACTCTGCCGGCGGCATCGGCGCGACCGAGGGTGAGACGATGACCGAAGACGGAGGCGCGAACGAGAGCGGGGCTGACGGGAACGAAACGGTAGCGGACAGTGAATCCACAGCATCCGAGACACCGCCAGGGGAAGAATCACCAGAAGACACCGACGACACGATGACGGCGACGGAGACCGACTCACCACAATCGACTGACGGCTCCGACAGCGAGTCGCCGCCGGACGAAGACGGCGACGAGACGGACCGAACGGAGAGTTCCGATTCGATCGACGAGTCGACCGGCGATGACGCCGAAATTGACGGTGACGGTGAACGACACGACGAGTCGACCGACGACGAGGTCGAACCTGAGGGTACTGAGGTGCAAAGCGACGGGACCGAAGACGAGAACACTGACGACCACGGCAGCAACGTGACGGACGGCGATACTGAAGCCGAGAGCCCGGTAAACGGTGACGCCGCGGATGACAACGAAGCGGAGCACACCGACAATCAACAGGATGGGACGGACGAAGCAGACAGCGACGCAGAGCACGCTGACGACCAATCTGACGGGACAACGGACACTGCTCTCGCGGCCGACGACGACACAGAGTCGGAACCCGAATCCGACTGATTCGTCTCCCGAGCACGCTGATCGGCAACTCGAGATCGGACTCGAGTCATTCCTTTCTCATCCGACACCAGTCAGCCGCCATGTTGTCGATACCAGACGCGGGCCCCGATCGGTGACTCGCCGTCCTCGAGGTCGAGCCGTCGCACCACCAGCTCCCGGATGGCAACCGTAACGACGAGTTCGATCGTCTCGCCGTCAAGGGTTTGGACCGCGAAGGCGCAGTGGCCGTCCCGGTCGGTAATCGACTCGATCGTGCCGACGGACCAGCGCTCGAGGTCGTGCGCCGGTTTCCGGGCGTGAATTCGGTCGTGGGTCATAGCCGTGCTGACGGGCGGCAACCAGTTGAGGCTCGTGGTCCAAGCGAATCCATACGGCGTGGCGATCGACGAGTCGATCAGTAGTCGCCGAGCACGCCGAGCCGTCGTGCTCGACGAGTCGCGTACTGAAAGACGACGTACCCGAGCGCCAGATAACCGGCTGCGGTCGCGGCCAACAGCACGAGGTCGAACGCCGTGAACTCCCAGAGACGGATACCGTCGACCATCGCCCGCTGGAGGAGGGCGCTGCCGTGGGCGAGCGGGAGCACCTGCATCCACCCGAGGTCGAACGCGGGAGCGGAGATGAGCACGATGAACCCGAACTGGAGAAGGTTCAGCCAGTTGCCGATCTGTTTGTAGAGCACCGTCACCCCACCGGCTGCGAGCCCGAGTCCGAGCACCGAGACGATGCTGAGCGTCGCGACGACGACGATCGTGAGCAGATTCAATTCGAGCGTCGTCCCAGTGATCAGGATCATCGCGATCAGGATGATCGTCGAGGTAATGAACGTCCGGACGATCTTCGCGACGCCTTTCAACAGCGCCACGGGCGCGAACCCGAACGGCGTCATCACGTGGCGCTCGAGGGTTCCCCACTGGACCTCGCTCGCGATGTCGTTCGAGATCGAGGAGTACGCGCCCACTGACAGCGTCCACAGGAAGTAGCCGACGATGAGCCCCTCGATCGAGTCGGTCAGCGCCTGTCCAGCGATCATCCGTCCGCCATAGAAGAGGACGCCGAAGAAGAACACCGAGATGACGATGCCGCCGATCGCGTTGGCGGGATAGCGGACGAAGATCAGGAACTCGCGGTAGAGCACTGCCCGCGCGAGGTGATAGTAACCGGCCGGACGCGGCGTTTCATCCGTTCCCTGCTGGCTGGCCATTATCGGTCCCTCCCGGCCGTCAGGTCGACGAAGACGTCCTCGAGATCCGGCTCGATCGTCCGGACGCGCTCGAGGGAGACGTCTTCGGCGCGGAGATGGGCCAGCAGCGCGTACAGCCCGTCGCTATCCGTCGTCACGGTGATCCGGTGCCCTCGATCGCGTGGCTCGACACTGATCGTCTCGAAGCGCTCCTCGAGGGCCGAGACGATGGTCGAATCGAGGTCACGGCTCGTGATTTCGATGGAGTGGTGATCGGTGCCCGACAGCAGCGCGTCGACGGTGTCGTCTGCAATGATCCCGCCGTTGGACATGATGAGCACGCGGTCACACACCGTCTCGACGACGTCCATGTTGTGGCTGCTGAGCACGACGGTGAGGGCTTCCTCCTCGACGAGGCGTCGCAGTTCCCGCTGGAGCGTTCGCGAACTCTCGATATCCAGCCCCAGCGTCGGCTCGTCGAGGAAAACGACCTCGGCACCGCCGGCGAGGACGCTGGCCAACGAGACTTTCTGTTTCATCCCTCGCGAGAGGTCGCGGACGGGAACGTCTGCTTTCTCCGCAAGCCCCAGCTGGGTCAGAAGCCGCTCGTGGCGCCCGCGAACCGAATCCGGGTCGACGCCGCTGATCGTCGCGAAGTATTGCAAGTTCTCCCTGACGGTCAGCCGCCAGTAGTCGTTCCGGGCACCCTCGAGCATCGCATCGGCGTGCGCGTACGCGTCTCGAGGGTGCTCGTAAACATCGATGCCGCCGATCCGAACGGACCCCTCGTCCGGAAGCACCATGCCCAAAATCGACTTGATGAGCGTCGTCTTCCCGGCGCCGTTCGGTCCCAACAGACCGACGATCGAGCCGGTTTCGATGTCGAAGGAAACGTCGTCGACGGCGACGACGGACTCCGTTCCGTTGCCGAAGCGCTTTCGCAAACCAGTTACCGAAACAGCCATGCTGCCATCTTCCGTCGGCAGCGTGTCGACACTGGCGAAGCGTTCCGAGAGCGGATCGCGTCCCTCGCTGCGGGTCCCTTCGTCGAGCGACAGCCGATCGGCGACGCTCACGACCGATCGGTCATCGAGGAGGTAATCGACCGGACCTCCGTTCGGTTGCCCCTCGTTTTCTCGCGCAGTCACGAGCGTTATTTAAGTACCCAAGCTACAAAAGTGCGAGGCCAACGCCTTCGACAGTAGTCGCTACGGTTTTGGGGTGGCTGCTGTACGAACGGATCTACTGAGAACCGGCCTCGAGAACACACGGATAGCATCGACCAGAAACTGGCGTGGAGCCCCCGTTTCGGTGGTGGTGGGTCCACCGAAGGGGATCAGCGATCGGAGTCCAATCGAGAGACGACAGTGAAGCGATCGCGACCGATGGCGGGGACGTGATGTCTCAGTTGGGACGGATACTGTCGGCAACGACAGGCCTCCGTTCCCCGCCAAGAGACATATAGTACTCCCAACAGTTAAGCCCATTGGATATTTGACTCGATTCGGGGCCCAAAGCACCTGATCGACCGCTCCCGTGATGGCGTGTCGCTCGTCCGACCGCGTCATCTTCCTCACAGTCGTGCCGTTCCTCGAGGAGGACTGCGTACGATACAGCAACCGGACAAGAACTGACCCACCCACGGAAAGAGACTGCAAAATCGCAGATGCGGGTTTCCAGTTCAATACCTCCTTGTGGGGCTTCAATCCGATACAGAACGACCGCTAAACTGATAACCAGAGATGAACGATCAATTCGGTTTAATTTTCACATCTCCTACCGTCGTCACATGATGGCGACGATGGACTATTGGTTTCGTTTGATTCGAACTCACGGAGGGATGGTGTGACCGCTCGGACTCGAGCGCAGTCGTCAGTTATCAGCATCGTCATTCTCATTGGCGTCGTCGCGATCGGCAGCATTGGACTGTTGCTCGCTGGCAGTTACGCACTGTCGGAACAACAACAGCAGGCTGAACACGACCGCGTCGAACAGTCATTCGTCGAACTCCGACATTCCTTGGAGGACACGACGGTCAAACAAGATTCGACCCGGAACATCAATCTAAACGCTGGGGAGCAGGGTGCAGTGACGAGAGAGAACACCGGTGAGATCGTGATCGAATACGGTGGCGAGGATCCGATCGAACGGGAGTTCGGTGCGATCGAGTACGAAGCCGATGATGGAGAAGTCATCGCGTTCGAAGGCGGCGCCGTATTCAGAGAGACGGGGAATCAGACTCGAGTCGTCTCCGGCCCGAAATTCAACTACGACGACTCCCAGGAAAATGGCGGCGAGAGTCTGAGCTTTTCGCTGACGACCGTCCACGGCGAAGAGACGCTCGGCTCCGGCGACATCTCGATGACACACGACGACGTCGAGCAGGAGAACATGGTCGCAAACAGTACGATCGTCAATATTACCGTGACGAGTCAGTACTATCGCGGCTGGGAACAACACTTCGAGAACGAAATCGGACCGGACGCGATCCACGCCGAACCAATTAACGAAACGCACGGCGAAGTGACGGCCCTTCTCGGCGAAGTCGAACTCGATTCGTACTTCGAGCAAGCGATCGCAGTCGAAGGTGATCTCGAATTAGATGGCGCAAACGAGATCATTGGTGACGTCGTCTATGGTGGCTCGATTAGTGGTGAAGAGGATCATCTCGAGGGAGATGCCCGTCCGACGGATTCGCTCGGTTTAGAACCAATCGACGACGAGATCGGGGCGTTAGTTGACAAAGGGGAAGACGAATACACTGAGTTAGACGAGGCCGTCGAAGACGGCACTGTCTCGAGTGGAACGTACTATACCGAGAACTTCGGTATGACAAAAGGAGGTGGATCCAATGATGAGCTGCCTGACAATCTCGAATTTGATCTTTCAGAGGGAGATACGACAGTGATTGTTAATGGGTCTATCAACATCGGGAGCAGTGATTTAACTGTTACAAACCACTCAAATGAGTCCGAACTGCACATCTATACGACAGGCGGATTCAATTTGGACGGAAATGCAAATATCTCCGTTGAGGGTGTAACTGATACCGATTATAAGTCGAAGCATCTGCAGATATACGGAACGTCGTCGTTCAAAATGACGTCATCCGGGACGCAGAGTTTCACTGGAGTGATTTACGCGCCGACGAACGACACGTCTCGAGAGACGTTCGATCTCGGCGGAACCATGGATGTTCAGGGTTCACTGGTCGGTGGTGGATTCTCTGATCCGAGCGGGACCCCAACCATCGAGCACGATCCGGCCCTCGAGGGCGTCGAACCAGCGCTCGGCAAATCGGAGAAGATCATCGTACCGGCACCGGTCACATACGTGAACTTCGGTCTACACAATGTTGAAGTGACGAACAACTGACCGGCGTTCCGCAATCAGGTGTATGGTCACCCGCCGTTCCACGCCCCTCCTCGGTGTGATCCTCGTCAGCGTGGTTATCGTCGGCGCTGCCGTCACGAGGGGTACTCCCGAACCAGTCGTGACGCTCGAGAACGACGATGACGCGACGTATCACGTGACCGCCTACACGGTCGAGGATCTGGCTGCAGCGGGCTATCTCAACTTCGAGGTGACGACGGCGATCGGCGGCTCGTGACCTACGCCAACCTTGTCTGGCCAAGCGGCTATCGAAACGTGACGCTGGTCGACGACGGCGTCGACAGCCAATCGTTCGTCGTCGGCCCGAACGAGACGACCATGTGCACCGTCGATGGCTGGACCTACGGTGACGTGACGGTGTGCATCGTCGAACGCGGCGACAACAGAACGCACACGTGGTCACGAACGGTTACCTGCGGCAGCCGCGGCCAAGATCACGGACTCAGATTCGTCATGGATTCCAAAGCGGGCGGCTCAGTGAACTGTACCGGTGGTATCGGGAGGGTTCAGGTGACGCTGTTACAGTTACAGAAACGGTATGGGCTGTGGCTGGTCAAACGGAGCGTGACCCGTGCAGGCGGCACGATCAAATTTGGAGATGCCGATCCTCAAGGGAGCACCGTCACGCTGGTACTCTCAAGATGACTGGTCCTGGACGGTGACATTAGTTCATTGATAATCCAGTGATGACTTTTCTACTGCTAGATGGACACTAGCCGATATGTCCAGCGACAGTGATGACGACCGAACGACAACGGACTCGAGTGCAGAGAAGGAGCGGCCGAATCCGAGCGGCACCGACCCAGAGGCAACGAGTGATGCTGACACGAGCGATGGCGTCGTCCCGACAGCCGTCGAGGACGCCAGCGGCTACGGGCTGTCGCTGACGCTGATCGGCGGCGTGTTGCTCGCGCTGGCGTACTACGGCTATATCGCAGTGACCGGTCCGCAGACGCTCGGGCAGGCGATTCCCGGCCCGTTCTATCTGCTCGTGTTTGCGCTCTTGTTCGTCGTCGAGTTGTTCCAGAGCCGTGACCGCGGTGGGGTGGCAGTGGTCCGAGCGACCGCGCTGGCGCTGTTCTACGGTGGCCTGACTGCGTTCGCGATCGAAGGCGGCGTCTACCTGTGGAACAATCCGCAAGCAGCGCTCGACGGCTTCGTCGGGGTCACCGTGCTGGCCGTATCACTGGTCGTTGCAGGACTGGCGTACTTCGTGTACCTGTCCGCACTCGAGTCGGGAACGAGCAGTCGATAAATGAGACTGGTGTTGCTGCTCTGCAGACACACTGTCGAGATTCCGACGATCACTCCTGCTCGATGTCGATCCGTTCGAACTGGCCTCTACCGGTTTGCCTGTGGCTCTCTGCTAGCGCCGACGACAGAAGCGTCCGTTCGGCTTTGCGAAGGTGTTCGTGAAGCGTCGCTCGACTGATCCCCAGCTCGTCCGCGAGTGTCTCGTTCGTGAGCTCTCGCGGCCAGTCGTAGTAGCCACGTTCGAGTGCCTCGGTGACGACCTCGCGCTGGCGCTCGGTGAGCGACGATTCGGTCGTGGCTCTGAACTCCTCGAGTTTCCCGAGCGTGACCGTCCCGAATCCGGCTAAGTCGTCGAGGATGTTCTTTAAGTCTTCGCGTCGGAACACGAGGATGTTGTACTCGCGCTGGCGACCAGAAACCGTGTTCGACCGCCGCAGAGTACCGTGGTTCTGATAGATCGCCGAGTACGCGCCACACGAGGGTTTCGTCACGAGGAGGTTCTCCTCGTCGAGCCGGTTGACGTGTTTGACGTGGTCTGTGGCCTCGAGTTCCGCCTGAAAGGAGTCGGCGTGGGGACCGGCGTGGAGAACGAAGGTGACGAACCCGTTCTGGATCTCCTCGATCTCGATCGGAATCGGCGTGTCGACGTCGGCCGTAAGCCGGCGGAGGATACATTCGCGGTGTTGGGTGAAGTGGACGGTCGCGATGAACATCTCTGCGTTCGTATGCGATTGTCACCCACTGCTAAAAAGATACGCGACGCAGTCAGCGATTCCGTGTGTCGCCGAGTATAACTATCGTGATATATAAGTCGCCAACAGCTGTTGGGACAACGCTTACGCCCCGACAGCATGAGCCACACAGTACACGGTACCATATGACATATAATCTTGGCGTCGACGTCGGCGGAACGTTTACCGACGTGATCGTCTTCGACGAAACGACACACGAACTCACGATCGACAAAGTCCTCTCGACGCCCGCGAACCCCTCCGAGGGCGTGATTCACGGGGTCAAAGAGGCGACGGCGAAAGCGGGCACCTCGGTCGAGGAACTCGAACTCCTCTTTCACGGCACGACGGTCGTCACGAACATGCTCTTAGAGGAGACGGGCTCACGGGTCGGGCTCATCACGACGGCGGGTCACGAGGACGTGCTCCATCTCGCCCGGGCGTGGACGCCCGGCCCGCTGTATGGGTGGATGGATATGGAGAAGCCGGACCCGCTCGCGGATCTGGTCGACACCCGCGGCGTCGCTGGGACGATCAGTTCACCCGACGGCGAGGAGACCGAACCGCTCGACGAGTCCGCAGTACGGGAAGCCGTCAGGGAACTCGAGGCTGCCGGCGTCGAAGCGCTGACCGTCGCGCTGTTGAACTCCTATCTGAACCCGGCCCACGAAGAGCGCGTCCGCGAGATCGTCGCCGAAGAAGCGCCGGAGCTGCCGGTGTCGATCTCCTCGGAGATCGTCCCGGAGTACGGCGAGTACGAACGGACGCTGACGACCGCGATCAACGATTATGCGCGGCCGACGGTCATCTCGTATCTCGAGGATCTCGACGAATCGCTCGGGGAGGCGGGATCGACGGCTACGATGAACGTCGTCCGCTCGGACGGCGGGCTCATGAGTTCGCAAGCGGCCAAGGAACGACCGGTCGAACTCGCGCTGTCGGGACCGAGTGGGGGCGTCGTCGGTGCGGCGACGATCGCCCAAAAGAAGGGCGTTCCGGACGTGCTGACGCTCGATATGGGAGGGACCTCGACCGACGTCTCGCTCGTCGAGGGTGGCTCGGCTGAGACGACACGGCAGACGAAAGTCGGCTATCGGGAGTTCAAATCCCGCTCGGTCGACGTGAACACGGTCGGAGCCGGTGGCGGCTCGATCGCCCGCGTGCAACTGAACGGTTCCCTGCAGGTCGGGCCGGAAAGCGCCGGTGCCGATCCCGGACCGGCGTGTTACGGACAAGGTGGAGAAGAGCCGACGGTCACGGACGCGAACGTCGTCCTCGGCCGGATTCCGCCGTCGGTCCAGCTTGGTGGGCGGATGGACCTCGACCGCGAGGCCGCCCGCGATGCCGTGGCGACAATCGCCGACGAACGGGACACGACCGTCGAAGAGGCCGCACAGGCCATTCTCGATATCGTCAACGAGAACATGCACGGCGCGCTCCGGGTCGTGAGCGTCGAACGGGGCTACGACCCGCGGGAGTTCGGACTCGTCGCCTTCGGCGGGGCCGGGCCGATGCACGCCAACGCACTCGCGGACGTGATGGACGCCTATCCACTGATCGTCCCACCGGGGCCGGGCGTCATGTCTGCCTTCGGTTTTCTCACTTCCGACATCCAAAACGAGTTCTCCGAGACGTACCTCGAGACGGACGACGACGTCGACGGCGAGGATGTACACGCGGAGCTTCGAGCCCTCGAGGACGACGCGAGTTCGTGGCTCGCCTCCGAGGGCGTCGACGAGACCGACCAGACGTTCGAGTACGTTGCCGACTGTCGGTACTTCCGACAGGACATCCAGATGTCGATCCCGGTCGATATCGAGAACCTCCGCAGTGAGACGGGCCTCGCGGAGATCAAAGACGACTTCGAGGCGCGCCACGACCGCCAGTTCGGCTTCTCGCTCGACGCACCGCTCGAGATCGCGACGCTGCGCGTCATCGGCAAAGGGACGCTGCAGGGCGTCACGATCGACGAGCAGGAACTGAGCGACGCCGATCCGAGCGATGCCGAAATCGACTGGAGTGACGTGTACTTCGACGGCTCGTACTACGAGACGCCGATCTACGACCGAACCGAACTTCGGCCGGGCAACGAACTCGAGGGCCCGGCGATCGTCACCGACGACGACTCGACGGTCGTCGTCCAGCCCGATCACGCCGCGACCGTCGATCGCTACGGCAACCTCGAGATCACCCGAGGTGAGGGACAATGAGCGACACGACACCGGAGTTCGTCGGCGACCACGACATCGACCAGACCACGCTCGACATCATCGAGAGCACGCTCTCGAACACCCGCTACGAGATGGATCGGGTCGTCGAGACGACGGCGATCAGTCCCGTCATCCGCGAACAGTCCGACCAGTTCCCGCTGATCGCCGACGCTGCGGGACGGATGATCATGGGCCAGTTCGGCTCGGCGATCGACACCATCCTCGAGAACTCGCCGTTCGAGCGCGATGATCTCGAGGACGGCGACGTGATCGCGACCAACGATCCCTACATGTGTGCCGGGGCGGTCTCGCACACGCCGGACATGCTCCTGTTGCGGCCGATCTTCTACGACGGCGACCTCGTGGGCTTTTCGAGCCAGTGGGGGAACCTGATGGACGTCGGCGGGAAGACGCCCGGCAGCATGCCCGTGCAGGCGCGAACGATCTTCGAGGAAGGGATGCGACTGCCGCCGGTCAAACTCTACAAAGGTGGGGAGATCGACAGCGAACTACTCGAGACGTTCGCCCACAACACGCGACTGCCCGATCACGCAGAAGCCGACATCAAGGCGCTGGCGGCGGGGACGAAAGCCGCCGAAACGCGCATCCACGAACTCTGTGACCGCTTTGGCAAGGAGACGTACGTCGAGGCGTGTGACGCCATCCTCGACCGCACCCGCGACGGGATGATCGACCTCATCCGCGAGTTCATCCCCGAAGGAGAACGCTACACGTTCGAAGATTACGTCGACGACGACGGGATGGGCAACGGTCCGATCAAACTCCACCTCGAGATCTACCGAGAGGGAGATACGGTCCACCTCGACTGGACCGGCACGGACGAACAGGTGCCGGGGACGGTGAACTTCCTGCTGAACGAGAAGATGTTCAAGATGTTCACCGGGGTCTTCCTCATCATGGCCTTCGACCCGTTGCTGACGTTCAACGACGGCTACTACGACCTCTTCGAGGTGACGCTGCCCAAGGGATCCGTCGTCCAACCGGAGTTCCCGGCGGCACTCGGCAACCGACTGCCGATGATGGCCCGCCAGTTCGACGTCCTGCAGGCGACGTTCTCGAAGCTTATCGACGGCTTCTCCGTCGCCGGCAGTTACGGCACGTCGCCGAACCTCGTCTACGCGGGGACGGACTCGGAGGGCAACGACTTCCAGATGCTCGAAATTCTCTACGGCGGGATTCCGGCCCGACCGGGCGGCGACGGCCTCGACGGTCACTCGTGGTGGCCGCTGTTCCGCACCGTGCCCGCAGAGTATCAAGAGGCCTACTACCCGCTGACTATCGACGAGTATAGCACCCGCACCGACACCGGCGGTGCCGGTGAGTTCCGCGGCGGCCACGGCATCACGAAAGTCTACACCTTCGAGGAGCCGGGGGCGATCACCTTCCAGGACGACCGTGCCCACACCTACCCGTGGGGCGTCGACGGCGGCTCCCACGCCCAGACCAGCGAGAAGAAACTGCTCCTAACCGACGGTACCGAAGAAGACCTGCCGTCGAAAGTCGAAAACGTCGCCGTCGACGCCGGCGACAAACTCGTCTTTTCGACCGCCGGTGGCGGCGGCCTTGGCGATCCACTCGAGCGAGATCCCGCAGTCGTCGCTCGAGAGGTCGGCCGCGGACTACTCTCCGAGACGGCCGCTCGCGAGGAGTACGGCGTCGTCCTCGAGGATGGAACCGTCGACGAGGCGGCGACCGAAGACCGACGCGACGAGCTTCGCTCGAGCCGCGACGAACCCGCGGCGTTCGATTACGGCCCGCTGCCGGATGACGACACGCTCGCGGAGCGCATCGCCGCCGAACGCCGGGAGTTCGACGACCGACACGACTGATCGACACGCGAACCCACCATTCACACACGATCCACAATGGACCCACCACACGACGCCCACTACGACGAGGACGATTTCGGCGCGAGCGTCGGCCTCGGCGACCGGCCCGCACTGCTCGTCATCGACTTGATAAACGCCTTCACGGACCCCGACACCAGCCTTGGCTCGGACGTTGCCGACGTGCTCGAGCAGACCGAGCGACTGCTCGCGGCCTTCCGCGAACACGACCTGCCGCGATACTTTACGACCGTGGCGTTCGAGGAGTCCTACGGCGACGCCGGACGGTTCATCGAGAAGGTGCCCGCGCTGCGAGAGCTGCGACTCGGAACTGAGGCCGTCGAAGTCGACGATCGGATCGAACCCGTCGGCGACGAACGAGTCATCCTCAAGAAGTACGCGAGTGCCTTCTTCGGAACCGACCTCGAGACGGAGCTGACGACCCAGCGCGTGGACACGCTCGTGCTCGCCGGTGTCACCACGAGCGGCTGTATCCGCGCGACGGCCGTCGACAGCCTCCAGCACGGCTACCGCACCATCGTCCCCGAAGACGCCGTCGGCGACCGCGCCGAGGGGCCACACCGCGCGAACCTCTTCGACATCGACGCGAAATACGGCGACGTCGTCACGACGGATGCCGTCATCAACCACCTCTCAGAGAATGCTGATGAATTACACTGACAGACGAGCCGAATCGACACCCGCTTGCCGAGGACACCCCTGTGGTCGACCATGACCAACTACGGAACGGCGCTTCGCGAGCGCCTCGAGCAAGACGAACTGCTGGCCTGTCCCGGGGTCCACGATCCACTGACGGCCGCCGTCGCCGACAGCGTCGGCTTCGATGCGATCTACATGACTGGCTACGGGACCTCGCTCTCGAAGACCGGCTACCCCGACGCCGGCTTCATCACGATGCCGGAGATGATCGAAAACGCCGGCAACATCCAGGAACGGATCGACGTGCCGCTCATCGCCGATTCGGACAACGGGTACGGAAACGCGACGAACGTCGTCCGGACCGTTCGAGAGTACATCAAAGCCGGCGTCGCAGCCATCCACATCGAAGACCAGACATTCCCGAAACGCTGTGGCCACACGAAAGGCCGACAGGTCATCCCGCGCGAGGAAGCCATCGGCAAAATCGAAGCCGCAGCCGACGTCCGCGACGAGCGAAATCCCGACTTCACCCTCATCGCTCGCACCGACGCCCGCGGGACCGGCGACGGCTCCCTCGAGGAAGCGATCGATCGCGTCAACGCCTTCCTCGAGGCCGGCGCTGACATCGCGTTCGTCGAGGGGCCGACCGACGAGGCAGAACTCGAACGCATTGGCCGGGAGGTCGATGGCCCGCTCGTCTACAACTTCGTCGGCGATCTCGGTTCCTCGCCGTACGTCGAGCTCTCGTCGCTCGAGGAGTGGGGCTTCGATCTCGTGTTGTTCCCGATCGCTGCGACGCTGTCGACGATCGCGAACGTCTACGCCGACTTCGAAACCTTCGCCGACGATCCCGTCGCAGCGATGCGGGACATCGACGACGCGTTCAACGACCAGCCCGTGGGTAGCCTCCACGAGTTCTCGGGCTTCCCCGAGGTCGTCGAGTGGGAGCGAAAGTACCTCCCCGAGGACGAACAGGAGAAGTACGACGACTCGCTCGGCGACGACCTCGAGTCCGATTGAGGACTCGAGGCGGCGATCGGCAGAGCAACGCCACGGACGGCTGGTGCACGGCCGATCGCACGACGCCTCGATGTCGTTGTGGTGCTCGCTGCAATCGTACCGGTGTGCCTATTGGAGTAACCGGTCTCGTGTCGGCTACCGATTGCGGTGCATATGCAGCAACAAACGCTTTCGATGCTCCTGTTCAAAATGGGTTATGGTAACACTAGACAAGATATTCGAACTCCTCGAGAACAAGCGCAGACGATACGCGTTGTATTACCTCTACGAACGAGACGGGCCGGTAGCCGTCGGCGAACTCATCGAGAAAATCGACGAGTGGGAGGACGAGCAACCGCACCACGACGTTCCAGATCGGTTCGATACGCTTTCGGCGGACTTGAAGCACACCCACCTTCCGCGATCGTCCGAAGTCGAGTTCGTCCAATACGATCCGGAACAGGGAGTAGTTCAGATTCAAGGATCCCCACAAAAATTCGATACGTTCGTGACGGTTGCAAGGCTAATCGAGAAGCCGGACGAATGAGGTCGAGCGCATCGAAATCGATCGGTGCATACCGAACAGCGGTGCCCAAGTCGCAGCCGAGTATCTGCAGTAACCGACGCAACATCCATAACCCTGATCCTCCTGTCGTATAGACAGTGGGAGTCTTGAAACACGTGCTCTCTCAAGTCGGACCGAGACGGCTCATCGGAACGCTCGGTGGCCTGTACGTTCTGTTCGCCGTGGTACGAGCGGGAGCGGTGTTCAGCGCCGGCACGCCCTTACTCGGCGTCGCGATCACGACCTTTCTGATCGTCGCTCCCGGTGTCGTCCTCCTCTATGGCAGCTACTGGGTGGCCACGACCGGTATCGATTCAGACGTGTATCCGGATATCGCGAGGTGGACGGCTGCCGGCTTCGGCACTATGGCGGCGGTACTGCTCCTCTACCACCTGCAACCCGACAGCGGCATCACCACGCCACTGACGGCGCCACCGATTCTGACGGCGCTGAGTAGCGTCGCCGGCTTTGCGGTGGGGTTCCACGATGCGAAGGCTAAAACGCGAGCCCACGTTCTCGAACAGCGTAATCGGGAACTCCGGGAAACGCAGACGGAACTCGAAGACACAGTCACCCAACTCGAGGAGTCCGAACACCGGTACCGAACCCTCACGGAAAACATCCCAAACGGCGCAGTCGCGCTTCTGGATCGCGAGTTCCAGCACACGCTCATCGCAGGCCAAGGCTTCGAGAAGCTCGATTTCGATGCCAGCGGCGTCCGAGGTGAACGGATACAGGACGTCTACGCAGATCAGCACCTCGATATTATCGAGCCACACTACCGTGCAACACTCGACGGCGAACAGACCACGTTCGAGATAACATTCCAAAGTCGGACGTTCGAGTTTCGGACACATCCGTTGACAAACGACGAAAACGACGTGTACGCGATCCTTGCGATGTCACAAGACATCACCGAACGCAAACAGCGGGAACGAGAACTCGAGAAGCAAGCCCACGAGCAACGAGTCGTAGCCGAACTCGGACAACTCGCACTCGAAACTGACGATCTCGACGAGCTCATGGATGAAGCTGTCCACCAAGTCACGACCGTCCTCGACACTGACTTCTGCAAAGTGCTCGATCTGGATGAAACCGGCACGGAACTCCTCCTCCGACAGGGCGTCGGCTGGAACGACGGCCTCGTTGGAGAAGAGATAGTGTCCGCCGTCGAATCAGACTCACAGGCCGCCTACACCCTCGAGAACAACCACCCCATCGTCGTCGAAGACCTCGAGTCGGAAACGCGATTTAGCGGCCCCGAACTGCTGACAGCCCACGACGTTCGAAGCGGAATCAGTACCGTCATCGGGCCGTTCGACGATCCGTGGGGAATTCTCGGCACTCACGACACCGACCGCGCGACGTTCAGCGACGAGGACATTTCGTTCGTCCAGAGCGTCTCGAACATCCTCGCGGAGGCGATCGAGCGCCAGCAGTACCAGACGGAACTCGAGGACCTGATCGCCGATATCGAGGAATCGAACAAACGCCTCGAACAGTTCGCCTATGCGGCGTCACACGACCTGCAAGAACCGCTTCGGATGGTGTCGTCGTATCTCCAGCTCATCGAACGGCGCTACGAGGACGAACTCGACGACGAAGGCCAGGAATTCCTCGAGTTCGCCGTTGACGGCGCCGAACGGATGCGATCGATGATCGACGGCTTGCTCAAATACTCCAGAGTAGAAACGGAAGCCGATCCGTTGGAACCGGTCGAACTCGAAGCGATCCTCGAGGACGTCCTCGACGATCTGCAAGTCGCGATCGAGACCACCGATGCGACGATCACCGCAGATTCACTGCCACGTGTCGAGGGTGACGCCCGTCAGTTGCGACAGGTGTTTCAGAATTTGCTGGAGAACGCATTCGAGTACAGTGGCGACGAACCGCCGACCGTCCACGTCTCTGCACAGCGAAACGGTACGAACTGGATCATCACGGTTGAGGACACCGGGATCGGAATCGCGTCGGAAGATCACGACCAGATCTTCGAAGTCTTCGAGCGAGCCCACAGCCGCAGCGAGGGGAACGGCACAGGGATCGGTCTGGCGCTCTGTGAACGGATCATCGAACGCCACGGTGGCGAGATCTGGGTCGAGTCGACACCCAACGAGGGCGCAAAGTTCTCGTTCAGCCTCTCTGCGGTAGGGATCCGGGAACGACCTCCGAGGCGACGAAGCGGACAGCGCCACTAGAGCGCTCAGCGAGAGGCTCCTCTCGGTACCTAAAAAGCGTCGCGACCGATTTGACATCCTCCCCGCCCTGAAGGGCGGGGCTTTCTCCTTGATTCTCCGTAACAGCACACCGTTGCTAACCAGTCAATAGTGTTCATCCGTATCGAACCGCTCCGATCCGCTCCTGAAACATTGAGCGTATACTGACAATTCCGGCGTGTGCAAGGAAATGCACACGCTGCGGAAGACCGAACACCCAGCGACTCCCAGATGAGCCACGAGACAGTACATATGAGCCCGTGGCGGCAACTCGATGGATCACGGGCGACCGAACAGGACCGTGAGCCGACCGTCGTCTGTCTCCATGTGAGTGATCTACACGGCCAACTCGTATCAGGACATCACGTCTACTACGATACCGTCGAATCCCATCCCGGCTTCGACTTCGAGGGCGAGGCGACACGCCTCGAGCGTGGCGGTGGCGTCCCGCTGTTGACCGCGAAACTCGACGAGATCCGGGAAGCCCACGAGGAGACGCTCACGCTGATGAGCGGGGATACGTTTCACGGCACGGCGGTAACGACGTACACGAACGGCCGAGCGATGCTCGAGCCGGTTAACGAACACCTGTGTCCCGATGTCTACGTGCCCGGAAACTGGGACTTCTCGAACGAAGCCGCCGAGGATGGTGTCACCCGGACGCTACTGGACGCGCTCGAGGCACACGTTCTCGCGACCAATCTCTACGAGTGGGACGCCGACGAACCGGTGGTCGACCCGTACACGATCGAGCACGTCAACGGCGTCGACGTCGGAATCGTCGGCATGACGAACGTCTACGTCGACCGGATGGCCCCGGCGTTCTTTGAGGGAGCGTTTCGGTTCGGCAAACATCCCGCGCTGCTCGAGGACGCTGCGCGCGAGGCTCGCGAGTCGGGGGCAGACGTCGTCGTTGCAGTCACCGAAATCGGGCTGCCGTGGATGGTTCAAGCGGCAAAAGACATCGAGAATATTGACGTCATGTTTAGCGCACACACCCACGAGTACACCCACGATCCGATCATCGTCGACGAGACGGAAACAATCGTCGTCGAGTCAGGAACGGATGACGGGCTCGGACGCGTGGATCTTCGGCTCGACGACGGCGAATTATCGTTTCGACACGTCCTCTACTGTCTCTCCGAAGGTCACGAGTACACGCCCGAGCCGGACCCAGCAGCCGAACAGACGGTCGAGGCAGTTCGCTCTCCGTTCTTCGGCGACGACGTCCATCACGACCTCGGTGCCGGCACCCTCGAGCAGCCACTGGATACAGTCGTCGGCGAGACGGAGACGCCACTCCACCGGCAGTCGTTCCTCGAGAGCGGCTGGAATCTATTGTTCAACGATGCGGTTCGAGCACACTTCGAGACCGATCTCGCGGTCTCACACGGCTTTCGGTACGGCCCTGCGATACCTGCCGGAGAGATTACACTCGAGCACCTCTACCAGGCGTTTCCGATGACTGCACCGGTCGCACGAGGTGATGCGTACGGTCAGCAGTTGCTGAATCACATGGAACACTTCCTCACGGACAACTTCACACCGTATGTTTACGAGCAAGAAGACGGCCGTGTTCGGAACTACTCCTCGAACGTCGAGGTCGTCATCGATCCGACCGCCAAACGCGGCCGCAGGCTCGTCGACCTCCTCGTCGATGGGGTGTCGGTAGACCCCGAGTCGAGATACTCGGTCGCGACGTTCGCTCGTCCCGGTGATCCCGAACGGGATCTCGGGAACTGTGGATTTCCGTTTCGAGACGTCCACGTCGACGGCGAGGTCATCCCGGTCGATGTCGTCACGGAGTATCTCGATGCGAATTCTCCGATTGACTACGGCGACACCGAACTCGTCCGGACTGCCGACGACGGTGGGTCAGTACAGAACACGCCCACCGACGGGTCGTATCCGTACGTTCAGCCGGGTGTCGATTACACCGGCGGCGAAGCATACTGTGAGACCAGGCTGATCCCCACCAGAAACGACTTTCCGACGACCGGTCGAAACCCGTATCGCTGACCGTGCCGTGAATCTGGAGCTGATCACCGTGAAACGACGATTTCTGCCACAAGTGGGAACGGCCATCGTTACGGAGGTCTGCCACTCGAGAGAGAAAGGGACCAATCAAACGGATGGATTCGAAAGATAGTGTCCAGGTGGTCGGATACATTGCGCGCCACCCCTCATCAAGAGTGTATTCAGGTCAGGATAGCCATAAAAGTAGCATTTGTGCTACTATGTTGTCTAGAGTTGGTGACCAATCTTCGACGGATTCCATACCGGACAGTAGTCGTCGAGAGCTCTCGGACACTGACTTCGAAGCGATTCGAAGTACCAGTGCAGTTCACGAGAGAACCCACACACCCCTCGTCCAGAGTGAAAACGAATGAAAGGGTGGGGTGGGTTGCAGATGAAACGGGGGTTCTGAATGGAGTGAATCGACGTGATCGGCAACGAAAGAGAGGATAACGAGCAATATGAATCCGAACACAGTCAGAAAGAGAAAGATAACTTCGTCAGCAGTTGAACGAATGTTACATTCGTTCCTATTTATATATGAATTTCACTTAGTGGGCTTTACGCAATATATCATAATAAACTCATCGGATAGTCTAAGAATGACTAGATATTCAGTCTAAGAACGAATGCTGCCACGAAGGTCTAGCACAGATCTAACTATTACTCTGCGCCCGTCCTCAGAAACGTCTCCATTGACAGATGTCTCTACTGGTTACCGAAGAACCTGCACTATATTCGCGTATTTCTCCCTCCATCTGGATTTTTATAAGCTCTTACTTTCGATATGGTCGTCCACGTTTGGGCACCGTCTGCACGCAAGGGCATGTACCGAATACTCGTTACACTCTGGACGAGGGGTGTGTGTCCGAAGTGATTTTGCTGTCTGCAGACTGAAAAACCGTCTCGTTTCACCGGTTGAATACACTCTTGATAGGGGGTGTATACACTCTTGACGTGGGGTTCTTCGTCTCCATCTTGAACTTCACAGCTGAACGTACGAACTCGAGGACACTTCTGTTCGTTTTCACTCTGGACGAGGGGTGTGTGCCACGTTTTTCAGGCAGAGCTCCACTATGTATATGATCTTTGTTCACTGTCTTCACGGATTGTTCAACAGTTACACTCGTGATGAGGGGTGTGGGGTCGAGCTGCCGCCTAGCAATTTGCCGCCCAGCAGTGCGATTCACTCTGGACGAGGGGTGTGACGAAATCAACGACCGCCTTTCGTTTCACTCGAGACGAACCGTGTCTACCATGACTGCTTCCCACGTTTCCGGATCAAAGGTTTCTCACGGAAACCCGTCGATTATCACTTGGGACTGCCCTCTCGTGTTGTGGATGTGACATCGGCTAAAACGGATGTCTGGCTCTGTTCCCGTGCCGATTTACACTCTTGTCGAGGTGGGGGAACCATTAAGTTCGGGGAGTACGCGCTATAGCATATCGATGGCCGAGGAACCGTCCCAACTCTCAGATTTTAACGACCGGTTCGAGGACCCGGCGGAAGATCCCCTGTTCAATTTCGATGAAGACGATCCCGAGCGGGCAGACATCTTCGCTCGAAAAGAACTGCTCAAGGTCGGTCACGTTCCGGAAAGTGCTCGTATTGTCGGCCGCGACGACGAGATCGAAGCCGTCGCTGCCGAACTCAGACCGATCGTTCGCGGCGACCCACCGAACAACGTGATGATCTACGGGAAGACGGGGACGGGAAAGTCCCTCGTAGCCCGTCACGTTACCGAACGAGCCCGCCGTGCGGCGGCATCGAACGGTGTCTCGGTCGGAACGGTCTACGTGGACTGTGCCCAACACAACACGCAAACGCGTGTCGCGCGGACGGTCACCCGGTCGCTCAACGAAACTGAGCATACCGATTTCGATATTCCTCGAGCAGGGATCGGCAGTGGTGAATACTACGATTACCTCTGGGACATCCTCAATATCGCCTACGAATCCGTCATTATCGTCCTCGACGAGGTCGACCGACTCGAGGACGATGACATCCTCATGCAACTGTCGCGCGCTCGCGAGTCGGGGAAGGCAGACTGCCATCTGAGCGTTATCGCCGTGAGCAACAAGATCGAGTATCGTGATCAACTGAACGAGCGGGTTAAGTCGAGCCTCCGCGAGGAAGAGTTCGTCTTCCAGCCCTACGATGCGAATCAGCTTCGCGAAATCATGAAGCATCGCCGTGATGCGTTCTACGACGGCGTGCTCTCCGATGACGTGATCCCGCTGGCTGCAGCGTTGGCTGCTCAGGAACACGGTGACGCACGAAAAGCGATCGAGATCTTACGTCACGCTGGCGAACTCGCCGAGCGAGAGAACGTCGACACTGTCACCGAAGACCACATCCGCGATGCACAGGAGTGGGCAGAAGTCGACCGCTTCGAGGAACTCCTTCGCGGTTCGACGACACAGGTCAAGTTTATCCTGTACTCGCTTGCGCTGTTGACCGAAGAAAACCCCGACAAAGAGGGCTTTTCGACTAGCCGGATCTACAACCGATACAAAGAAACCGCGACGAAAGTCGATACCAAGATTCTGAGCGAACACCGAGTCTACGAACTGTTAAAAGAGCAAGCGTTCCTCGGCGTCGTCGAATCGACGCGAACCGGTGGCGGGCGGGGTGAAGGAAGTTACCTCGAGCACCGATTGGTACAGGACACCGGAATCGTGTTGAAATCCGTCCTTCGCGATAGCCGCCTCGAGGAGTTGACCTAACTGACCCGGCACTCAACTCCGTTCGAATACTCGAGACGGACATCCGAAACGACACCCCTGATCACGAGTGTATCCAACTTCCTGTTTCCTCAATAATTCCTGAGAAGTATAATTCATATAGTCTTATCAGCATTGTTTCAACAGCGGTGAGTTGTCGTCTGCTCTCACCATGGTCGGCTACATGATCGTCGGTGGCAGCGACGATACTCTCACTGGGCGTTCGTGGTGGACGTCGGTACCAACTGAACCGATTCACACACTGACCGCACGATCGCTGTGCGATCTGGTGCACAGTGATGTTCAGTGGCTACTATTGCGACCCGGATCGCACCGTTCACATCGCGTCTCTACCATCGCTGAGAACGACGGAGTGGCGGCTGTGACCACTGGAAATCTTCGCAAGATGAGCCTTGATGCAGTATCCTTGAGCGATAGCTCATGCTCGACGGTGGGACGTGGGAACGGTGGGGTACCCAGCTCGGTTCGAGCACTGGATGAAATTATGACGGATTGTTGTGATACATTCCCAAAAAACATGTACGCCTTGCAGTAAGAGTGGTGCTTTCGAATTCGTGACCGTCTGCTACTGGTCGAAACACACGCAGCGTGACGTGGTTCTCGCGACCTCGCCACCCCCCGCATTCATTGGGGTAGCGCGCGTACGCGCACACTATGTCGCCAAAACACCACCATCACCGATGCAACCTCTGTGGTGACGACTTCGATACCGGCGAGCAACTTCGCGAACACGTCGAGCGACGGCACCCGAAAAAGGACGTCCGCTGGTGGGTCGTCGCGGAAGACCCGGCGAAAGACCTCCAGTTCTCTCGGTGATTGATCGGACGGGTGTTTTCGAATCCTGGTCGGAGTGGTAACCGATTCGTGAGTCGAGTTTGGAACGACGCTGTCGAGTCTTACCCCTGTGCGGAACGGCCGAGCTCGTGTTCGACCGCTGCGACTCGGTCCGCCGTGTGCTGTTCTCGATCGGGCTGGTGATCGATCTCGAGCGAGGTGATGATTCGGTCCTCGTCGAGCGCTTCGTGTGCGGCTTGCGTGGCTGCGAAGATCTCGCTTACATCGTCGGCCTGAATGACCGTATCCATCGGGGTGAGTTCGTACGAGATCTCGAACTGGTCGAGTTCGTCGAGCGCTGCGGCGATATGGTCCGACATGTGTTCTTCTCGAACGGGAATGATCTCGAGTCTAGCTATGGCTGTCATGTTGGTCACCTCGTGCGTGTGAACGGCTCACTCGCCGTTTCACATGACGTACACCATCCACCCATAAAGCCTTTCGCGGGTCGTTCTCGAATCCGGGTGGCGATCAAATCGGACGTAAGGAACGTTTGCCGCGGACCCGTTCGGCGTCCGTCAGCGTCTCAGGCGCGCTTCTTTTCAGGATCAGATCCTTCCGGGTGGTACTCCCAGAAATCGCCGGCACGCATCGCGTTCCCGACCGCTTTGTGCATGTCGACCATCGTCTCGAACTCATCGGGTTCGACGTACTCGAAGATCTCACGCATCGGCACGACTCGCTTGTAGTTGATCCGAATCGGGTCATCGCCGTGCTCGGCGATGAACTCGTCACGGTCGAGTGGGAAATCCTCTTCTTCGTCGACTTTCTTGGCGATAATCGCCATATCGTACTTGCGTTTGCCCTCGCTGCCCTCGTCGCCGTCGGGATCGTGTGGCCAGTCTGTTCCCATACCCTGATAGGTGCTAGACACAGTCAAAAGCGTTCCGCCGCCATTCGTGGGCTGTCCACGCTATCTACGTATGAACACGGCGAGTGCCTCATGGTCGTACGAAAATCGACGTGTCCGTGACTGAATAGAGCAATTCCGTATTCCGATACGCGTGTTCTGTGACTGACTAATTCGTTCAGTGGGTTCGTCGATGATGCTGACACGAGTGTCGAAAGTGCTGATTGCGGCGCACAAAACGAACTTACCGCGAGCGCACTGTCTGATATATCGCCGTTGACTCGTCTCTATAGCTCGATGCTGGTGGCGACGGATTGATCCGATACCTTTCTCGTTGCGCTGCTCGAGTAGATCGTTTCACTGACGTAATCACGGATTGTTTCCCGGCAACGATGGCAGTCTCACGCGTTCGAACGATTACAAGCATATGTGTGTAAAGAGGGCGACCGTCTCGGCTCCGACTCGCAGTGTCGGCCCGCGGTAGTCAAGTATTTATTTCTCGTAGCTTCGACCGACTCGAGAAACCGCGGCCTACAGCTTCGGATGCGAGAACGAGCGGTTCGAGGGTGAGTGGACACAGCGTGCCGTTCGACGGAGACCTCCGAACCAGACGTCGTGCTCGCAATCGGAAAGCACCGCGAGGCCACGACTCACTCGTCGAACTGATCACTCACCCGCTCCAGTCGCTCGACACCGTTCGTTTCGTCGACGACTGTCGCAACCGGGTCGGGGACGAGGTGACGCCACGGCTCGCCCGCCAGCATTCGGCGACGGACTTCGGTGCCTGAGTACGCCTCGCGTTGATAAAGTTCGACGCTGCGGACTTCGAAGCCGGCTTCTTCGAACAGCCGTCTCACCAGCGGGTTGTTCGAATATGCGACGTCGAACGGTGGGACCGTCGCGGTGACGTGGGACACCCAGACCGAGTTTCGATGGAGGTCCTCGATGGGGACGACGAACGTCGTCGTCGCCAACCCTGTCACCGACCGGTGGATCATACTGATTCGCTCGCCTGCGGTGAATGGATTGTCGGCGGTGTGGGACGTCTGTGCGCTTCCAATGCCGATAACGATTTCGTCGACATCCGCTGCGATGTCTTCGACGAAGGTGCGATGCCCTAGGTGAAACGGCTGAAATCGGCCGACGAAAAATCCACGCATGTGGCTAGCTTGGCTGTCGACCGATATCAAACGTGTGTCGTCGCTCTCATTTTCGAGCCGCGGCGCGGAAAACGTTGTGGTGATCGGAGAAGCACTCTTGACGTACACTCGCGTATGGTCTTGTTATGAGTTGGCAACCCGAGTACACCCCGACAGGACTCGTGACGACGGCCGACGAGTTCGTCGCGACGCCGGACGAGCTCCTCTGTCACCTGCGCGAAGCGGGCGCAGCCACCGTTTATCTCGCTCGCACCGATGCCTTTCGTGACGGCGTAATTCCAGTTGTCGCCACGTACGGATCTCCTCCCGTCGCCAGCGATCCGTTCACGGCCGCCGAGACCACGGATGAGCTGACAACAGAATCGGTTCCGAAGATGCTCCGGCGCGTGTTCGAGTCGATCGGCGACCGACTCCGCTTTCACGGCCACGAATGGGTGCTTGAGTGGGACATCAAACCTGCGTTCACGGAGCCACGACCGACGCTCGTCCCGCTGTACGACCGCAGCGTTGAAGAAAAGTATGGCGACGGATTCAATCTCTGGAACCTCTATTTCGTCTACGAAGAGTCTCAGCGGGACACGTCAACTCGTCGGTGAGGTTCGTGTCGCGGCCGATTTGCGCCCTCGCAATCTAGCTCTCTCAGCGGCGTCAACAACCGCACGTGAGTGCGCTCCGGTTTCTACCGTGTCTTACCCGCGGTTGTGCCCCTTCTCTCAGTTGTTACTATAGCGTTCGGTATCCACTGAGTTGAATCGATGTTCTGGGTGTAGTGTGAGATGATACCGTGCTGGGTGTGATTTATACGGATGGCGCTCGTTGGCATTTCTGATGGGACACACAATCGAACTCGACGACGACCTCGTCCGACGAATCGAAGGCCACCTCGAGGAAGACGAAACCATCGAAGAGTTCATCGAGGAACTGGTGTCGATATACGAACAGGAGGGACGATTCCTTCAGGAAGGCATCTAACTCGTCAACCGGAAACGGTACCGCTCGAAGCGAATACCAGGGACAGATCGCGGGTGCGGTCTTGGAGCCGACGTGCAACGATTCGGTTCGACACCCCACGCGGCAGTCGTTCTCGAGCGCACTCTTCGTGGGATTCACAGGCTGTCTCGACAACGGTGGGGCGACACTGATGACGACAACGATAGTACCGACGACGGTGACGGCCACCGAGACGATAACCCGGCACGTTCGGCGGCTATACAGGGAGGTTCTCAAATGTACGAGTCGCACGCCTTCCTGTCGGTTGTGCCGACCCGGGTGCGTCGCCTCGAGTTCGGTTCATTCTCGTCGATGTACTCGTTACTCCTTTGGTATTCGAGCGCGTACCCCGTGGTATGCAGTACGATGAGATCGATCTGCAAGTGCGCGAGCGCGACGGCGAACGACGACTCGAGGTCGACGGCTACTTTCGCCCCCATCCCGAATCCAAGCCGCCGGAGTACCGACGACACGCGATTTTCGACCTGACGGAGCAACAGGCACGAAAACTGTACGACGACCTCGGTGAGCAGTTAGACGCGTGGGACTAACGCGACTGTGGTGTAACTCACATCGCCAACTGGTACCAGCCAGACCTGTCGGGCCACCATCTAGCGGTGCATAACGGTTGCCACCGAGCACGCCTTGACCCCAGCACTACGATGGGAGCGTCATGACGATGGCTGTTTCCGGAGCGTCTCGGTGAGACGACCGCGGAGTACCACCCGAATACTTGTACGCATCTAGCGAATGTAGGGTATGTTCGAGCGTCTCTTCGTCCCGACCGACGGCAGCGGCCCGGCCACTGCTGCTCTCGAGCTCGCTGTCAAACTGGCACCCGATTCGGCGACTGTCCACCTTCTCTACGTCGATGAGGACCACGCCGACGCTACCGACCGACCGGGTGAAGTGGGCACGGACATCCTCGCACACGCTCGCGAAATCGCGACGACTGCCGGCGCGTCTGTCGAGAGCGACGTGCGACGCGGAACACCACGGGATCGAATCCTCGAGTACGCCGACGAGCACGACACAGACCTGATCGTCATGGGTTCCCATGGCCGGCGACGTGTCGGCCGACTGGCGCTGGGAGACGAAACACAGGGTGTCGTCCGCGATGCCCCGATGCCCGTCCTCGTCGTCCGAGCGAGCGACGACATCCGCAAGATCTACCCCTACGACCGCGTACTCGTCCCGACGGACGGCAGCGAACACGCAACCGCCGCGCTAGAACACGGTATCGAAACAGCGGCCGACGTGGGGGCGACGCTCCACTTGCTCTCGGTCGTCAACATCACGCGCTACGGCTCCGACGCCGAAACCGATCGGTTGGTCGCCCACCTCGAGGCAAACGCTCGAACGGCACTCGACACGGCAGCAGCGACTGCAACCGAGCGTGGAGTCGACGTCCGCACGGCAGTTACGGTCGGCACGGTGCACCGAGAGATCGTGTCGTACGCCGACCGAGAGGGGGTCGATCTTCTCGTTCTGGGAACACACGGGCGAAGCGGTGTCGATCGGGAACTGCTCGGTAGTGTCACGGAGCGTGTGCTCCGTCTCGCCCCGGCTCCCGTGTTCACCGTCCGGCTTGCCGAGTCGGGAGATCGCTCTCTCGAGTGAGCGATGGGTATCTGATTCTCTCTGCTTACACCGAATACAAGGCCCACGACTTTAGTCGTGGGATGAATCCATCAATTCTGAAACCAACCACGAATCCGTAGCCTGACCGCAATCCCAACGTTTACAACCCATTCTACCAACATATAACGTGTGAGCGACCGACCGCAACGCACGAACGAGTACACTGCCGAACCCGCCAGTGATCGGTATCGGCAGTGCTTGTTCGAGTGGTTGGCCGCCCACGCCCCCTTGTGGAACCAGATCACCTACCGACGCCGACAGGAATACTTCGCCGAAGACGGTGACGTCTGGGACGCCGAGTACACGGACTTGTACGACGAATACGCGCCGATTCTCGGCAAAGCAGCGTGCCAGCAAGTCGCCCGCAAGAACAGCGAGGCATGGCGGAGCCACTTCCGCCTCCTCGACAACTACCACGACGACTCAGACCCAACGGTCACGGAGAAACCATCTTCGCCCGGCTACTGGGGCAATCGCGACGACGGCTACGATCTACACGGCCTCGTCCGCAACGACCTCTACACCCTCGATTGGGACGAAGATCGAAGTACGCTCGAGTTCGGCGTCGGCGACGCCCTCGAAGAGAAATACGACTTCGAGTACCAAGAGCGCATCACGCTCAAAGTCCGTGGCAACCCGCAATGGGAGGGTGATGACGCACGGTTGGAACTCGTCTACGACGAAGCGGCAGACGTGCTTCGTGTCAAGCATCCAGTTCGCATACGGCCAGACAACTTGCAGGAACAGCGACTGGATGCCTTCACTCATACACTCGGTCCCGAGAACACGACGCAGTCAGCTGCGATCGACGTGGGCGCGAACAACACGCTTGCGATCGTCACCACCACTGGAGACACTGCCGTCTACCACGCTCGTCCAGAGTTCGACCAGTTCCAAGCGTTGTCCGAGTTGATTGCCCAATTGCAATCAGAACTCCCTGATGACCAGTATACGAGCAGGCGTATTCAGCGCGTGTACGATGAACGCGGACGAAAGCGCGATCATAGCCGTGACGCCGCAGTGAAACACGCCGCAGACTGGCTCTTAGAACGCAACGTTGACACCGTCTACGTCGGCGATCTCACGGACGTATTGGACACACACTGGTCGTCTGACGTCAACAAGAAGACGCATGCGTTCTGGTCACACCGCCAACTCATCGACCGGCTCGAACTCACACTCGAGGATATTGGAATTCGCGTCGAGCAGGCGAGCGAGGCTGATTCGAGCAGTGAGTGTCCCGAGTGCGGAAGCAAGGACGTATCTCGAGATCAAGACGAGTATCGGTGTCACGACTGTGGGTTGGACGCGCACAGTGACGTTGCAGGGGCGTGGAACCTGTTGCAGAACGAGGTTGGGCCGATGGCGCGGCCCGCTGCCCTCTCTGCTGAACGCGGGAGGGACGCACCCCGTGAGGGGGCGTACTGGGAGTGGAACGGACACGACTGGATACCCGCGAATTTTGGGGAACAGTCGAGTTCGATCGACCAAACCAGCATCAGCAAACCCGCAAGTTCACAGCCGGGGTAATCAACTGGCCGGATTGCCCACGGAGGAATCCCACGGCTTCAGCCGTGTGGAGGACGTCAAGTGAGTGTAACGACCGGAGGCAACTCACTTTAGCCTATCCACCGCTTATTATAGCGCGATGCGATCTTCGGTAGCGAAAACGATCGTCCATGGTACCAGATCCGCACTCGTCGCCGTGTTCGTCGTGGGCATTCGCCGACGCAATCCGGGTGCGGTCGTCAACGCGGGTCTCGCCTTCGGTGTGTCCTTTCTTCCCGACCTCCTCGAGTGTCGATTCGATATCGAATTCCGGCCGTGGCAGCGCGTGTACACGGTCACTGCACTGCTCACGCACGCCATTGGAATGCTGGGTCCGTACGACGACGTCAGCTGGTGGGACCATCTCACGCACGTGCACTCGGCGACCCTGCTCGGCGGATTCGCCCACGCCGCTGCTCGCCGCCGAGGTCGCGACCCTCGAGTGGACGTCGTTGCTACCGTCACCGTCGCCGGCGTGCTCTGGGAACTGCTGGAGTATGCCATTCACGGGACTGCTCGCCGACTCGACCTCGAGCCGATACTCATCGCCTACGGGAAACGCGATACCGTCCTCGACCTCGTGTTCAATCTCGTCGGCGCATTGTTGGTCCTCGTCTTTGGCGATCGATATCTCCACAACTTCGTTCAGGACCTCGAGTAGCCGTTGTCGCGTCCGAATCGCTGCCGTCGTGGTGGAGCGACCGACCCTCACGGACACCAGCGAGGTGTTCGGGTGGTAATTCCAGCCGACTCCGAGAGAAGAAGGTCGAGGGGAATTAAATTCGCCTGCGTCCGCTCGCCCGTTTCTGGGTGATTTGGACAAAACGGTGAAGCCTCGGGCTTGTCCTCGAGGTACTTTACACGCGGTTCAAGACGAGTACCTCAGGACCGTCCGAAATCGGTGCGTTTCGGGACTGACCGGAGCAACGCTGAGCGGGAGCACCGCTCCCGCGAGGTTAGCAGGACTTCATCCAACCAGACTCCTCGAGGGCCACGGAATCGTAGGCCTCACTCGATCGTGAGAGACAGGTCACTTGAACGACTCGTCCTCAGCCGGCTCACTGGTGGGACGTTTCTACCCATCTTATTACGTACTGATTCTAGTACAATTCAATACTATAGTACTATTTCTCGAGATGAAATTGTATCGTATAGGCAATACTAGCGTTGTGGTTCTCCCTCGAGATGTCGTCTCCGAACGACCCACATATCGGCTACTGAATGGATCGATGCGTGCTTTTCGACATATGTAGGCCCACATAACGGTGTTTGGCGACTACGTCGAAAGTCAACTGCCACGTTCCGAATCGAAATCACCAAACAATCACTAATGTCGAATACCGCTACGTAAAACAGTTGCAAGATGGCATCCGGGCTATTCGGACGTCCGTATGCCGAAACCCAGTCATTAGTTGGAGCAATACCTTAGTATTGCCAAGAATCAACACTACTTTGTTAGATATTATCTATGAATGAACTATACTGAAATATTACTTGAACTCGACTGTCGGTAGGTAGATCGTCACTCGATTCCCTCTGTCCTCGTCACGTCGTTCGTAGTCCAGATGGCCACCGTACGCTTCGACGATCAGTCGAGCTAGCCAGAGGCCAAGCCCGCTGCCGTGTTTGAGCGGTGTCACCGATTTTTCGTTCAACGTCCCGATCCGTTCGGTCTCCGGGATTTTCGGCCCGAAATCGGCGATGCTGATACTGATCACCTCGTCCGCTTGCGCCTGCTCGAGACTAATTTCGATCGATGGCCGTGGCTCAGTCGTGTGTACGATTGCGTTCTCGATCAGCTCTTTGAGCGCGAGTTCGAGACGCGCATCCGCAGCCACGATGGCGTCGTGCGAGGTCTTCCGCTCGATCGAACTGTCGGGATACTGGCGATGGAGTTGCTGAATGACTGTCCCGAGAGCGTCTTGGACGGCGATATCCGTCTGTGAATAGTCCTCGTCGAGGGTGATCGCCGCGAGTTCCTTTGCCGTCTCGTTCATCGTGATGAGGTCGGACGACGTTTCGGCGATTCTGACTGCGTACTCGTGCAGCGTCTCGTCTTCGAGTTTCGCCGTCAGCAACTCCGCAAACCCGTTGATGATGTTGAGATCGTTTCGCAAATTGTGTCTGAGAAGCCGATGAATGAGTTCGAAATGCTGCCTGCGAAGTTTGAGCTCGGTGATCTCTCTCCCCTCGGGAATCAACAGCAGCGTTTCACCATTCGAATCGGTTATCGGCCGAACCGAAAAGTCGATGATCGCCGTCCGGTTCGCTCCCTGTATCCGGAGCTCGTCTCGGAAGAACTCTCCGTTGCTCGCGTGCTCGACGGCGGCACACGCAGTCGCGGCGGCGTCGTCAGTTAACTGGAACCAGTACGTCTCCCAGAGCGGCTTTCCGACGACATCGGCCCGATCGAGGCCGGCAAACGACAATGCCGTTTTGTTGGCCTCAATGACGGTCCCATCGCACTCGACGAGGCCGGTAAACTGATAGGTGTTGTTGAACACGGCTTCGAACCGCCGTTGTCTCGTCTTCTGTTCGGAGAGATCACGAAAAATGCCTGTGAACAGCCGCTGTCCGCCGTCGGAGTGCTCCTGTAGCGTTATCAGGACCGGAACCTCGTGTCCATCCTTGTGTCGTGCTGGCAGTTCGATGCCGTTCCAGTCGATGTGTTTTTCGCCGGTTTCGATGTAGCTCTCGAGGCCGCGTTCGTGCGCTTGTCGAAGCCGTTCCGGTATCAGCTGGAGTTTCGAACGACCGATCAGTTCGGATGGCGCGTATCCCAAAATGTCCGCTATCGCCGGATTGGCAAACACGATCGTACTCTCCTCGTCGATCGTCAGGAACGCCTCCGAGGTGTTTGCGACTAACTCTTTGAAAAAGGTTGCTTCGGTAGCGATGGACGAGAGTTCGTCGAACAACCTGTCACAGCTATCCGATCTATCTTGTTCGTCCATTCGTTTGAGTGGCGCCAGTCACAGCAGTATCTGACACGCTGCCGTAATATGTGTTCTGATATTCACAGCGTGTTTGATTTCTTTCATTCTGTAGGGTGAGCGGTACAATATCTGTACGCTCGCAATCGACCGCTCCTCGAGTACAGCACGTTCGGATTACCGTTTTCGTTCTGTCGAATGTCAGATTCGCCTCTCCGTTCGACGTAATCGCTTCGACGGTTCCGGAATCAGAACGTTTTCGAGCACACACCATCGAGACCGTGTCGTGCACATCGATCGTTCGGAACGTCCCGATAGCCCTCGCAGTTGGCTCGTGGCGATCATCGGCTCCGTGGCGATGATCTTCACCTTCGGGACGCCGCTTTCGTACGGGATCTTTCGGGCGCCGTTCAGTGACACCTTCGGCGTCTCGTCAGTCGCGCTCTCGGGCGTGTTTGCCATCATGCTCTTTACATTCTTCATCGGCTCCGGACTCGTCGGTGTCTTCGGCGCTCGGTTTCGGGCTCGAGCGGTGTTACTCGCGTGTTCGCTCGCCACAGGTGTGATCGCGCCATCGTTGTATCTCTTCGACTCCGTCGGGGGACTGGTCGTCGTCTTCGCCGTCCTCGGACTCGCACTGGGGACGGCCTTCGTGCTCCTCGCGTCGGTCGTTCCGCGCTGGTTCGAGGCCCGTCGCGGGGCCGCAACGGGGCTGATTTTCGTCGGTAACGGACTCGGACTGTTCGTGCTCCCGCCGATCTGGCAGGCTGCCCTCGCGGACGTCGGCGTCCGCCGTGGTTTTCTGGTCATCATATCGGCAACTGCGCTTGCGTTCCTCCTCGCTGGGCTCGTCTGTCGACGGCCGATCTGGGCGGCACAGTCGACCGCGACCGCCGACGAACTGCTCGAGTGGCTCGCGCGGTTAGGCGGGACGCGGACGTTCCAGTTGTTGTTCGTCGGTATCGCCCTCTCCTTCGCGTGGTATCAACTGCTTGCTGCCTACGCCGTCGATCTCTTCGCCGCTCGCGGCCTGACGGCTGCCGGTGCCTCGACCGCGTTCGGGCTGATCGGCGGTGTCAGCATCATCTCACGGATCGGAAGCGGTTACCTTGCCGACGTCATGGGCTCGAGACGCGCGTTTCTCGCGTCACTCGTCTGTGCGGGTGCCGGGATCGCTCTGCTGTTCGTTCCCACCGTACCGACGCTGCTGGTCGCGATTTGCCTGATCGGACTCGGACTGGGCGGCTCCGCGACACTGTACATCCCGCTGCTCATGGGAATCTACTCGCTGGAGAAAGACACCGCCATCGTCGGTACGTTCAACGTCGCAATCGGTATCGCTGCTCTCGGGATGCCGCCGCTCGGAACGGCAAGCGTCGAGTTCACTGGCAGTTTCACTGCCGTAATCTTGCTGACGCTCGCTGCGACCGTCGGCGGGTTCTGGACGGTCGCTGTCGGCACAGCCGGGCCGTAGTTGGGTGTTTCCCTGCGCAGGTTGGGCTCTCTCGGGTGTCGTCGGTGTGGGTATCTGCCGGCGTCGAGTCGTCTCCTCGAGAATGGTCTCACGGCAGCGCCAAGGGCGTCTGTCAGCATCGCCTGGAGATGCAGCCCCGTGTGGAAATCCGTGATCGTGAAACCAGGGCTGATCTCGCTGTCACACTCATTCACGAGTACGCTCACGCACTGCTGCACGGTGGTATCGATACCGAAGACGAACGGTCGAAACGCGAACTCGAGGTTGAACTCGATCGGTCGTCCAAGCGAATCACCGCACGCGAGTCTGAGCTAGCTCATGAACAGCCGTCGGTCGGCACGCTCGTGGCGCATGCTCTCGATTTCTACCAGTGGGGCGAAGGTGGTCAGCGTCTCGAGATCGGCGTCGGCGTACTTCGCACAGATCGACTCAACGATTGGAAGCAGGTCAGCCAACTGCGATTGGATGTCTGTGTGTCCGAACCGGCCGAGCCGCTGGGCTGCCCCAAGCAGTTCGGTGACGAACGCGTACGCGCCAACGAGACATGCCGATCGCCGTTCGAGACCAGCGCGCTGGGTTACGACACCGAGTACAATTGGATACTGTCCTCGGGCCGTCCCGTCTTCGACTGCGTCGGCGTATGCAGCGACCGCACCCTCACTGTTCGCAGTCCCGAGCAGTTCTTCGTCGGTGTCCGCAAGCAACTTGAGTAGTTTGCTGCCGGCCTTGGTTGCGCTTGCGCGAAACTCCGCGGGAAGCGTCGCGGCGTAGAGACGATCGTCGGCGGCCAGCATTCCTTCAAGGTCGTCGGCTGCAGCCGCGTCGTGGGCATTCGCCAGCGCGACCGTCTCGGCCGGGCCGACGACACGCCGAAGATATGCTTCGACAAGCGCGCCGAGTTCGTCGGCCGTCTCGATCCGTCCGTCGGCGCGACGCTGGCCACCGAGCGGCTGCGAACCGGACTGACGGAAGGTATCGGCCCGCTCGGACCCGAATGGGCGTTCGTCATCATCGGCGGACTGCTGTTGACCGTCATCCTTCTCATGCCGGCAGGTGTCGCACCGTCTCTTGACCGACTCGGAACGCGGTTGCTCGAGCGCGTCGGGGACCGCTCGTCCAGCCATCCAACGGAGGAAGCAGTCGAATGACTCACTCACTTACCGACCAATCACGAACCGTCGTCGTCAGCCACCAAGCGCTCACTGTCGGGGGTGACGCGTCGTGAGCACACCGGGCGATCCGAACGTCAGGGTTACGCCTGCCGTGGCGGCGACAGGTCTCGACCAGGATGCGGTGTTAGCAACGGAGAACGTCACCAAGCACTTCGGCGGACTGACCGCTGTCGATAGCGTCGACTTCACGGTCGCTGAGGGCGAGCTTCGGTGTCTCATCGGTCCCAACGGAGCCGGCAAGTCAACGCTGCTCGAGTTGATTACCGGTCAGCTCTCTCCGACTAAGGGGCATGTCTACTTCGACGGTATCGACCTCACCGACATGCCGGCGCACGAGCGCATCGACGCAGGCCTCAGCGTGAAGTTCCAATCACCACACATCTACGAAGGCCTCACCGTCGCACAGAACCTGCAGATCCCGCTCCAGCGAACCGACTGCGACGACATCCGTTCGGCGACCCACGAGACTCTTGAGGAGATCGAACTCGCTGACCGAGCTGACACTCCCGCCGGCGACCTCTCACACGGACAACAACAGCGCCTTGAGATCGGCATGGCGACGACGCTCGAGCCGACGCTGATGTTGCTCGACGAACCCGTCGCAGGAATGTCGGTCGAAGAGACTGCGAGCGTTGCCGACCTGATTCGGTCACTCAACGATGACGGAATGGCGTTCGTCGTCATCGAACACGACATGGAGTTCGTCCGTACAATCTCCGACCAAGTGACGGTATTAAATCAGGGATCAATCTTCCGCCAGGGTCCCATCGAGGAGATCGAGGCAGACGAAGCCGTTCAGCGCATCTATCTGGGGGAAGACGCATGACCCTCGAGATCTCCGACCTTACAGCTGGCTACGAGGGGACGCCCATTCTTCGGGGCGTGAACTGTCGCATCACCGAGGGCGAGGTCGTCGGGATTATGGGAAAGAACGGCGTCGGAAAGACAACTCTGTTGAAGACGGTGATGGGCCTGCTTGAGTCCGATTCTGGCTCAGTTCAGTATTATGACGAAGATATCACCGATCGATCTGCTGACGAACGTGCGGGTCTGGGTGTCGGCTACGTTCCACAGGGACGAGACGTCTTCCCCGGGCTGACCGTCGAGGAGAACCTCCTAATTGGTGAGAACGTCGGGAGCAGCGACGCGACGCTGTACGACCGCGTTTACGAGTACTTCCCAATCTTGGAGGAGCGGGCTGCCCAAGATGCTGATACGATGAGTGGCGGCCAACAGCAGATGCTCGCGATCGGTCGCGCGCTCGTCGGAGATCCTGACCTACTGCTGGTTGACGAGCCTTCGGAGGGCGTCCAGCCCTCCATCGTCCAGTCAATCACAGACGATCTTGCACGCATCAACGAGGATCTCGGGACGACGATCCTGTTCGTTGAGCAGAATCTTTCGGTCATTCAGAATTTAGCTGACCGCTGCTATGCGATGGACACGGGACGCATCGTCAACGAACTCGACGATACGGACCTCAAGGATCGCGAACAATTAGCGGCACATCTCGTGGTTTGATTGTAGAACCGGCAAGATCGAGACGAATGATTTGAGCTACTCGAGCGATCAACCGGCGTACTAGCGGTTGACGCCGTCCTCGTTTTATGCGGGTCCGCTTCTTGTAATCACGACCGCCGGCAGTACCGTTGCGAGCGGCCACACATAGCCAGTGTTTCAGATGAATTCTTGTGGGGCTGAAGTCCAAAACCAACTTGTCGGTTGACTTGCTAAGAATCTGATTCGGCAACTACTGTTTACGGCGAGGAGGATGTCACTCGTCAAGGAAGGCGTCGATGTCAAATTCGGTTTCCCAGCGTGGTCGCACCGGTCCTGGCATTTCGTCAGCAAGATCGCGCAGTTCATCAAGTGTCGTCCACGGGTGGCACTGCCCCATCGCTTCCCACCGCTTGAAGAAACTCAGATGCACCCAACTGTACACTGCTGGTTCCTCGTCGACACTGGCAGTTCTCTCTTTGATGATGTCAGTTAACTCGCGCTCAGTGATATGGATCCCCTCACGCTGTGCGGCTGTGATGAGCGACGCTAACTCTCGTTTCTTCTTTTCTTGCTCTCGGTTCTTCTCATCGATGTTGTCGAAGTCTGTATAGTAAACGGAGAGTGCTGCCTGAATAACGTCCTCTCGCGTCTCGAGGCTGTCACGGGTAAGACCTGTGTAATCTCGAGGGAACACAAATGTCTTTCTCGCAAACAACGATCTGCACACGCCCAATTCAGGACTTTCTCCGCCGCCTTCTTTTTCATAGACGCCCGCGATAGAGTCAGCGAATTCGCCGAGTAGGTTGATTTTGATATCGAATTCAGGGATAACCGCTGTGTCCAGATCGAGTGTGTCTCCAAGCACGATCGACTCGGAATTGGTTGGCATGTTCAAGCAGTTGGCGAACTCGCGTAGCCGGTGGCCGTACTGGCCCCGGTAGCTACCGAGAACAAGGTAGCTGGTGTCAGCTTGCTCGAATCGTGGCAGTTCCTCGTTCATGTATCGAATGACTTCCTGCCAGTCTCTCTGTGGTACTTCTATTCCCTCGAATATTCGGTTGACAGCTCGGTAGATGGCGTTTGCGTTCTGGGGAACCCGTGGACCGCTCATATTCCTCTTTACAGAAGTGTTCGGCTTAAATGTTCATACACAAGTTGGCTAAATAGCTCCAATCCCAACCTGGGTAACCCGAACAGTTACGTGACTTCGGCTGGAAAGACGCATATGAGCAATAGCGCGGACGCCCACCGCGGCCCGCCTGAAAGGCCAACCGATCCTTTCGGTGGGGAAGACGTTCTGCCGTTCGAGAAACAGCGACGCGCACACCGGTTTATCACACAGGAAACTCGCTACTACATTATCCAGGCAATCCTCGGGCATCCTGACCATCTCGTCACACTGGACGAATTGGAATACTTAGTACCCAAGAATCGATCGACCATCCTCGAGCATCTCGATCGCCTCGCAGCGAAAGAAATCGTGTCAAAACACGCCTATAACGGTGATGAAGCTGAACAGAACGATCCACGCGAGTTCTGGCGGTTCACCAGCTACGGCATTACTCTACTCGATGAATACGACTACCTCCGGTACGTGCCTGTGCTGCGCGCCCTTCAGGACAACCTCTACCTCACTGAGAAAATCGAGCGGCACCGAAACGCACCTCGTCCCGCCCTGCCTGATGACGTTGCCAACGCTTTCACTGCGCCCACTCTCGACGATGAAATGCAAGCCGAACTTGACGATGTGTTGGCTGCCCGGGAGCGTGGTGGCGGCCGACTCTTCGACGCTCCCCCAGTGAAACCTGACCCGGACGCTACCACCGAGGACGACGCAGATCGCCCGCTCGACGAACTGTTTTGATACTGGGGGCGACACTCTGTGTAATTATTGGAAATAATGGTGTGGTGGTTGGCAATACTGGTCTCACTGGTTGTCGATCTCGAGTAGACTGCTATTCAACAGAGCACGATTTTGAATATCATATCCGTAGTGCCAACTACTGGAAATACTGCGTCCAGCCGACCAGCAACGTCGGTAACACGAGGACGCTCGCGAGGAAGGCGTAGACGATCGTCAGCGCCGTGATGATGCCGAACTGTCGAACGGCGGGGAGAAACGCGAGCGCGAGCGTACTGAACCCGAGTGCCGTCGTCGCAACGCTGCCAAACAGCGCACCCCCGGTTCCCGTCATCGTCGTTCGAAGTGCGTCGTCGACGGTGTCTTGTCGACGACACTCGAGGACGTAGCGCGAACTCACGTGGATGTTGTACGCGACGCCGAGCCCGATCGTGAGACTCGCGACAGTGCCAGTCAGGACGTTGAACGGGATCTCGAGCAGCGCCATCGTACCGACGATCCAGCAGAGTGCGAGGACGACCGGGATCAGTGTGACGACGCCGAGCGTTGCCCCGGTGCCGGTCAGGGCGTAGGCGACGACGAGACACCCACCGACTGCGACGAGCGTGATCGCGAGGCTCTCGTAGATCGCGTCCAACAAGGTGGCTTCGACGACGTGCGTGACGATCGGCGGGCCGGTTGCGGTCGCGTTCCAGCGCTGGTCCGTCTCGCCGTCGTCGATCGTCTCTGCGACCGCCCGCATCTCCGCCGTCGTTTGCTCGCCGGGTGTGTCATCACGAACCGAGATCAGGAGTCGGACCGACTCGTACTCGCCGTCGTCCGTTCGGGCGATCACGTCGCTCGCGGCGTCTGGGTCGACCTCAAACAGCTGGTCGTACAGTCCGGCGACGTTCTGGTCCGGGATGCCATCGCCCGTCCGATCGGCGAGGTGGTACGACGCGTTGAACGACTCGTCCTCCTCGGCGACGGATTCCATGACCGTCAGCGGATCGCGATCGGCAGTTCCGGCCGTTCGTGGCGCGTCGGCCGACTCGGTCGTTGCAGCCGCTGTCCGCGCCGCGTCGATGCGCTCGAGCGTGTCCCCGTCGGTGACGTTCCCGGTGACGACGATCTGGGCCTGCGAGTTTCGGGTCTCGAAGCGTTCGTCGAGCTTTGTGAAGCCGTCGTTCGCCCGATACTCAGCGTGTGTTGTGGGGGCCTGATCGAGCCACTCGGGCTCCTCGGCGAGGAGATCCGATTGCTCGAAACTCGTGTCGACCGTTCCCGCTGCGTACAGACTCCCGGCGGTCAGCGCGACCGCCACGACGAGGACGACGACAGGTGCGGTCCGTGCAGCACTCGCGCCGACCGAAAGCATCTCTCGGAGCACGCCGTTCCGGGTGCCAAGCGCGGGTTTGTGCCGATCGACGCCGCGGCGCTCGAGGAACGTCTTGAGTTCGATCGTAATCGCCGGAATCAGGCCGCCGAAGACGAACAGTGCGGCGACGATTCCGAACGTGCTCACGAGGCCGAACGCTCGGAGGGGGGCGATCGGACTCACCACATTCGAGAGAAACCCGATCGCAGTCGTCGCCGTGACCCACATGAGTGCAACGCCGACGCCGGCGAGTGCGGCCGCCATCGCCCCTCGAGCGGAATCCTGGTCGGTGCTGCTTGGAGTGGGAGCTATCCCATCGGTGCGATACTCCCGGTGGCGCATGACGACGTGGATCGCGTAATCGATTGAGAGACCGATCAGTAACACCGGGATCGCGACGAACAGTTGGTTGAACGTGATTCCCGTCCAGCCCATGAACCCGAACGTCCAGACGAGCACGATCAGGAGACCAACGCTTCCCAGAACGACCTCGAGCGGGTCGCGGTAGGCGACCGTCAACGACACGAGGACGACCCCGAGTGCGAGCGGGCCGACGAAGCGAAGGCTGTCGCCGATCGCACGATCGACCTCGTCGGTCGCGAGCCCGAGCCCGAACACGGTGTGTTCGTCGGTGACGTCGTTGTCGTGATCGTCGACCACCTGCTGGATCGCGCGCTGGCGTTCGACAAGATCGTCGTCGGGCGCTCCTGTCGACTCGTTCGTGTCGGTGGCGTGTGTTTGTTGGATGCGAAGCAGTCGCTCCGTTGCCTGCGTCGAATCCGGCTCGTACGACGACGGGAGCATGGGTCGGACGATCTCACTGGCTGGTCCGGTCTCCGCCTCGAGCATCGACTCGAGGTGACGGCCGTAGGCGGAGTCGTTGAGCGATTCGAGAGCGTCGATCTGGTCGCCAAGGGGTGGCTGCTCCGTCGACTCGAGTGCGTCGCGCTCGGCCTCCAGTTCCTCGCGCTGGTGCCAGAGCCGATCGTACTCCTCGTTGAGCACGCCGACCGTGCCGTCGGTGTAGGCGGCCTCGAGATCGTTCTCGAGGCGATTCACTCGCCGATCGTATTCGGACTGACTTAGGGTCCCGTTCGCTCGCGCTCGATCGGTGGCGCTGATCTCGGCTTGCACGGCTCGAACGCTCCCCATAGCCCGGGTGAACGACCGTGTCTGGTCGGCATCGAGCGACGGCGTCGCGTTGTCGTGGACCGCGTCCAGTTCGGCGTCGAGCTCGGCCGATCGCGTTCGGTACGTCTCGCCGTCGATCTCGCCGGCTCCGGAGGAGGTGTTGAGACGCTCGTACTCCGCCTGGACGTCGCGGACAGTCTCGAGATCGCTCTGGAGCGCCGCAGCCGTTGCATTGAGTCGCTCCGCACGATCCTCGAGGTCGGCACCGCGCGATCTGAGCGCATCGGCCTGTTCTTCGCGGATCACGCTCGTCGCGACGACGTTTTCGACCCCGGTGATCGGTGTTTCCTCGGCGAGACTCCCGTTGACCGTTTCGTTGTCGGCGAGTTGGCGTTGGAGCGCCAGCGAGTCGAGGAGTGACTCCTTCGTGAGGACGTTCTCCCCGCTGACGATCACGACGGTGGTCGCCGTATTCGAACCGTCTCGAGCGTCGAAGTGTTCGTTGGCGTACTCGAGTGCTGCTCGCTCTGCCGTTTGACTCTCGAACTGCTCGAGGGAGGTGTCGTACTCGACGGCTGTGGCCCCGATGCCGAAGACGGCCGTCAGCACGAGCATGACCGTGATGACGACCCTCGAGTGTGTCGTGATCGCGTCCACGAGGGACACTCCACTGGTCGACCGATCTCGGCTGTCGTCTTCGCTCATTGCTCGTCAGTTCGAGTCCCGTCTGATCGGCTGAGCGACCACTGACGAACGCCGTAGAACCCGACGAGTGCCACTGCGATGAGGCCGCCCACGAGCGCCAAGCTGACCGCGATGCCCAGTCTTTCGTTGTCGGCGTCCTCGTCGTCGAGGTCGACATCGAGGATGGTCGCCACACGCTCCGAATCGACCCGTGGGAACTCGCGATCCCACTCGCCGGGCATGTAGACGGCGGTATCGTCGCCGACCTGTTCACGATCGCGCACCGCTTCTTTCGTCGGCTCCCCGCTGACATACTCGTCGACGGTGACGTACACCGTACTCGAGTGCTCGTCACTCTCGGCGTGTATCGCCGAGACTGACAGCCCGCTTTGGTCCGAGATCGCCGCTATCTCGAACGCCACATCGGGATTGGCCGCGGCCGCCTCGAGTGCGTACGTTCCGTTGTCGACTGTCACGTCGGCTTTCATGTGTTCGGCCGTCTCGAACGTCTCGTGGAGTGCGCTGGCCGTCGCGACGACGTCGCTCGCGCCCGCCGCCGTCCCCTCGAGTTCGTCGATCGTCCGATCGAGCGCGCCGTCGGCGGCCGTCTCGTAGTTGTAGACGATGCCGAGGCCGTCGGCGGTCGTGCGTGCATCGATCGTTACAGTAGTTTCCGGAACGAGCGACGACAGCCCTCGCTCCTCGAGCGCCGTCGTGTACGTCTGCCAGTTTTCAGCGTCGGAACGCCAGGTGGCGTCGATCGCCGTCTGAGTGCCGTCATCGTCGATCGACACGTTCCAGGATGCTGTCTGGCGAAGATCCGTCTCTTTCCGCGTCTCGAGCGTCGCCCTGATGATGTCGAACTGGTCGACGACGCTATCGTCGATCCTGTCGATCGATTCTGCGACCTCGACTGTGCCGAGAACGAGCTGGTCGTAGCCGCTGGCCTCGAGCTCCCACTCGACGGCCGTCTTCGGCCCGTTGCGATCGACGTCGATCCACAACCGCTCGAGTCGTGTCGACTCGATCCGGTCGGCCAGTACGCGCGATTCTGCTTCGGTTAGCTCGGTGTTCGTCCGCTGCTGTATCTGTGCCACCACGACCTCCGCGACTCGATCGTCGACGCCGACGTAGGTGACGTCGTACGAATATTCGACGATGGCTTGCTCGTCGCCGTCCGTAAAGCGATACGACTCCAGTGTCCCGTTGGCTGTCCCACCCAACTCGATGGCGGCGCTCGAGAATCGATTCTGAAGACTTTCATGCGCGTCCGCCCGCGTGTTCCATCGCTCCCGTTCCCACTCCTCGATGGGTCGGCGTTCGGTGACTGCAAGCGCGTAGCCGTCGGTGGCTTCCGTGACCGTTAGCTCGAGGGAGGCGTTCGTCCCAGCCAGCCATGCGGTGTCGTTGTGCGCCGTCGTGTGTATCGTCCCCGACCCGGTGAGCGAACCACCCGCCACTTCGAGGGTGCCCTCCGAGCGAACCGACGAGTACGCCAGCTCTCGGTCGGTGACGGTCGCCTGTACGTCGCCGCTCGAAGTCGACTCTCGATCAGTCTGTCGGACGTCGATAGCTGCCTCGAGGTCGGTTATCGACTCGGTTTCCGCTATCCGGAGGTCGCCGGCACTCGCGCTGTCGTTCTGGTCCGTCCGGAGCGTCACGTCGCCGGTGAACCCGGCTGCCTCCTCCAGCTCGCCGGCGTAGCGTGCATGTGCGAGGCCAGTTTCCGTGTTCACGCCGACCGTTCCCTCGAGCGGCGTTGCGTTGTGGGGGTGGTCGTAGACGAGAACGGCGTCGCCGTTTTCGGCGACGTAGACTTCGTCACTTTCCTCGGTTACGTCGAGTTCCTCGAGCGGCCCGTAGACGGGACTCTCGGTGGACCCGGTGGCGCCAGCGCCACCGGCACTTCCAACGGTCCCGATCAGCAGGCAGACGACGAGGAGCGCTCCCACCCTGTTACCGCGCATCTGTCGGTGGCTTTCGCGTACACCGTAATACGTCTTGTTGAGTGTCTTTCAAATATGAATGTCAGTTGATAATTAATGTCAGCGAAAACTACATATAGGGCAGGTTTAAATACGAAGTCGATGAACAGGCAGGTCTTTTCGAAACGGTCCCTGCGGAGTATCGCGACGGTCATGATGGCTGTCGTACTGATCACGTCTTCGTTTGCCGGCACCGCACTGGCGGATGTCGACGAGGCTGACCCGGCTGACGAGGTGTTCGTCGACGAAAACGGCGACGCCGTCCTCGTCTACGATGAAGACTCGGACACCGACACCGGTGCCTCCGGCGAAGTCGGACTCGACGTCTCCGAATCCGTCGTGTACGCGCTTATCACGGACGACATGGAAGACGACGTCTCCGCTGCCCTCTCGATGGAAGTCGACGGCGACAGCGTCGACTCCTCGGGCTCGTTCGCGGCTAAGCGGCCGACCGATCTCTCCGAGCTGTCGATGGACGTGCTGGCCGAACAGAACCAGGAGACGAGCACGTTCGACGCCGACCTCGAGATGGAGATGGATGCCGCCGGCCCCGGTGCCGGATTCACACAGGTGTCTGCCTCCGGAACGACGGTCTCGAGCGCTGACGAGTTCAGCACGGACGGCGAGTTCAGCGCCACCATGATGGGCGGTATGCAGAGCCCGGACAACGGACTTGACCTCGAACTTACCGAAGCAGACGGCAGCTACACGCTCGACGTGCACAACCAAGACCAACTGAACCAGTACCAGACCGACAACTGGCGAACCGAAGCCGACGCCACGCAGACCCTCGAGGCACAGTTCAGCGATGTCGCAGCCGAACTTGGCGGCGACGTGACGGTCTCGATCGACGCTCACGAGTTCCAGGAGAACGCCGACGGTACCGCCGACCTCGATGTCGAGTACACCGTCGAGTTCGAGAACGTCAAAGACGGACTCGAGTCGGCAGTTGCGGACGGACTCGCTTCCGAGTCCGACCTCGACCTCGACCAGGACGAGGCCGAACAGCTCGCAGCTGATCTTCTCGACGCCGAAATCGAGACGTTCGACGTCTCCTATCTCGTGAGCGAGAACACGGTCGAGGGTGCGTGGGAGATCGCGTTCACGAACCTCGATTCGACCACGTTCGCCCTCTTCGACCTTGCCGAATCGGCCGGTGAGATGGACGACGTCGACCTCGAGTCCGACGAATACGTCGACATGTACGAGGCTCAGGCGGAAGCCGACCTCGTTCAGACGTCCCAGTGGAAACTCTCGTTCTCCCAGGATGAGACCCAGACACAGACGTTCTCGATGGATGTCTCCTCCGACGCAGAAAACTGGGAGGCGTACACTCAGGAACTCGACGAGCGCGACATCGACCTCGCCGAGTTCTCGATGACTGCTACCGCCGAAACTGTCGACGACGAAATCGAGATGGAGATGACCCTCGAGATGACCCAGGAAGCGCTCCTCGAGAACGCGATCTCCGCTGCGATCGACAGCCTAGAAGACGATCCGACCGCTGACGACGAGGCCCTCGAGTTCATGACGGCGTTCGACGACGCAGACCTCGAGCTCGCCAAGTTCGACCTGAATATGGACGACGGCACGGTCGAGATGGAAACGGGTGCGAAGTTCGACGACATCACCGCCTTCGAAGATCATCTCGAAGACGCGTTCTACGGGCACTCGGTCACCCACGTCTACGCTAACGACGAAGCCGGCTACGTCTACGTGACGGAACTAGTCGACGGCGATGCCACCGAAGACGACGTCCGCACGCTCGAGGTCGTCGACGACGACACGACCGTTCACATGCCCGGTGAGTGGGACGACGAACACCCACGGCTCGACATGGACACGGTCACCGAGTATCTCGAACTGAACGCCGACGACGACGAGGCTGCCGAGGATACGGACGAGAGCGACGATGGCTCGCCCGGCTTCGGTGTCGCAGTCGCACTCGTTGCACTTCTTTCGACGGCGCTGTTGTTCCGTCGTAACTGATCGCTACAGTCCCGGTTCGACGATTTTCCAGTTTTGTCCAGCCCGGTGTCTCCTGTGTATGCCTTCCGTCTGCCCCGTGAACTACAGTTAACTGTCTGACACACTCTCCGAAAATAACAACCCTTAATCGTGGCCATCGGGTACGATGTAGTAGCGGGATGGGATAGCCAGGAGATTCCGGCGGGCTCATAACCCGCAGACCGGTAGTTCAAATCTACCTCCCGCTACTTTTCGACGCGAACACCTCGAGGAACGAAGTCGCGAGTGTCGTGAACGTAAAATTGTTCTTGTGCGGATCCCAGAACCGCTACGGTGCCGCTTCATCAGCGATGAACGCCTCAAGTACTTGGTCAGTGTCTCCGCTGCGAGACAGGACCGTCACGATGTCGTCCGGCTGGATTGCGGTCGTTCCGTGGGGTGTCAGTACACGGTCTTCGCGTTCGATGGCGATCACCAGCGAGTCGTCGTCGAGGATGTCGTTTTGCACTGCTTCCTCGAGTGTGTGGCCGACGATCGGCGCATCGGCCTCGACGGTCATGTCGACGACGTTCGCATCGCCGGCAAGGCTGATGAAATCCGTCGTCGTGTTCGTCGAAATCTCCTCCTCGGGGCCAAACGACGTATAGGGGCTGTGGGTTTCGGATTCTACGAGCGTCTCGTCTTCGATTTCGATCCCCAACCGAGAGAGCGCTCGAGTGATCCGTCGCAGCTGTTCCGTGTCTTCTCCAACGGCCATAATGTGGAGATTTCGGCGCCCGGTCATCAGTTGTCGGACGTTGATGACGCCAGGGACGGCACGTGCCTCCTGTGCGAGTGCGTTGCGTTCGGAAACCGGCGCGTTACAGACGTATAGGTTCGTCAAATGACCATCGGCTCGTTCGAAGTCGATCTCAGCGGTATAATTACGGATGATGTCGTGCTCCTCGAGTTGGCTAATTCGGTTTCGTATCGTTCCCGGCGAGACGTTGACCTCTTCAGCGATCGTCGGAGCGGACGTGTTGCGGGCGTCACGCATCAACTCGTAGATGATGCGTCGATCGATTTCATCGAGCCGATAGTCCATGGTACTCGGGTAGTAGCGAGGGATTTCATATCGCTGTTTTGGTGGGTGTGTTGTGTAATACGCAATTTCGAACCATTATTATTACTGATTCCTAAATATTACCGGTGTTCTTATGTGTGTGTGGTGTTCGAGTTCCCGGTATGAGCCACGGCGAAAGTGACGAGGAACTCGCGAAGGACCTCGGCCTGATCTCAGCAATGACGATCGGTATCGGGACGATGATCGGAGCCGGGATTTTCGTCCTCCCCGGCGTCGCTGCCAACGCGGCCGGGCCGATCGTGGTCGTATCGTTCGTCGTCGGCGGGTTGATCGCGATGGTAAACGCACTGTCGGTCTCCGAACTCGGGACGGCAATGCCGAAAGCCGGCGGCGGGTACTATTATATCAACAAATCGCTCGGGCCGATGTTTGGCTCGATCGCCGGGATGGGTGACTGGATGGGACTCGCGTTCGCCTCTGCGTTCTACTGTATCGGATTTGGTCAGTACCTTGCGGTTTTCGTTCCGCTACCGGACATTGCGTTTCTCAGTTCGATTCAGATTGGGGCGCTCATCGCCGGTGGGATTTTCGTCGGTGTCAACTACATCGGCGCGAAAGAGACCGGCCGTGTCCAGACGATCATCGTGTTCACTCTGCTCGCAATCCTTACCGCATTCGCACTCGCCGGCTTTCTGTCGTTCGATTACGAAACGCTGGCTGACGAGGGCGGCCTCGCGCCGTTCGGAATGGGTGCCATTTTACCGGCGACAGCGCTCGTGTTCGTCTCGTTTCTCGGCTACGCCAAGATCGCAACCGTTGCCGAGGAGTTAAAGAACCCGGGCCGGAATCTCCCTATCGCCATCATCGGGAGCGTCGGGATCGTGACCGTCATCTACGCGATCCTCGTGACGACCATGCTCGGCGTGATCTCGTGGCCCGAACTCAGTCAGGACGCGCCGGTTGCACAGGCAGCTGAGGTCGCGTTCCCGTCCTCTCTCGGGCCGCTTGGTGGCATCGCTGCCGCTGCGGCGGCGCTGATGACCATCGGTGCACTGCTGGCGACGGCGTCCTCGGCGAACGCGTCCATTCTCGCCTCCGCACGCATCAACTTCGCGATGGGCCGCGACAAGATCGTCACCAACTGGCTCAACGAGATTCATCCGAACTTTTCGACACCGTACCGATCGATTCTCGTAACCGGCGTGCTCATCATCGCATTCATCACGTTCCTGGGACGGGATATCGAGGTGCTCGCAAAAGCGGCCAGCGTTCTCCACCTCATCGTATATGCGTTGATGAACGTCGGACTCATCGTGTTTCGTGAGGCGGACGTCCCGGAGTACGATCCCGACTTTGAGGTGCCGTTCTATCCAATCACGCCAATTCTCGGTGCAGCCCTCTCGCTGGGACTCGTCGCGTTCATGGATGGGGTCGAGATCGCGCTGTCCGCAGCGTTCGTCCTCGCCGCCGTGCTCTGGTACTTCCTTTACGCTCGTGATAAAACCATCCAGCAAGGCATTCTCTCGGACTACATCCGAGATCGCGAAGAGGAGATGCCTAATCGGGTCGTCGAAGCTGCCGACGCAGTCGCACCGAGTGGGACGGACGGCCCGACGATCATGGTCGCCTTGGCTAACCCTCGAACTGAGAAGGCGCTTATCACACTCGCCAGTATCCTTGCCAAACACGAAGGTGGTCGAGTACTCGCGACTCACATCGTTACCGTCCCCGACCAGACGTCACTCGCTGCTGCTGCCGAGACCAGCGACCAACTCGACTCCGTCTCGGAGACGCTTCTCGAAACCGCCAAAGAGGACGCCGCGGCGTTCGACGTCCCGATCGAAACGAAGACCATTCTCTCTCACCGTGGCCTCGAGGAAGTGTCCGACGCGGCGAAATCGAACGGCGCCGACATGGTCGTCATGGGCTACGGTGGCACGCGGTTTGCGGGCCGTGCCGAACGGACGATCGACGAACTGACTCACGACGTGCCGTGTGACTTCCTCGTGCTGGACGCAGCGGAGTTCGACCCGGCCGACGTCGTCGTCCCCACAGCTGGCGGGGAGTCGTCCGACCTTTCCGCGGAGATCGCCCGTGCACTCCACGAAACGATCGGCACGGAGGTGTCGTTGTTACACGTCGTCGACGAGGGCGAGAAAGAAGCAGGCCAGCAGTTCCTGCGCGAGTGGGCCGACAGCCATCAGCTGTCGGAGGCTGCGTTACACGTCCAGACGGGCGATGTCGAGACCGCGATCGAACGCTTCAGTGCTGATCACGATCTCGTCATCATCGGTGCGACCGAACGCGGACTCCTGTCGCGTATCGTTCGGGGCTCGCTCGTGTTCGAGACGATCGAGGAACTCGAGACACCCGTGCTGTTGGCCGAACGGCCGTCGTCTCGGTCGCTCCGCGATCGAATCTTCGGCCGTCGCTGAGTCGACGACCGGAGTCGATCACTCGGCGTCCGCGTCCGATTCTACCCGTGGCAGTGCGATAACCGGCCGATCGGCTTTGGTAACGAGTTTGAGCGAGCGGTCACCCGACAGAAACTGCAGCAGTCGGTTTCCACCGCGGGAGCGGTATGCGATGGCGCTCGCATCTACCTCATCGGCCGCTTCGAGGATCGCTCCGACGACATCTCGAGCGTAGGCGGTGTGCTCGTTCGCATCGGGAAACACCCTGCGGACGGCGGCGTACGACTCCGCAGCCAACTCTTCGGACTGCACGACGGGTGTCTTATCAGGCACACCTTCGCCCTTTTCGACGACGTGAAGTGCCGTTACGTGGCTGGGGTTGTACGGCTCGAGCGCCATTGCTGTCTCGATAGCGTCGTCTTCGTTTGCGACCGGGACGAGAACGTGACCGAGAAGGTCTCCGTCGGAAGCGTTGTGGGAACGACTCATATACAGGATAGAGGGAAATGTCCTTCATAATGGTTCGGGAGTGCGATCCAAACGTTGCTCGCCGAAACCGACGCCGGCACACCACGGTATCGCGAACCGACAGAGGGCTTTTGCCGTGTGACTGCCTACGAACGGTATGCCTATCGAGACAGACGCCGAAGTCCGAACCGTCCTCGAGCAGAACACGGTCGCCGTCGTCGGCTGCTCGTCGACACCCGGGAAAGCCGCCCACGAAATCCCGAAATATCTCGACGCACAGGGCTACGAAGTCATCCCGGTCAACCCGAATGCGGACGAGCTACTGGGACGGCCAGCCTACGATTCGCTCTCGGACGTCGAGGAGGACATCGACATCGTCGACGTGTTTCGCCCAAGCGACGAAGTCGCCGGCATCGTCGACGCAGCCCTCGAGCGAGACGACGTCGAGGTCATCTGGCTCCAACTCGGTATTCACGACGACGAGGCGGTCGCTCGAGCAGAAGCGGCCGGTCTGACGGTCGTCGAAGATCGGTGTATGAAACCCGAACACCAGCGACTGGTCGCGTCTGCCTATCATAGTAACAACTGAAACGAGTTACACACGTATCGCACCCGACAGGGTCGCTTTCGACGTCCGTTGTCGGGGCCGTCGCCACCGGGTCACGTCCCAATGGGTGACCTGCTCCACTTCCGAGTCGCATCAGTACTGAAACCGAGCACCGATTCGACTACTCTCACTTCGAAACGTCACGGAACGCTGCCTCGATGACTTTCCCGAGCGTCGGGTGGGCGTGGATCGTATCCGCCACTTCGTCGATGGTGGCCCCCGTCCGCATCGCGACGACCGCCTCGTGGATCAGCATCGACGCTTCGTATCCGATGACGTGACAGCCTAGGAGCTCTCCATCGGGTGTCGCGAGCACCTTCACAAAGCCGTCCTCGAGTTTCTTCGCCCGCCCCATCGCCGAGTCGGCGTAGTCGGCCCGGCCGACGACGTACTCGCGGCCGTTTTTTTCGAGTTCCGCTTCGGTTGCCCCGACTCCAGCGATCTGAGGCTCGGTGAAGATGGTGTGTGGCATCGCGGTGAGATCGAGTTTCCGACGGTTAGCGTGAACGACACTGTCGATCACGTGGCGCGTCTCGTAGTCGCCCGCGTGTTTGAACATCGCGTTCCCGGCCACGTCGCCCTGTGCCCAGACGTTTTCGGCGGTGGTCTCTAAGTACTCGTTCGTCTCGATGAACCCGCGGTCGTCTATCTCGATGCCGGCGGCCTCGAGGTTCAGCGCGTCGGTGTTCGGGCGGCGGCCCAGTGCGACGAGGATCTCCTCGCCGCTGACTGACAACGTCTCGCCTGCTTCGGTTTTGGCGTGGACGTGATGGCCGCCATCGACTGCTTCGACGCCCGTCACGCGATAGCCAGTGTGGACGTCGTATCGCTCGCTTGCGAGTTCGGTCAGGGCCGTGGCGACGTCGTCGTCCTCGCGCGAGACGAGCGTCTCGTTCTTCTCGACGATGGTGACGTCCGTTCCCATCGAGTCGAAGACGTAGCCGAGTTCGACGGCGATGTACCCGCCACCGAGGATGACCAGACTCTCCGGGAGGTCGGTCAGGTACAGCGCGTCCGTGCTCGTCAGGTAGTCGACGCTCTCGAGACCATCGATCGGCGGCACGGCGGGTCGGCTGCCGGTTGCGACGACGATCTTCTCGGCGGTTACCTCTCGACCCTCGAGTTCGACCGTCCGTTCGTCGACGAACGCGGTCCGCTCTTCGAACAGCGTGAGACCGTCCGTATTCCGGTAGCGTTCTTTCATATCCGCAGCGATGCTCCCGAGTACGTCGTCCATCTCGTCAACGACGGTTTCCCAGTCGATCCCCGCAAGGGTCGCATCGACGTGGAACCGGTTGGCGTCCCGGACGTGGTTGACCGCATTTGCTGCCTGAATGAGCATCTTCGATGGGTTGCAGCCGCGGTTGAGACACGTTCCGCCGAGCGGGCCGGGTTCGACGAGCGCCGTCTCGAGTCCGTTATCTGCCGCCGCCGCGGCGACGTTGTTGGCTGTCCCACCACCGATGACGAGAACATCAAAATCGGCCATTCCAGTGCTACTGACACCCGAACACGTAAATAGCGATCGGGGTTGTTCACCGCTGAGACACGACCGGTGTACTGGATGCTGGAGCGGGGGCTACGTCATCGAAGTCGCACGTGAGCCGGTGATCGCTCTCAGTCGGGTGCGTACTCGTCGTGGATGCGATCCATCCGCGCTGCCATCACGAAATCTGTCTTGTGGAGGCCGTCGATTTTGTGTGTCCACATCTCGACCGTAACCTCTCCCCACTGCAGGTGGATGTCCGGGTGGTGCCACTCTGCTTCGGCGAGTTCACCGATTTCGTAAGTGAACTCGTGCGCATCGCGAAAGTCCTCGAACGCGTACGTTCCCTCGAGGTGGTGTTCGTCGACGACCGCCCAGACGTCACCATCGAGTTCCTCGAAATCGTCCGCGTACTCCGCTTCGGTGAGCGGTTCGTCGTCCGACGTACACGCGGTACACTCCTGATCTGCGAGTGCTTCGGCCATACTGGAACTATGCTCGCAGTCCGCTTGTATGTTGGCCGTTGCCGTGGACTGCTGTTCGTTGCTCCACTCGGGATCGCCCGGCTCACGAATCCGTCACGTCCCTCTCCGTGACCGGCTTCCAGTCGTGCTCCGCTCAGATCTGCCCTGTACATCTTAGTAGTCAGTTGTTCGACTGTGTGGTATGGTCGAAGTTCGAGCGCTGGCGACCGACGCTGTGATCGAGCGAGACGGAGCCGTCCTCCTCCTCGAGCGTGACCACCCGCCGTTCGATGGATGCTGGGTACTTCCCGGTGGCCTCGTCGAGCGGGATGAAACTGCACGAGAGGCGTGCGTCCGCGAAACCAAAGAAGAGGTCGGCCTCAAGGTCACGATCGAGGAGTTCGTCGGTCTCTACGACGACCCCAACCGGGACGAGCGCGGGAACGTGAGTGCAGCGTATCGATGTACTCCCGTCGGCGACGACTCACCGGCACCGCGAGCCGAGGCTCGCCAAGTGAACGCGTTTAATCCGTCCGACCTCCCCGAGATGGGATTCGATCACGAACGAATCGTCACCGATGCGTTACTCGGGTGATCGCGCCCTCGTTGACACATTGGTCTCCCGCCGAATGGCCGCGGGTAATCTCGAGACCGGAGTTAGTGCTCGGAGTCGATGATCTCCGCGTAGTACGCGTCTTCCGACAAGTCCCCCTCGAGATACGCGGTGGCCCACTCCGGTTCGAGAAAGACCATGAACGCGACATCCTCGTTGTCGTCGAGTGCGGTCGGCATCGCTCGGCGATCGAATCCCTGTTCGACGATGTCGGCGTAGGCGTTTCCGAGGATTTCAGCGTCGTCTTCGACGCCGTGGCTGTCGGTGTACTCCAAAACGAGCATGCCGTTCAGCTCCCATTCCGTGACCGAGAGTTCGGGTTCGATGGCGTCGATAAACGCTTCTACGAGGGTTCTCGCCGCCTCCTCATCACCATCGCTTTCATCGTTGCCATCGTCGTCTTCGCTGGCTCCGTCCGTTTCGGTACCGGTTCCACCCGCGTCGGTTACACATCCTGCAAGTATTCCGACGCCGACACCAGCGCCGGCGCTGAGAACGGCGCGTCGTGAGAGTCCAGTCGCTGGTTCGGGTAGTTGCTTTTCGTCCATGCGTCCAGTCAGCGTCGCTCTCTCAAAGTACGTTTGGTTCGATTCGCCAAACTGCCACTTAGTATATATAAAACTGGATAAACCGCTACTGACGAGTGACCGGCTACAACGAACGAAAACGACGAACTGGAGTAATGTGGACGTTATTTCTTCACGTTTATATCAGTAACCGACTACGAACGGCGGTCGCCGGTTCGAGAGAGGACTATCGCCAGCAAGGCACCCGTCGCGGGGAATATCGCGAGGATGATAAACGTCGTTCTGACGGTCGTGATCGAAAGGAGGTAGCCGGCGATGGCAGCACCAGCGGCGCCGACGCCGAAGACACCGAGGTACGTGTACCCATACGAGAGGCCGCGGTCTTCGGGTGGGCTGTACTCGGCAATCGTCGCTTGATACATCGGCTGGAGTGAAAACAACAGGAAGCCAAGCAGCGCGCTGACGGCGAGTAGCGGTATGACGCCTGCCTGTGCCGCCGGCACGAACAGGATCGCAACGACGGTCAGCGAGCTGAGCACGATCATGAGACCGTTTTCGATTCGGATCCGATCGGTCAACTTACCGCCGACGTACTGGCCGGCCATCCCAATCATCAACAACCCGGAGTAGAGATACGACGCGGGATCGAACTCCTCAGCCACTGGACTCCCCGGATCGAACAACTGGAGTTGATCGGCGACGTTCGGCACGAACCCGCTCAACACGTCCGGCAGGAACGTCAGCGTGCTCCGATAGAAGAGGCCGTTCATCATCACGATGCCGATCGCCACTGTAAAGCCAAGCGTGAATAGCGCGCGACTGTCCGTGACGAACTTCGACAGCGACATCGATTCGTCGTCCTCGAGTTCGCCCCCATCCGTTTCCGTCTGGACGGCCGCCGTTTCGTCGAAACTGGACGAGACGGCATACAGAATCGCAACTCCAGCGGGAATGACCAACAGACCGGTGACGACTCGCCAGTCGAACACCAACAGCAACAGGGCGGTCAACAGCGGTCCGAACGCGATGCCGAAGTTCCCGGCCATCCCGTGATAGGCGAACCCGGTTCCACGCTGTTCGACGCCAGTCGAAATGAGCGACAGCCCTGCCGGATGGTAGACGCTCGCTGCAACGCCCCAGACACAGAGGGCGATGGTGATCGTGACGATCCCCTGAGCTGCGCTCAACAGCAGGAACGACCCACCCATGCCAGCCAGACAGACCAAGACCAGTTCCCTCGAGCCGAACTTGTCGACGAGCACGCCTGCCGGGAGGGCACCAACGCCGAACAGCCCATATCCAACTGCGACGGCCGTCCCGAGAATCGCCGTACTCAACCCAAACTCGGAGAGCCAGATAACCATCAAGATCGGAATCGAGAGTTCGTACGTGTGGACGACGGCGTGCGAGATCATCACGAACCCCGTGATGGACCTGTCGTTGTCGGTCAGTCGACTCGACTGCGCTGTGCTCATCTCTAATTCATTGACTGCGTACCGCTGGCATAACGATTTCGACAGCGAGACAAACGAAATCACGGGAAGTGATATCAATCAGTACCGTTCACAGAATTGCGAGGCGGTTGACGTCTGTCTCTTGGCAATCGAGGAGAAACCCGTGCACTGCGACTCGCCACCGATGACGGACTTCCAAGAGTATATATCTAATATATTATAGTAATATACGGAACTACTATTGTGACATAGAAACAATATTGAACAGTGGAACTGGTGGGTTTGCCGTTATTGCTGTCTGTCCAGTTGCTCTCTGTATTCTCTGTTGGCGTTCGATCGCGACGCACGGAGGGACACGCATTCGAGGGAGTCGTCTGCTCACAACAGTCGCTGTTGGCCACGGTAACCGATTATGACGCTTACTCGAGACCGATAGATACTCGACTATACTGAAGACATCCGTCTCGGGAACCGGGTTGGCGAACGATCGTTCGATCTCGAGATGCGAAAGCACATCGCTTGGTGGCCACTTTCGCGAGAACCTATCTTGTATAGAATGGGAACTATACTAGCGCATAGTGGCTGTGACTGACAATATAAGTACGTGTGTTGGTTGATGACGGACCTGTCGCTGTCTCGACCGACGATCGGTCTCTCGTTCGGATCGACTCTGTGTGCTCTGCCACCACTCGACGTCCGTCTCAAAAAATGGCCGGGGATCGCCTAGAAGAGTCCCGGGAAGATCACGTAGCTGAACACGGTCGCGACGATCCCGACGCCGACCGCGTAGTAGATGAGTGGAATCAGGTTCAACCGCATGACTCGGCCCTCGTGGCCGACGAGGCCGACGGTCGCCAGTGCGGCCACGACGTTGTGAATCGCCACGAGGTTTCCGATGGCCCCGCCGACGGCCTGCGCGCCGACGATGATCTGCGTTGGCAATCCGAGCTGTGTGGCGGCCTCGAACTGGAACCCGCCGAAGGTGATGTTCGAGACCGTGTTCGAGCCGGCCATCGCCGCACCGAGTGCGCCAATGAGCGCGGCGATGAACGGATAGGCGGGACCGACCGCGTCGGCGGTCGCCTGTGCGAGCACGAAGATCATACTCTCAGTGCCGTCGGCGTGTGCACCGGACTGGAGCATCACCTGCACCATCGCGATGACGAACACGAGCGCGATCAGGGGCGCAATGAGCTTCTGCCCTGCTTCCGTCCAGGCGGCTTTGACCTCCTCGCCGGACATGCTGTACAGCGGGATCGCGATCAGTGCACAGACGAACAGCCAGAAACCGGGTACGTACACCCAATCGATACCGCCACTCAGCCCTGTTCCAAGGATATTGCTCCACTCCGTCCCGAACTGTTGTAAGATAGACGGCAGTGGCTCGACGACTCGAGTAACGACGAGTAAGACGACCAGCAGAATGTACGGCGCCCAGGCGCGAAGCAGCGACATGTTAGCCGTGCCGACACCACCGTCGGCGACGGTCGCATCACCTGCTCCACGGCCCGTTCCGGCACCATTGGTCTGGCCTGGTTCGATCGTGCCGACCCAGTGAGCGGGCCACTCCTCACGGTCCGGGAAATCCCACTCTTCGTCTGGCACGAAGTAGCCGGCTTTCAGGGCGGTGACGACGATTGCACCACCGACCATCGCTCCCATCAGGCTGGGGAACTCGGCACTGATCTGAGCGGAGAGCCAGTACGGGATGACGAACGCGATTCCGGAGAACAGACACAGCGGCGCAACCTCCCAGGCAGGTTTGAGGCTCCGCTCATCCATATCGCCGAAGAAGTAGACGACCATCCCGACCGCGAACAGTGGCATGACGAACCCGACGAGCGTGTGGTAGGTCGCCGCCCAGACAGCGACCTCGAGGGAGAACTCTTGGACGGTGAAGCCACCCTCGGAAATCGCCGTGCTCGTCGCATCGGTGGAACCGAGTGGATCCTGAATTCCGATGATAATCGGTGTTCCCACCGCACCGTATGTGACGGCGAGGATGTGGCCAACCAGTCCGGCGATGACGGCGGCGAGTGCCGGGAATCCGAGCGCCAACAGGAGCGGTGCGACGACCGCTGCTGGTGTCCCGAAGCCTGCTGCACCTTCGATGAACGCCGCGAGGAAGAAGCCGATCAGGACGATCTGTACCCGACGATCGTCGCTAATCTTCGCGAACCCTTGATTGATCCGATCGAACGCGCCGGCTTGCATTAGCGTATACAGAAGGAGCAACGCACCGAAGACGATCCAGAGGATCTGGATCGCCGTCATTGCGCCGACCGCAGAAGCAGCGAAGAGGTACTCACCTGGCATGTCCCAGACGAAGTAGCCAACGATAAGCGCCGTGACGTACGCGATCGGCATCGCACGCGTGGCCGGCCACAGTAGCCCAACGAGTAATACGCCCGCGAGTACGAGGGGCGTCGCTGCAAGTACGAGCTCGGCGGGACTAGCCATTCGGATCACCTCCGGTGGATCGTGTGAGCGGCGATGGTTCGACCACTATCCCGGCGCTTCGTTTGACAGGATATGCCATGGATTGAAAACTGTCTATTTCGTATTTATAATTGTCGACTGTTATCAAATCACGAATGGCTACTGGTGCCAAAGTAACGATATACTACACCCCTCAGCTGTGGCAAAATCCTCGGTTGGCCTCGCATCCGACGAGACCGTCATCGGCGTGTTGTGCGGACGAATTCGTTTTAATAGAACCATTTGGCTCGGCCACACGACCAGTGACGAGCGAAGCGGACGCCGATCAGGAGACCGGAAGCAGGTCGTTCACTTTTTCGATCGGATGTGGCGGCTTCTCGTCCTGGCGGTCGCGATCGCCGATCTGACTCCGGCAGGACGCTCCTGGTGCGACCGGAGTCCCATCGCTCGCATCGAGTTTCTCGTAGAGTCGTTCGCCGATCGCTTTCGAGAGATCGTAGTGTTCGGCTTCGTAGCCGAACGACCCGGCCATGCCACAGCAACTGGACTCGATCGGATCGACTGCGTAGCCGGCGCGCCGGAGCACCCCGACGGCGTGGTGGTCCTTGCCGGTTGCCTTCTGATGGCAGTGGCCGTGATAGGCGAGGGTTTCGTCGGTCTCGTCGAGGGGAAGTCGTTCGACGAGTCGGTACGTATCCATGTACTCGCTGATTCCGTAGGCGTGGGCGGCGACCGTTTCCGCCTGCGACGTCGGCACCAGATCGAGGTACTCATCCTGGAACACTACCGCGTCGGACGGTTCGACGGTAACGATTTCGTAGCCATTCTGGATGTACTCGGTGAATAAGTCGATGTTCGTCTGGGCGCGTTCCTCGGCGGTGTCGAGCATGCCGACCGAGTACGCCGCACGGCCGCTCGGGGCGACGTCTTCGGGGATCTCGACGTGGATTCCCGCCGACTCGAGGACACGTACGGCGGCTTTTCCGGGCCGCGTGTAGTTGTAGTTCGTGTACGTGTCGGGGAACAACACCACCTTCCGGTCGGCTTCGTGTGGGTCGACCCGCGGACCGCGCTCGGCGAACCACGCCTGCAGGGATGTACGCTCGAACGAGGGCAGTGTCCGCTCGGGAGCGATGCCGGCGATTTTCTCCATCACCAGCCGGCTCCCCGGCAGCTTCTGTCCGACGTTCGCCAGTGGCGCGAGCGTGCTTCCGAGCTTCGAGACCGTGTCGATGTTGCCGAACAGTCGCTCTCGAAGTCCGACGTCCTCGCGCTCGTGGTACTGATACTTGGCTTCGGCTTTGAGCTTCGCCAGATCGACGCCAGTCGGACAGTCGCTCTTACAGCCCTTACAGCCGACACAGAGATCGAGCACTTCCTCCTGGAAGCGCTTGGAGTAGAGTTCCTCTTCCGGAATCTCGCCCGAGATCGCCGCCCGGAGCATGTTCGCCCGACCACGCGTTGTCGCGATCTCGTCTTTCATCCCGCGGTAGGTCGGACACATCACGTCGTCGGTCTGGCGACAGGTCCCACAGCCGTTACAGAGTTCGACGAGCTGTGAGAACCCGCCCTCCTCGGAGAAATCCAGTTTCGTCTGGGGCTCGATCGACGTGTACCCGTCGCCATAGCGCAGGTGTTCGCGCATGTCTGTCGGGTTTTCGTCGGTGTAGACGACCTTCCCCGGGTTCATCCGCCACTCGGGATCGAAGACGGTCTTGACCTCTTTGAACGCCTCCCAGAGCTCGTCGCCGTACATCTTCGGATTGAACGCCGTTCGCGCGAGTCCGTCGCCGTGTTCCCCGGAGAACGAGCCATTGTGCTCGAGCACGAGGTCGGTCACGTCCTCGGTGATCGACTGCATCGTCTGGATGCCTTCGTCTTCCTTCAGGTTGAGGATCGGCCGAATGTGCAGCGTTCCGCTGCCGGCGTGGGCGAAGTAGGCCGCAGAGGTGTCGTGGGCCTCGAGGACGTCCATAAACTGTTGGACGTACTCGGCGAGTTCTTCCGGCGGAACCGTTGCGTCTTCGATGAACGGGTACGGCTTCGGATCGCCGTCCAGGCTCATCAACAGCGGAATCGCCGCTTTACGGAGCTTCCAGAGCTTTGCCTGGGCGTCGTCGGTGTACGCCTCGAGCGCCTCGAAGGCGTCGCCGTCGTCGACGAAGTGAGCGTTCGTCCGGCCGATCGCCGCCTCGAAGTCGTCGACGAGTTCGGAGTCGAACTCGAGCATCAGCGCCGCGTTCGTCCCATCGGGGATCGGCTCCTCGTAGCGGGAGAACTGTTCGGATTCTCGCGCGAGTCGAAAGACCTCGCTGTCCATCAGTTCGACCGCGCTGGCATCGAACTCGAGGGCCTCGGGAACCGCCTCGAGTGCCTCGATCAGGTCCTCGAAACAGTAGAGGACGAGCGCCGTCTCCTCGGGGAGTGACACGAGACTGACCTCGGCTTCGACGACCACACCGAGGGTGGATTCGGCGCCGACGAACAGCTTCGAGAGGTTGATGACGTCCTCGCCGTCGTCGGATTCGTAGATCACCCGGTCGAGGTTGTACCCGGAGACGTTGCGTTTGAGATCCGAGTAGCGCTCGTCGATTTCGTCTTCGTTCTCCTCGACGATCGAGCGCACGGTGCGGTAGATCGCCGCCTCGCGGTCGTCTTTCGTGACGATTTCGTCCCACTCCTCGGAGTCGAGGACGATCTCGCGGGTGTGTATCATCGAGCCGTCGGCGAGGACCACTTTTAGCTCCTCGGTGTAGGCGTCGGTGATACCGTAGCGCACCGAGTGGGCACCGGTCGAGTTGTTTCCGATGCCGCCACCGATCGTCGCGCGGTTCGACGAGGCGGGGTCCGGTGCGAATTTGAGCCCGTGTTGCTCGAGGTGGTCGTCGAGGTCGTCCTGAACGACGCCCGGTTGGACGCGCGCCCGTCGTTGCTCAGCATCGACCTCGAGAATGTCGTCCATGTACGTGCTCAGATCGAGCACCACACAGCCCGGCCCCACCGTCTGTCCGCCAAGCGAGGACCCCGCCCCTCGTGCTATGATCGGCACGTCGTGGTTTGCCGCCACGCGCACGGCGTTTCGCACGTCCTCGGTGTCACGTGGCAGTACAGCCCCCGCAGGCCGGGCCTGGTAGATGCTGCCGTCGGTCGCGTACAACACCTGCGCGTATTCGTCGAAGCGCACCTCCCCCTTCAGGACTGCTCGAAGATCGGCCGCCAGATCCGCGTACTCGCTTACGTCGCTGTGGTCGTGATCAAGTGTGTCTCGGAACTCCTCGTAGCTACTCAGATCATCTTGTGGCTTCTCAACAGCCATTGCCTTATACCACAATATCAATTATTATAAAATCTCTTGTTATGTTCACAATACTATTTTGCTAGTAAAATGGAATGTGAGAGCGATGGAGCAACTGACTGAAACGTCCTCGAGTGCGCTGTCCGCACGCGATGGCCTAGCTACGAGTGATATCCGAACGAGCAGTGATGCTTTCGAACTCGGTTTCAGACGAGTGGATGATTCGACGTCATCTCGAGCACTGTGAGAACGGCAGGTTGGCGGACATGTCGTCAATGGTGTGGCACTCATTCCCACATTAAACATAACCTTTTTGATGTAACTATCCGCGTATGCTACCATGGAGTACACAGCAGTCGATTCGACCCGCGAGTATCTCGCCCGACTCGAGACTGGTGCCGACTGGCGTGGCGAAATCGAAGCGCTGGCACGCACCGAAGAGATCGAGGCCGGCTGGTTCAACGCGATGGGTGCCGTCCAGGACGCCGAGATCTGGTTCTACGATCAGGACGAACAGGAGTACGGCTCGGTGACGTTCGACGAACCGCTCGAGGTCGCAGCCTGCGTTGGAAACGTCTCGACACTCGACGACGACGTGTTCGCGCACACCCACGCTGTGCTCTCTCGGCGGGACGGGGAGACACTCGCCGGACATTTGGAGTCGGCGACCGTCTTCGCTGGCGAAGTCCATCTTCGGGCTTTCGCGGAGCCACTCGTTCGGCAACCGGACGACCGCACCGGACTAGATCTGTGGCTCAACGAGTCCTGACCGACTTCAATCACGTCGCACGTTTTCTCGGTAACCAGTAATTTTAAGCGACTGGTCCGTAGGGGGCAGAGTATGGAACTGCTCCATATCAACATCAACGTCGCCGATGCCGACGAGACGATTGCGTTTTACGAACAGTTCGGATTCGAGGAGACCTGGGAGTTCGAAACGCCAGATGGCGAGACGAAAAATCGGTACATCGCGGACGAAAACGGCATCGAACTCCAACTCTCGGATACTGCGGGTGACGAGGCATTCGACCAGGGGACGGCGTGGGACCATCTCGCCATCGGTGTCGACGACGTCGATGCGGTGTTCGAGGAAATCGATCACTACGGCGTCGTGAAGGAACCGGGCGACCAGCCCGAGGCAGGCGCTCGAACGGCGTTTGTCTCCGATCCTGACGGGCGGAACGTGGAACTCGTCGAACCGTTATCGTAATTTCACGTCGCCGTTCCTCTCATCGCGTGTTATATTTCGGATCGACAGCATACAGCACCAAATGGCTGCCATAGTGTGTCACACCACACGTAATTTGGAAGAACGACGATCTCTAGCGTTGGTTTTCGGATACGTGTCTTGCCGCACCATCGCCTCTCGAGTCGGCGATGAGTCGGAATCCACCTCGCCTGTTCTCTATCTCAGAATTTTGGGTGAGTGATTATCTCACAACCATAGATATTACAGGCATATGTATGTAAACTCATGCCCGGAAAACGACTGGCAGGGCGTGCCAAACCGGAGCAGAGTCTACAGCTGTTCTCTATCTCAGAACCGATACGATCGAGAGAAACTGACTCAGAGATGCTAGTAAACATCGGTGAGGTCGTTCCTTCCGGCGTTTCGAAGCAGTTCTCTGTTATTGTGGTCGGAGCTAACGCTGCCCCGTTTTCTATGATAGAACAAGACTTATCACGCCAGCTTCGGTGTGCGTTCATATGGGAGATACAGCCAAACACCCCGTTCGGACGACCGAAAAATCGTTACGCATCGTCGAGGAACTCAATCGATTCGGAGAGGCACGGATTACGACGCTGACGGACGAACTCGAGATGGGGAAAAGCGCCGTTCACAATCATCTCTCGACGCTCGAGAAACACGGATACGTGATCAAGAACTCCGAGACCAAAACCTATCGCCTTAGTCTCAAATTCCTCGATATCGGCGGGCAAATTCGGAGTGAGAGAGCCGTCTACAAGGTCGCCGAACCGAAAGTCACGGAACTGGCGGATGCGTCGGGGGAGTTGGTCCACCTCGTCGTCGAAGAAGACGGAAAGGGGGTCTACCTCTGCCGAGCGAAAGGCGAGCATGCGGTCGATCTGGATACGTACGTCGGTTGCAGACACCACATGCACAGTACGGCCTTCGGGAAGGCGATTCTCGCTCATCTCCCGACGGAACGGGTCGACGATATCATCGACCAACACGGCTTACCGGAAGTCACGTCCCGAACGATCACGTCCCGCGATGCCCTCCTCGAGGAGCTAGACCGAACGCGGGAGCGTGGGTTCGCGGTCGACGACGAAGAACGTCTCGAGGGACTGCGCTGTATCGCCGCGCCGATTCGGTTCGATTCGGACACTATCGGTGCGATCAGTATCTCGGGGCCGACGACGCGAATCGACGAGACGTGGGAGGCAAACGAGTTCGTCGACCAACTCTGTCGCGTCGCAAATGTGATCGAACTCAACAAATACACCGTGTAGTACAGCCGTGGCGTAGCTCCCGTCCGCCGTTCGCTCCTGCTGGTCGAACCAACATATGACAGCCACTCAACTCACCAAACCACTTTAATATTAGAACGTAATAGTGTACACTGCACTTATGAGTACGCAACGACGGCACGACCGGGAGTTCGTGCGCACATTCTTTACGACCCCAACTGCGGTGGAAGGAGAAGACGATTCGGCCAAGATGCTGCGCGGTGCAGTCCAACTCCGCGGTATCGAAGCTCCGGACGTCTGGGTGCCGGACAACGAAGACGCGACCGCACCGTCGATGCGCGACGAAGGAGCCGAGAACATCATCGACGTCATCTCGGAAGAGGGAGCCGACTTCCCTGGCGAGATTCACCCGCGCATCGTCTGGCACCGGGACAGTCCCGAAACCCGCCATCAGTGTTTCAAGCACATGCTGCAGATTGCCGACCCCGAGAACGGAGCCATTGAACACATCGACGGCTTCGTGATTCCAGAAGTCGGCGACATCGACGACTGGAAGAAGGCCGACGAGTTTTTCACCATCGTCGAAAACGAGTACGGTCTGGACGAGGGTAGTCTGGCCATGTCGGTCATCGTCGAAAGCGGTGAGGCCGAGTTAGCGCTCGGGGACCTCCGCGACGAGATGGGCAAGCCGTCGAACAATCTCGAGCGCCTGTTCCTCCTCGTCGACGGTGAAGTCGACTACACCAAGGACATGCGTGCGATCACGCCTACCGGCGGGCTGCCGCCGTGGCCGGAACTGCGGCACAACACTTCCCGCGGCGCGAGTGCGAACGGCCTGATCGCGGTCGACGGCCCGTACGACGATATCCGCGACGTCGAGGGCTACCACGAGCGCATGACCGAGAATCAGGCGAAAGGAATGCTCGGAATCTGGTCGCTCACGCCCGGGCAGGTCGAAGAGGCGAACAAGTCGCCGCTCCCACCGAAAACCGGAAGCTGGCTCCTCGAAGTCAACGGTCGTGACGTCGAACTCCGCGAGGAGGACGGCCAGTACGTCTACGACGGCGACGGGATCGAACTCGAGGAACTCGACGACGACCAGTACCGACTCACCGTCGGTGGCGACGAACGCGAACTCGACGGCGATGCACTGGCAGAAGAACTGCTCGATCTGGCGTCCTACATCCCGAGTATGAACGATATCGTCGACTCGATGGAGGAGTTCGAAGCGGCCAAAGAGGCCGGCCGCGGTGCCATCGCTATGGAGCAGTCGGCCACGCTGCTGGTCGACGATGTCGAAGTCTCCATCAGCAACGACCGGATGTGGGACGAAGCGACCTATCAGGCCGCTCAAACACCCATTACGCTGTTCCAGGACGTCTACGAGAACCGTCCCGACCAACACGAAGACCTAGAAGAGATGTACGGCGAGGAGATCGTCGAGCGTGCGATGGTCGTCGGATAATAATCGGATGCCAGAAACACGTCTAACCTCCGGTTGCGCCCGCTACGGAACGCTTAGCCAGCGCTGTTTCGCAATCTGACTGGTCGGCAGGACCCCACCACAAACTCGAGGCCGACGTCATCTGTTACTCGGCAGACGCTCGCTCCACGGGCACCGTCCGGGGTGAGACCGAACACCGCGTCGGGCACTGTTCCTGACGCGTCTCTGATCACCGAGCTACCTGTCTTCGATATACTTTCTGAACCGGATATTTTCTCTCAGAACGCTGATGTCGAAAGGCCAGCCTCGACAGTAGTGCACACCATCCACAGCCGACTGCACATTCCTGCTGTAATCGGTATGCCCGCTCTCGAGTCCGGCTCGTCTATCCATGGGACGGGACACTTCGAAGCGTACCGATTGATGCAACTGCTGATTCCGGACGAAATCGTATCATCGAAAAGATGTTATGTTTACCCACTTATCAATAAAACATTCAAATCTCGAGTGTGGTGGCGATTCGATCGGTGACTGCTTGCGCACAGCCCGTCTGAACCGAGAGTCACTTGATGCCTGTGTCGTGTTCGGCCACGAACGCGCAAGACGTACAATGGACGAGTCCGATGGACAACGTATCGAATGACTTCTAAAAGCGGCCCAACGTCGCCATCGGAACGGATCGTCGGTCTCGATGCGCTCCGGGGATTCGCGTTGTTGGGCATTCTGGTGGTCAATATCTGGGTGTTTGCGATGCCCGAGTCGACCCTCTCCAATCCGACGGTGTACGGTGCGTTTACCGGGGAGAACTACTGGGCCTGGTTCGTCGGCCACGTATTCGCCCAACAGAAGTTTCTCACGCTGTTTACGATTCTGTTCGGCGGCGGTGTCGTCTTGTTCACGCGCAACGTCGAGAACAAAGGGCTGTCGGTGCTGCAACTGTATTTCCGACGCTCCGGGTGGCTCGTCCTGTTCGGCCTCGCACACGCCTATCTGCTGTGGTACGGTGATATTCTCGTCACGTACGGCCTCTGTGCCTTCGGCGTCGTCTTTCTTCGCGATCTCGAGGCACGGACGTTGCTGCTTTTCGGGCTCAGTCTGGTGGCCGTTCCGTCGCTCCTCGAGGTCTTGTCGGGGTTGACGATGGATCCGGCCGTGATCGCATCCACGTGGCGACCACCCGAGCCGATGCTGCAAGCCGAAGTCGAAACGTACCGTAGCGGGTGGATTGACCAGATGAACCACCGCATCTCGGCCTCGTTCCAGCGCCAGACGACCGGCTTTCTCGGTTACGCTGTCTGGCGCGTCGGCGGTACCATGCTCATCGGCATGGCGCTGTTCAAGTGGGGCGTACTGACGAACGATCGGTCACCGCGGTTCTATCGCCGACTGATCGGTATTGGATCGGTCAGTGGGCTCGCTGTAATTCTCACCGGTGTCTGGTACATTCAGGCGAACGACTGGGGGACGAGCGCGGCGCTGTTCTGGCGGCAGTTCAACTACTGGGGAAGTTTCCCGCTCGCTGCGGCGTACATCGGCGTCGTGATGGCGTACTGTCGGTGGCGGCCCGCAGGCGTCGTGACGCAGACGTTAGCTGCCGTGGGCCGGACCGCGTTCAGCAACTACATCTTGCAGACCGTCCTCGCCACGTCGATCTTCTACGGCCACGGTCTCGGTCTGTTTGGGCATCTCACTCGAGTCGAACTGTTCGGGGTCGTCGTTGTCATCTGGGCGGTACAGATCGTGCTGTCGCTGCTCTGGTTGCGATACTTCCGATTCGGTCCGCTCGAGTGGCTCTGGCGCGCGCTGACGTACGAGACTCGCCAGCCGATTCGGGGGAGCAAAACGGAGCGTTAGGGCGGGTCGAGTGGCGCGCCGGCGAACGTCGTCACTCAAGGTGGACATTCAGCACTGGGACCGGTGCAGTCCGGACGATTCGTTCGGTGAGCCCGTCCGGTAACCCCGTCCGACTCACGATGAGATCGGCGTCCGTCATGGCGACGTGTGATTGTAGTTCCGAGATTACTGTCCCGGAGACGACCGTCGTGACGACCTCGTCGACCCCTTCGCTCGCTGCAACCGCTGCTGCGTCGTCGATTACGCCGTGGGCGGTCGCTTCTAACTGGTCGACGACGTCGCGTGACCAGACGCTGGTTCCGAGCACCGACGCAGTAACGACGGCCAGCAGGTGAACGTTAGCCCCGTCGCGGGCCGCGAGCTCAGCTCCCCGTGTCACCTGCTCGAGTCCGTCTCCGCGCTGGTCGACGAGTACCAAGACTGATTCGAACGGGGGTGATCGCGTGATTTCGGCGTCCGCTCGAACCGTTATCACGGGTGTCGAAGCGGTGGTGAGACGTTGCGTAACCGAACTGCCGAAGACGGACGCACCGAGACGTCGTCGCCGCCCGACCCCAACAACGGTCAGATCGATTTCGTGGGACGCGACACAGCGTGCGAGCGTCGACTGGCGCGTGGTTTCAGTCCGGTTTGGGAACTCCGACACCACTTCGCCGGTCGTCTCGAGCAGCGTGTGCTCGTCGGTGCTGCTCGCTCGATCGGTCGACTGGGCGGTCGCAACCACGTCGCGTTCGATTCGCACGACGCGGTGTGTACTCGTCTCGACTGGTTCGAGAACGTACAGGCTGGCCCCGTGGGTAGCAGCGACGTCGACGGCGTAGCCGACTGCGGGGTGCGTTCGGTCGTCGGTATCGACCTGCACAAGCACGCGATCGTACATCTGAGTGGTTTGTTCCGGTCGAAATCGGTGCTCGAGACGATCAGTAGAGATCGCGTTCCTCGTACACCGCCGCCGCCTCTCGGACGTGCTCGGCGTTGATCTCGGCGCCGTACTCGTCTTCGAGTTCGTCGGCGATCTCGTGCAGCGTCTCTTTATCCGCCCCGCTCGGTCGGAGTGCGTTGTAGATCTCGAGGATGCGGTCGTCCGGCACGGCCGTCAGCTCGGCGGCTCGCCGGAAGTTCTGTGCGAGCTGTGGCCGTCCTTCCTGTTCCGCGATCTGTGCCTGTTTTTCGAGCGTTTCCGGGGCGATGACGAGTTCATCGCCATCGATCTCGCCGTCGACGACTTTCTCGAGTGTGATCTCGGAAAGCGTCGTTCCCTCGGGTGTTTCGACCTGGTCGGGGTGATCTGAAAGTGGGTATTCGATATCGTCGGTCATGGTTAGAAGGAGACCTCCAGTTCCATCGGCTCTTTGTCTTCGTCTTTGTACTGCATCTCTTTGATGTGCCAGACCGCCGCGAGCGCCTGGTATTTCGGTCGTGCCATCGGGTCGTTTGCGACTGGCACCGGCTCGGGTGTCTCGCCTTTGGCGTACCGTGCCGCGTTCTTTCCGATCGCACGGAACGTCTCGAGGTCGATCAGCGGCGCCTGCGGGAACAGTTCCAGATTGCTGAGCGGGACGAGGTCCTCCTGATGGATGAGCGTCGTGCCGCGCGTCTGGATGCCGATCGAGATCCCCGAACCGCTTAATTTCGCGCCCCGGAGTCCGATGACGCCGAGGTCGAGCGTATCAGTGAAGCGAACGACACGCGGTGTGAGGCCTTCCTCTTCGATTCCGGCCATCATCTCCCGAAGTACGTCGGCTAAGTTTACGCCCGCCAGCGTCTCGTCTTTCAGTTCGTTGAACCCGGCGCTGATGGAGATGACGACTTCATCTGTCGCCGTTCCCTCGGTTGCGACGCCCGTTTCGGTCAGTTCGAGGGTCCGCGTCTGCTGTTGTGCGTGTGCCATGACTAGATATCCTCCGGATCGACGGCGAATCGAATGTCTTTCTTCTCTTCCCAGCGCTCCCCCTCCAGTCGGAATCCGGTTCCGGGGCCCTGATACTCGTTGGGGTCGTTGACTGCGCTTACGATGTCGAACTCGCCGTCACCCTCGAAAATTCCCGACGTCTGGATGTAATCGCCTGCGACACGCCCTTTGAGGATGCCGAGCATGTTCTGGGCGATCGTCTCGAACCCGTTTTTGGCCAGGATCTTCACGACATCGGCACCGGTGACGCCGTCTTCGAGTAGTTCCTCCGCCGCTTCGATGTCTTCGGCCGTGCTGCGCTCTGGCATGTCCTTACTGCCGTCGGCGTAGATCGCCGCGTCGACTTCCTCGTCCGTGATCGGGGGGAATCCGAGCTCCTCGAACACGGTTTGCAACGCTTTGACGGCGCGTTCGCGGTACTCGAGGACTGTCTCCTCGTCGACGGGACGTGTTCCGCCTTCGACTTGCAGATCTCGTTGCATGACGTTGTACTCGTCGAAATCTGACGAGTCGAACGTCGAACCGGCGAACATGTTGTCGTAGTTCGGCACGGCGCTGTATCCCGAGAAGATGAAGTCGGTACCGGCGAGGAACTGGGGCATCATCCGCGCCGTCCGTCGCTTGTCAGAGTGGGTAAACGTCTGGTCGTTCCCCGAGGCGACCTCGAGGTCGGCCATCATCGTTATCAGGTTTTCGGCGGCGACCTCCTTGACGCCGGCCGGGACCGACGTCGGGATCGCGATACAGCTGATTCCGCCGTTTTGGAGCCCTTGCACGCCACAGCCTTTCGTGACCAGAATGCATCGCGTCTCCAGATAGAGCATCGACTTCCCTTCGGCCTGTCCCATGTTGAGCTCCGCTCCGGCACCGGACGTATACCGCATCTTTAGCCCACGGGATGCGTATCCGGAGGCGAGGAACGCTTTCGACCACGGGGTGTCGTCACCGTCTTTGAACACGTCTTCGGTGCCGTAGACGGAGACGGTTTCCGCGTAGCCGGTCATGCCGCGCATGCCGAGCTCGAGTTCCGTCGCCTCCTCGACGGCACACTGCGTGATGACGCCGCCGCGACCACACTGTGCGCCGATCTGTTGGGCGAGCGCCGTCAGCGGTGCCATACGGGCCACGCCGACGGTGTTTTCGACCTCGTAGAAGCCCCGGAGTGCGGCCTCGGCCGCGTCCGCCGCGATCTGTGCCACGTTGTCCTCGACGCTCGTCACGTGACACTGGTTGCCGGGTGTCTGGCGCGTTCGCATCTTCTTCATCGCCATGATGATCTCGGCGATGTCGAGATGGTTGACGACGGAGACCAGTTTCGCCGGTGTCATCGCCGTCGACAGTTCGACGATCTCTTCTCGGGGAACGTTGATATCGACGAGATCACGTGCGAACGACTCCGAATCGACGTCCATCGCGTCTTCGGCTCGTTCGACGTTAATCGCATAGTCAGCGATGAACCGGTCGATGAAGTCGAACTCATCGCGGTCTTTCCCGTCCATCTCGACGATCTGTCCATCGTCGACCGTGATGCTCGGAGCGGGGTCGTTCGGACTCTCCATGGCCACGAATCCGACGTCGGGCCACTCGTTTACGAAGCCGTCCTCGGTGACTGCTCGTTCATCCAGTTTCTTGAACCGGTTCGACCGCCTGGTCCCGGTCTCTTCGGCCGCGCTGGCTTCGCCACCCCCATCTGTAGCTGGTGTGTCATTATTTACCATTGCACACGCCAACTTCGACAAGCGTGTGTATATAGTTTGATGTTTTCACCACTCCTGTGTAAAAGTAAAGAATATCTAGCCACATTGCAATTGGATACCGATTCGAATCGTGACCGTCGCCGATCAACTGCGTTCGAAGGCGTCCGCACCCGCCTGTGCGACTTGTATGTCTTCTTCTGCGCTGCCGCCGGAAACGCCAATCCCGCCGACGACGTCGCCGGATTCGTCCTCGAGCGGGAGTCCGCCACCGAAGGTGATGATCCGTCCGTCGTTCGTGTTGCCAAGTCCGTACAGTGACTCGCCCGGTTGTGACACTTCGTGGATCGTCTCCGTGTCCATCTTCAGCGAGACCGAGGAGTAGGCTTTGTTCTGCGCGATATCGACACTCGCCAGGAGCGCCCCGTCCATTCGATGGAACGCGACGAGGTTCGCTCCCTCGTCCATCACCGCGATGCACATTGGTACGCCGATCTCTGCGGCCTCCCCTTCTGCTGCCTCGATCATCTCTTTCGCCGTGTCGAGTGTTACGTCTGTCATTCGTGGATCCATCTGTATACTCCGAACACTGAGAAATAAGTCTATGGTATGAGTTCACGTGATGGGTGATACCGTACCATCTCCTGTTCGGTCCCTGTCTGTTCCCCAGTAAGGAGACGGCAGGCCCGAAGCCCCAATTTCAGGAAAAGGTATTTTGCGTTCGCTACCTATTGTCAATAGGTCACACATGGGTCACATCGCAGGCGTCGATATCGGGAACTCGAGTACGGAAGTTGCGCTGTTACGCCGATCCGACTCGGGAGAGACCGAGTTTCTCTCGGCGGCTCTGTATCGGACGACGGGGCTGAAAGGAACGAAAAAGAACGTTCCGGGCGTGCTCAACGCACTCGAGCAAGCGGCGGAAAACGCGGCTATCGACGTCTCGGAGATCGATCGCGTGCTCCTCAACGAGGCCGCGCCGGTCATCGGCGACGTCGCGATGGAGACGATTACTGAGACGGTCATCACGGAGTCGACGATGATCGGCCACGATCCGTCGACGCCGGGTGGGATGGGCCTCGGAACCGGAACGACGGTCGAGATCACCGCATCGATGGACGACTACTCGACGGCCGAGCCGGTCATCTTTCTCGTTCCGGAGACAGTCGACTTCGCAGCTGCAGCCGAACTCATCAACGAGTGGACTAAGAACGGCTACGAGGTCGCCGGCGCGATCGTCCAGAAAGACGACGCGGTTCTCATCAACAACCGCATCGACGTGGAGATCCCGATCGTCGACGAGGTCAGGAAACTGGACGAGGTGCCGCGTGACCAGCGGGCGGCCGTCGAGGTCGCGCCGCCGGCGAGCGGAAAGACGATCGACGAACTGTCGAACCCCTACGGTATCGCGACGGTGTTCGACCTGTCTCCGGAGGAGACACAGAAGATCATCCCCGTTGCCCGTGCGCTCGTCGGCAACAAGTCCGCAGTCGTGATCAAAACGCCGGAGGGCGACGTCGAGGAACGAACCATCCCGGCCGGAACGTTACAGATCATCGACGAACGGGGGAACTCGACCGAGGTCCCGGTCGATCAGGGTGCTGACGTCATCATGGATGCCGTGATGAACAGTTGGCCGGTCTCGGACGTACAGGGAGAAAGCGGTTCGAACATCGGGGGGATGTTGAACCGGGCTCGGAGCAGCATGGCTGCAGTTACTGGTCAATCTATCGACTCGATCGAGATCCGTGACATCATGGCTGTCGATACGCTGGTTCCGCAGGCGGTCGAGGGGTCGGTCGCCGATGAACACTCGATGGAGAGCGCCGTCGGGCTCGCGGCGATGGTCAAGACCCAACAGCTCCCGATGCAACAGATTGCAGCCGGGATCACGGACGAGTTGGATACTGAGGTCGTTATTCAGGGCATCGAAGCAAAAATGGCCGTCCTCGGCTCGCTCACCACGCCCGGAACGGACTACCCGGTCGCGATTCTCGATATGGGTGGCGGTTCGACCGATGCCGCATACATGGCCGAAGACAAAACCATCGAGTCGATTCACCTCTCCGGGGCCGGCGACATGGTGACGATGCTCATCAATTCCGAACTCGGCCTGGACGACCGCGACCTCGCGGAGGCGATCAAGATCAATCCCTCCGCGAAGGTCGAAACCCTGTTCAGCGTCCGTCAGGAAGACGGAACCGTCGATTTCCTCGATGAGGCAGTCGCTCCCGAACTCTTCGGTCGCACCGTTCTCCTTACGGGTGACGGTGAGATGCGGGCGATTCCGCTCGATACGTCCCCCGAAGAAATCCGTCGAGTTCGGCGGCGGGCCAAGCGGCGCGTCTTCGTCACAAACGCACAGCGAGCGCTCAACATCATCACGCCGACGGAGTCAATTCGACAGCTATCGTTCGTCGTCATGGTCGGTCGCTCCGCGCTCGACTTCGAAATCCCCGAACTGATCTCGGACGCCATGGCCGAGTACGGAATCGTCTGTGGGAGTGCCAACGTGCGTGGCGAACTCGGGCCTCGAAACGCCGTGGCAACGGGCCTCGTGCTCTCCCATAGCGACGGCGAGTCGTATCTCGACTTCGAAATCCCAGCCGAACTCTCGTCGGCGCTCGAGCGAGTGCCGGCCCACTCCACCTCCGAGCGCCGTCCCAGTTAAGATGGGTTGCTGTCACGATCGTTCCATGGCCGTTCAGGAGTGAAGTGGCCCTATAGAATTTTGTATCTGGCCCGGATGAACTACGCTATGAGTGGCTGTCGAGGCGAGATCGAGTCCGACGACGCGGTGCCCCGTCTCTTCGTGTGGTGTCTCGAGGCGGAGATCCCCGAGACCGTCGAATACATCGAACACGGCATCGAAGAAGAAGCCGTTTCGTGGGCTGTCGACGGGGGGCACGATGGTGATGCGATCGCCGTCGCCCACGAAGCTGCGACCAACTCGGCGCTGAACATCGGTGTCAGCGTTACCGCCGACGCACGGGTCGTTGTGCACCACGCTCAGCTTTCGGCTGACGAACCGGTGTTCGACAGTGCCGAGGTGACGGCACAAACGGCACGAAAACTCGGTGCGAATTCGGCCCGTCTTGCAAAGGGAACCCCACTCAAGCCGATCGGCTGACACGGCACTCGGGATTGACATCCTCCACGCCGTAAACGACGTGGAATCCCGACCGCCGTTGGGATATTACGGTTTACAGTCCACGACCTGTTCTCGCGGGGCGAAACGGCCCCCGTTACGATCGAACAGGTGGACTGAAGGCTGTGCCAACCAGCCGTTACTCCTATCCTCAGAAGGACTCGGAGTTACTTTTCGGCGGATGTTCTCCGCACCGTTCACGTCCGCGTTCGCCACCGTATCACACTCCTCGCAAACGTACAACCCGCGTTCAACACGCTGGTTGCCGTCCTTCGTTCCGCAGGCGGAACACGTCTTTGAGGTATCGCGTTCGGACTCAACCGTTAGGTCGATACCTTCGGCTTCCGCTTTGTAGTCGAGTATCGACGTCAAGCGGTCAAACGCCCACCCGTGAAGGTCGAGATTTCCGTGTTTGCCCCAGTTGCAGGACTCGCCGTTATCGTCGTCTCGGATACCGCCGAGGTCACCGATGACGATCGTCCCGACACCCCTCTCGACGCACTCCGAAACGATGTGTTTTGAGAGGGTGTGCAAGAAGTGGGTTCGGCGTTCCGTGCGCTTACGGTCCAATCGAAGCCGCTCGTTCGACCGGCTGTCGTCGCACTTCGCTTTCTTTCGTCCGAAGTAGTATTCGTCCTCTTTCAGCGCGTTTCCGGGGAAGAGGATTGATTCACCGCCGAACGAAAGCGCGGCAACGTTCGAGATGCCGAGGTCAATCCCGGCAGTTTCGTCTCCCGGTGGTTCGGGATCAATCGACTTTCGGCAGATGAAGTGGAGTCGCCACTCGTCGTACTTGTGGACAGCCCGAACCTGTTGGATGTCCCACTCGGAGAGGTCTACGTCGGGACGTAGCTCGTACTCGCACAGCACGAAGTCCGAGCGGTGTTCCTTCAGGTTGCGTCCTTTCGAGAGGCGAACGCGGGTGAACTGTGCATCCTGCTTGAAGCCAGCCGCCTTGAACGACACAGTAGAACGCGGGTGGGAATCACCGCGCTTGCGGTAGCCGGGTGGTCGGGCACGGCTATCGCCGTTCCGACGCTTTGCGAACCAGCCGTTGAACGCTTCAGCGAGTTCTTCGAGAACGCGCTGACTGGATTGAGAATGAAGGTCCGTGTAGCGTTCGTGACCTTTGAGTTCGGATTTGAGTTCCCCGTCATCGGGGATCTCGCCCGTTTCGTCCCACTGCTCTTGTGCGTAGTAGCGACCGACGTTCCAGAGCTTCGATGCAGCCCGTCCGAGTTGATCGAGGTCGTCACTCACCTGCCGTGGGTTCGTGATCGACGCCTCGAATGTTCGGTGGGTTCGCATCGGATTCTGGACTCATAACCAGTTATGAAGTCCGAGAACATAATAGAACCGATTCAGTATAGAATATCCGGCCATGCAACAGGCGGTGGATTGTTGCATCAATTGACGGCGCGTATCCACGCCCTGAAGGGCGTGGTATTGCGCCTGTTCAGCGTATAACCTACCTAGACGCTCGATCCGTCAGCTATAGTAGCCACTGAAAGTCAGTGCACACCCAATCGCACGACGGCTGTACGATCGGTGTGTAAACCGTTTCAGTTGTTACTATAGCGGCCCCATTTTCGGACTCTCGATAGACGATGCAATTCCACTGATACCGACGGTTCGCTGGCCATCCACAACCAGTAGCTGCTATATCTCACTATATTTTATAGCTATACTATATATGTATAGTGTCCATCTATAGTTAATGTCTATATCATATAGCTATTGGTCTCAACTATACTTACAATTTACCTATACAGAGGGTGAAATCGAAACCGAGTAACCCGCCACTCTGTCCGGGAAAATCGTCGATTACACCGTTTTACACCTCTCTATCGCTGTTTTCGATGAGCTATACTTGTCACCTATTGTTGTGAACTATATATTATAGCTATACTAAAAACATATTGGATAGAACGATACTTGACAGGTATACTCAGAAACTATCACTGGTGTCGATAGTCGAAAACGATACCCGAGACCGATACTCCAAAACTACTGTGAGGACTCGAGGTCGTAGCCCCACTCGCGAAGAACCGATGCGATCAACTCCGGGTTGCGCTGGGCGACGACCATCGCCGCTTCGCGGTAGTCCGATTTGTAGACGTTCTCTCCGAGGCGCTCCTCGAGATTATCCTGCAGTTCGGCTTCGGCGTCGATGACGTGGTCGCGCAGGAAAAACGGCACCTGCTCGCGGCCCTCGTTGACCTTGTTCCGGCGGAGTTTGTACGGAATCGAGTCCATCGTCGGATGGCCGTGATCGTTCGACTCATCGGCGGATTCAGTCTCGGTCGCTGTCGACTCTTGTGTCGCCGATTCGGGCGTGTGCTCGGGCTGTGTCGATGACGGCTGCTCTGGTTCGGTGTCGGGGGCGTCAGTCGACTGTTCGTCGGCGGGCGACTCGTCGAACGGGTCGTTTGCACTGGACTCGTCGTCGGAGCCGTCCAACCCTGCATCTCGAGAGCCGGATTTGAGTCCCATTAGACGGTCACCTCCGGTGTCTTGAGGCCAGCCTGTCGTTCCAGCGTACGAGCGAGGTCGTCGAACTGCTCGAGGGTTTCGACCTCGTACTCGCGTTTCCGGTTCCGGTGTTTGTCGACGTACGTGTACGGACTGCACTGCTGTTTCCAACTGCCTTCCATCAGCGAGCCTCGGTCACCGATGACGACCGGAACGGGGAAGTCCATCTCGCGGAGTTCGGTGAGGATTTCCCGTTGGTCGCGGGTATCCTTGTAGCCGATCGGCACGACTGCGAGCACGCCAACGTCGATGCCGGTGCTCTGTTCTAACCCATCGACGAGGTCGTCGAGCCCAGTAATCGACTCCTGGCCTTTCGCCGTCACTTCGAACGGGATGACGACGTTTCGAACGGCGACGAGCGCGTTATAGAGGACCGGCCCGGCTTTCCCTGCCGTATCGACGATCACGACGTCGTAGTTGTCGCGAACGTTTCCGTCCCGAAGGACGCGGTGGAGCTGGTGGTACATCGAGAAGGAATCTCCCAACCGTTCGGCTTGCTCCTTCTCGCGCAAGAGCAGTTCCGGCAGGTCCTCGAGCATGTTGTGCGATGGAATGAGATCGATCCCTTCTTCGACTTCGATCGTGAGGTCGTCGAAGTCGCCTTTCGGCCGCCCGATCAGATGTCGAACGATGTTGTCGACTTCGGAATCGCCACGGTCGTAATCGGGGCCGAAAAAGTAAGTGAGGCTTCCGTTCTGTGTGTCCAGATCGATTACGAGAACGTCGAGTCCGGCCCGAGCGTGGCTGACGGCGCAGGTCGCAGACGTCGTCGTCTTCCCGACGCCGCCCGCTTCCGAAACAGCGGTGTAAGTCAGCATACGCTGATAGTCACGGTCCGTGAGTATAAATCTAACCGATAACTTCCAGTCAACACATATGGCTGCATGCTATAGCTACATTCTATAGCTATACTTCACA